>JASHQT010000568.1 GCA_030039005.1 Bryobacteraceae bacterium
TCGCTGTCCCGGAAATAAGGATCGCTGCCGTTGGGGTCCTTGTAAACCTTGACGCCCGTGTCCTTGCCCGCATCCTGGACGAACCGCGTGAGATCGGAATAATCGAAACCGGTAAGCGAGGCGTTGGAGAGCTCGCGGCCTTCGCTCGAATCGGTCCTGCCCAACTGCTCCAGGTTCAGATCCGCGATGGTTTTATCGAGCGGCCACAGCGGGTGATGCGCGTAATAGCGCGAACCGATTAGTCCTTTTTCTTCGCCGAAAAACGTTATGAAAACGATGCTGCGGCGTGGATTATGCGGCAGGCTGGCGAGCGCGCGCGCCACTTCCATGACGGACACTGTGCCGCTGCCGTTATCGTTCGCGCCGTTATAAATGCGATCGCCGGGACCCTCGGGCTTCATGCCCAGGTGATCGTAGTGCGCGGTGAGTAGGACCGCGGTGTCGCGCAACGCGGGGTCCGATCCGCGCAATACGCCAATGACATTGTGCGGCATGGCAGGCGTGCGCAGGGCCGCAAAATGAACGGCTGCGGTGGCGTCGTTCGCGCCCGGCTTGAGGGCATCCAAAAAGTCCGCGGCGCGGTCGCCGCTCAGAAAGATGCGCGCCGGACGGTTTTCGGAGTTAGGCTGCGCCGAGGGATCGACCAATCTGCGATTGAAGCGATAGCGGGTGGTCTCGCCCTTCCGATCCACGAGGATCACAAGCGCCGGCGCGCCCGAGCGCAGGACGGGCTCGGCGGCTTCCAAGCGCCGCATGAGCCGCCGATCCATCGCGGCGATTACAACCTTGCCCTGCACTTGCCCCTTGGTCAACTGCCGTACCTGCGCGTCGTCGGCGAGGTCCAGCTTGAAAATCGGCGCGTCGTTGAGATCCAAGTCGACGGGGTATAAGAAAAAGGCCTGCGAAGGCTGTGCCTCAAACTCCTTGCCGCCGGATACCAGCTTCAGCTCGAAATGGCTGAGATCCGGCTCGACGAGCATCATCGACGCGGTCTGAAAATAGCTCGCGCCCGCGCCCGGCTCGAGACCGGCGCGCCGGAACTGATCGGCGATGTAATCGGCCGCGCGATCCAACCCGGGCGAGGGCGTGTCGCGCCCCTCGAGTTCATCGGAAGCGATGAACTTCAAGTCATTCCGCAGATCGGACGCCTGGATTCCGTCCAATGCGGCTTGCATTTCCGGAGCGACGCCGGGAGCCGGCGCGGCAGCCTCCAGAAGGCAAATACAAGTAAGGAATGTTACAAAAACACTGCGGGAGCGCATACGGCGGGGTTCCGATTTGATGGTAGCATCTTGATCTAAGAATCATTTTCGGGCAGAATTGTTTCCAAGGAGCCGCAACCGCGCCGCCGATGCCGACCCGCACGAGCAAAATCCACCTTTTGCGGCAGCGCGTGATCGAAAGCGCCAAGCGTCCCAGCGCCCATCTGGTGGGATCCAAGCTTACCGAAGCGGGCGTTCTGGATCGCGCGGTGCTCAACCGCCAGATCGCCGAAATCCTGGATGGCCTCTCCGAGCGTGCCGATCTCGCACCGCGCATGGAGCGTTCCTTGCAGGCCTTTCTCAAGGCGCTCGCCGGAGGCGACGTGTCGCGGACGGCCAAGCACGTTTGCGCCTTGTTGAGCTTCCAACTGGACGACCTGCGCCGCGCCGCGTTGCTGTCGCTGATGGTCCGGCTGGCGGGCAAGCGCAGGTTCGACCCCGTGGCCGCATACATTCTCCAGAACCGGAAGGTTCCGGCAAGCGGCCGGGGTGTTGTCGCAACGAAAAACATGTCCATCTAACTGCGACCATCGCGACTCACGATGCCGGTCATGATCGGTTGCGATTGGGCGAAGGGGACCGGAGGGTTAGGAAACTCGCAAGCGATCGCCGGAACATATTGCGATTTCATCCGTCTAACTACGGCATGGACGCCTTCCTCAAGGACCTCAAGCACTCGCTGCGAATGTTCCTCCAGACGCCCGGTTTCACCATCGTGGTGGTGGCGACGCTAGCGCTGGGGATCGGCGCCAACACAGCGATTTTTTCCGTCATCAACACCGTTCTGTTGAAGCCGCTCGCGTTTCGCGATCCCGACCGAATCGTTCTGTTTCAGAACGTCTTCAAGGAGGGCCGCGGCAACGGCGCCGCGCCCAACGAGTACAATTTCTGGCGTCAACAAACCCAGGCGTTCCAAGACGTATCGGCTTACGCCTTCAACGTTGCGAACCTCACGGGCGAAGGCGCGCCGGAGCAGCTTCAAACCACCCGCGCCAGCGCGAATTTCTTTCGGCTGTGTGGGGCCGACGTGGTCCTCGGCCGCACTTATACCGCGGAGGAAGACCTGCCCAAGGCGCCCAAGACCGCCGTGCTCGCCTACGGATTCTGGCAGCGGCGCTTCGGCGGCGATCCGCGAGTCATCGGCCGGCGGCTAACGCTCAGCGGGGAACTGTACGAAATCATCGGCGTGGTAGGGCCGAATTTGAAAATCGAAATCGATGAGCCGCCCGACGTCTACATTCCATTTCAGCTCGATCCTTATGCCGACGACAACGGCCACTACTTCACGGTGATCGGCCGGCTGAAGCCGGGCGTCAGTCTGGCTTCCGCCAACGCACAGCTTCAGGCAGGCTACAAAGAATACCGACGGCAGCACCCTATTGCATTCGATTTTCCACAGACCGGATTCGCCGTGCAGCCGTTACGGGAGGCCATCGTGGGTGGAATCCGCGAGTCATTGCTGATTCTGACCGGAGCAGTCGGTTTGGTGTTGCTCATCGCTTGCGCGAACGTCGCGAACCTGCTGCTGGCGCGGGCCATGGGACGCAAGCGCGAGATCGCGATTCGGGCCGCCGTCGGCGCCGCGCGGGGCCGAATCATGCGGCAGCTCCTCACCGAATCGGTGCTGCTCTCCCTGGCCGGCGGCGTGGTCGGGCTGGCTGCCGGATACGCGGGGATTCGCGCGATTCTGAGCATCAGCCCCGGCAACATTCCGCGCATCGGACTCGAGGGGGCCAGCGTGGGGCTGGATTGGCGCGTGCTGGCGTTCACACTCGCCGTCTCGGTCCTGACGGGAATCCTGTTCGGCCTGGTTCCGGCCGTGCAATCGTCGCGCGCGGACCTGAACAGCACTTTAAAGGAGAGCGGCAGCCGCGGCGGGACCGGTGCGCGCCACAATCGAACGCGCGCGTTGCTGGTCACCACGGAGATGGCCCTCGCGCTGGTTCTATTGGTAGGCGCGGCGCTGCTGATCCGCACCTTCATTGCGATTCGGCAGGTGAATCCCGGCTTCGACCCGCATAACGTCTTGACCATGCGCATGTCGCTGACCGGTCCGCGGTTTGCAACGCCGGCCGGCGTCGCGCAACTGGTCCGTGAGGGCCGGCGCCGTATCCTGGCGCTTCCCGGCGTGGAAGCAGCGGGGAGCAGTTGTTGCGTCCCGTTGGAGGGCGGATATGGCCTGCCGTTTGAAATCCCCGGGCGTCCCCAAGGACCGACGTCCAAAGGCGGCGCGGGATGGACCATGGTTTCCGCCGGATATTTCGAGACCTTCAAGATTCCCGTGCTGCGGGGCCGCGCTTACAGACAAGAAGACGACGGCGGGCCGCCGGTGGTGATCATCAATCAGGCGCTGGCGAAGCAGTTTTGGCCGAAGAGCGATCCATTAGGCGACCGCATCGTGATCGGGCACGGAGTGGGTCCGGCCTTCAACACAGAACCGGTACGGCAAATCATCGGCGTGGTGGGCGATGTGCGCGACGGTGGTCTTAACCGCGACCCGCGTCCCAACATGTACGTGCTTTCGGCGCAGATCACCGATGGCGAAAACGCGCTGGTCACGCAGGTCTCGCCGTTTGCCTGGGTGATTCGCACACGTGTCCCTCCGCTGTCGCTTAGCGCGGCCATCCAAAAGGAACTACGCGAGGCGAGTGGACTGCCTGTGGCGAGCGTCCGCACCATGGAGCAGACCATCGTCCGATCCACCGCCTCGCAGAACTTCAACATGCTGGTGCTCACGATTTTCGGATGCTCCGCGCTGCTGCTCGCGGCGATTGGGATCTACGGCCTGATGGCCTACTCGGTGGCGTTGCGGGCGCAGGAGATCGGCATTCGGTTGGCGCTGGGCGCGGGATCGGGCAAGGTTCGAAATATGGTGGTCTTCCAAGGATTGCGCTTGGCCGCCGCCGGGGTGGTCATCGGTCTCGCCGCGGCCTTCGGGCTAACCAGGGTGATGGCCAACCTGCTGTTCGGAGTGAAGGCACTTGATCCCGTGGTCTTTTCGGCGATCCCGGTGATATTGCTCGCCGTCGCGTTTGTGTCGGTGTGGTTGCCGGCACTGCGGGCCAGCCGCGTCGACCCCATTCAAGCCCTGCGCTACGAATAAAACGAGAGCTTCCGATAATGGTTCAATGGTTTTTGCCGGACGCTGAAGCCACTACTTGCTTCCTCTTACTTCGCTGACCGGCGCGGCCTTGGCATAAAAATCCGCCAAGTCCCGTTTCAGCTGCTTCAACGCATCCACATTCAAATAGATCATGTGGCCGGACGGATAATAAGCGAACTCGATATTGCCGCGAAGTTTCGGCTCCAGTTCCATGTGGGCAAGGTCGTACTCGGTAATGAAGAACGGCGTGGCCAAATCGAACAGGCCGTTCACCGAAAAAACGCGCAGCTTGGGGTTCTTGCGCATGGCGTCAGCAAGGTCTCCCGCGACGTAGGCATCGCGCATCGGCTGGCCGCCTTGCCCTGGCGCGGGAACGGCGGAGCCCAAGCGATGCGTGTGATCCCACTGCTGCAGGATGCCGGGACCAGACGGGAGATACGTTTCGTCGGACGTATATCCGAGATCGCGATCCAGATAATCATGCAGCGCGCTGATAAATGCGCCTTCAATTCCGGTGTTCGCGGGATCGTAACCCGGCGTTTCGCCCGCGGCGTCAACATCGGTGCCTTCAAAACGCGCATCATAGCGGCCCAGGATCTCGCGTTGATCGCGCAGCAGCTCCTTGCGGAACCGCGCGGGCGCGATGCGCAGATTCGCTTCCTTGATGTATTGCACGCTGAGGCCGATATAGCCGGAGAGCTGGCGCGCGATCTCATCCTCTTTCGCCTGCGGCAGATTCTGACCTTGCGCCAGGGCCTCGGCATAGGGGCCACGGGCGAACGTGCGCACTTCCTCCAGAAACGCTTTCTCGTCGCCGCCCTTGTGCTCTACTTTTTCGTAGTGCCAGGCGATGGCCGCGTAAGATGGCAGATTGCCGACGAAAAGATTGTCGGTTCCCGGCGCTTGGATGAAGTAATTCAGGATGGAGGACATCAGCACCACCCCGTTGAATGAGAGGCCGGCGTTCTCCAGAGCATCCACCAATGCTGCCGACCGCGTGGTCCCGTACGATTCGCCGAATAAGAACTTCGGCGAGCCCCAACGATGATTCACGCTGACATAGCGGTAAATAAATTTTTGGAAGGCCCGCACATCTTGGTCCGTGCCGGCGAAGTCTTTGATCACGCCTTTGCCGGTAGGCCGCGAATATCCGGTCCCGACCGCATCCACGAACACGAGATCGGACTCATCGAGCAGACTGTATTCGTTGGGGACGATCTGATAAGGGCCTGAGCCGGTGGCTTCAGGACTGGACGTCACTACGCGCACGGGTCCCACGGAACCCATGTGCAGCCACATGCTCGCCGACCCCGGGCCTCCGTTGTAGAGGAAGGTGAGGGGACGCGAACGGGCGTCGGCCACGTGATCGAGCGTGTAGGCGACATAAAACATGCTGGCGACCGGTTGTTCGTCGTCGCTTTGGATCAGCAGATTCCCGGCTGTGGCACTATAGTGCAGCTCTTTCCCGTTGAGGGTGATGGTGTGCTGAGTGACCTTGCTTTTTTCCGGCGGCACGGGCGCGATCGGCTTTTCGGCGTTCGCTGAGACGGTGGTGGGAGGCGGAGCCGGCGGAGCGCTTTGGGCCAGGGCGACCGGTGCCACCGGAATCGCGAGAATTCCGGTGAAAAGGAAACGACGGATCGGGCAGCAATATCGCACGGTCCCCTCCTGAGAAGGAAATGCTAGCGTCCTCGAACTATACCATTTCGCACCGCCACTATTGCCCGTCCTTTCTAGAATGGTCCGGCTGGCCGGCGCAAGCGCAGGTTCGACCCCGTGGCCGTTTACATCCTTCAAAATCGGGAAAGTTCTCGCAACCGGCCGGGGTTGACAAGGGTCTAAAACAAGAGCAGGATTGATCTAAGGAGCTTTTGGCAATGCGCTTCCTGGCAGGGTCTCTCGGTGTAGCAGGCGTTCTGGCTGTGGGCTCGGCGCTCACTCCAGCGGTGTTCGCCCAGTCCGTGATTTCCACCCATTCCGGCGTCGTCCAGTACGTGGAGGGCCGCGCTTATCTGGATGGCAAGCTGGTCGACCTGAAGTTCGGCCAGTTTCCGGACATCAAGGAGAGCCAGGAGTTTCGCACGGCCGACGGTCGCGCCGAGGTCCTGCTCACGCCCGGCGTTTTCTTGCGCATGGGCGAGAACAGCTCCATTCGCATGATCTCCACCAGGCTCAGCGATACCCGCGTCGAGGTTCTTTCCGGATCCGCGATGATCGAAAGCGCGGAGATGCCCAAAGACAATGCTGTCCGCTTGGCTTATAAGAATGACAGCATCGATCTTCAAAAGCAGGGGCTTTACCGGTTGGATACGAATCCCGCTCGCTTTGCCGTCTACGAAGGCGAAGCCGTGGTCACGGATTCCTCCGGTCAGTTGACCTTGCGCGGCGGAAAGGCCACCAATCTCGGGGCGGTGTTGCAAGCGGAAAGTTTCGATCGCAAGGCCGAAGACCAGGACGCTTTGTACCGCTGGAGTGACCGGCGTGCCAGCTATGTCGCCCAAGCCAATGTCGCGTCTGCTTCCGCGGCATCGGGGAATTCCAGCGGCTACGGCTATAGCGGCTACGGCGGACTTGGCTACGGCTACGGCTACGATCCGTTGGGCTACGGCGCGTACGGTGCGGCCGGCTTGGGCTACGGCTTCGGTGGTTTTGGATACAATCCGCTGTTCCTGGGCGGTTGGATGTATAACCCAATGTTCGGGATGTACACTTATCTGCCGTATTCCGGATTCGGATACAGCCCGTTCGGCTACATGTACTATAGTCCGACGACAGTGAGTTATGCTCCTTATTACGGTGGTAGCGGATATTCCTACGGCGCTACCCCAAGCCGCTCGACCGGCGTCTCCAGCCGTTTAGGCGCACTGGCTACCAACCGCGCCGCGACCGGGCTAATGGCGAGCAACCGGTCGTTTGGAGGCGGGCGGTCTGTTTCCAGCGCGCGTTCATTCGGCGGAAGTTCGTTTAGTGGCGGGCACGTCGGCGGCGCTTCCTTTGGCGGGCACGGCGGCGGGCACCGTTAGAGATCGCTACTTCAAGTTCTTCTCGAAGAAATCCAGCAGGGTTGCAAGCATTTGCTTGCGAACAGGTCCGGTGACGCCGTGGGTCTTCGCGGTGTAAATCACCTGCTCGAAAATCCTTCCGGAGTGCTCCAGCGCGTCGACCATTTGCGCGGTGTTTTGGAATAGGACGTTGTCGTCTTCGAAGTTGTGCACCAGCAGCAGCTTGCTCTTCAACTTCGAGGCATACTCCACCGGCGAACTGGCGCGGTATCCGTCGGCATTCTCCGCAGGCAGTCCCAGGTAGCGCTCGGTGTAGATCGTGTCATAATTGCGCCAATTGGTCACCGGCGCGCCGGCAATCGCCGCGTGAAACGTGTCGGGCGAGTTTAAAACCGAATATAAGGTCATGAAGCCGCCGTAGCTCCAGCCGTAAATCCCGATCCGCGCCGGGTCCACAAAGCCCTGCGCCACCAGGTATCGAACGCCTTCCAACTGATCGGCCAGCTCGGTTTTTCCGAAGCGCCGGTACAACGGGATCTCGAACGCGTGCCCGCGGCCCGATGCCCCGCGATTGTCCAGTTGCCAAACCACGAATCCCCGCGCGGCCAGCAGTTGGGCCCAGTCAGCGCCTTGCCAGGCGTTCACCACTTCCTGCTCGTCTGGTCCGCCGTACACGATCACGACCGCCGGATACTTTTCACCCGCGCGAAAATTCGCGGGCTTGATCAACCGGCCATAAAGCAAGGTGCCATCCTGCGCTTTGACCTCGGCGATTTCCGACGGCTGGAGCTCGTATTCATCGGCAAGCGAGCGGTTGGGAGTGCGGAACGTAGACCATTTTTCGCCGCCGATGGAATAAACGTCGATCCGGGGAGGCTCGGTCAGCGAGGAGAACGTATCCAGATAGTTTTGCATCGTGGGCGAAAAGGAGATGTCATGAATGCCCGATTCTCGGGTGATCCGTGTGCGATCCTTTCCGTTGAGTTTCACTGAATAAAGCTCTCGATCCAGAGGACTTGCTTCCGTGGATAGAAAGTAAACTTTTTGTTGAGATTCATCCACGCCGGCCAGATCAGTGACTTCCCAATTGCCTTCGGTGAGGCGTTTGCGCTGCTGTCCGGCCAGATTGTACAGGTACAAGTGACGAAAACCGTCGCGCTCGCTGCCCCACAAGAACTGATCCTTGCCGATAAAGCTGAACAAATTGTTCTGATTGATCCAGTACGGATCACTTTCCGAAAGAATCGGATGAGATATTCCGGAGCCTGCGTCGGCCAGCAATAGGTCCAGATGATTCTGCACGCGGTTCATGCGTTCGATGGCTAGGCGTGTGGAGTCGGGCGTCCAGTACACGCGCGAGAGGAGAAACCCGCGGGTCTCCCCGGTGTCCATCCAGCGGGTCGCGCCGCCGGTGGCCGCCACCACGCCCACGCGAACGTCGGCGTTGGGAGTTCCGGCTTGCGGGTAGCGCTCGGGCTCAAACAAAGCGCGCAGCCCGGTGAGCGAAACCTGCGGATACACGAGCTCGTGCGCCACGTCGAACTGCATATACGCGATGTCCTTGGAATCGGGTGACCACCAATAGGCCGTGCCGAGGTCGAGCTCCTCGGGGTACACCCAATCCAGCTCGCCGTTCAGCAGCGTCGCGGCGCCGTCGTCGGTGAGGCGGGTAAGCTGGCGCGTGGCAATGTCGAGGGTGTACAGATCGTGGCTGCGGCGGAAGGCAACGCGCATGCCGTCGGGCGAGAGCTTGGGATCGTTCTCGGGTTCGGGAGTGGCGGTGAGCTGTTCCCAGGCACCGGTCGCCAGCGTAAACCAAAACAGGTCGCCGCGGACGGTGAGCAACAAGCGCTGGCCATCCGGACTCCATTCCAGCTTTTGCGCGCTCACGTTGCGATCCTGCCACTCGTAGCGGGTGAGTTCGGGCGGGGGAACAGCGGCTTTTTCGAGCGGTTCAAGCGAGAGCAGCCTGCGCGCGGATTTGCTAGGGAGGTCGTACAACATGATGTCCGCGCCCTGAAAAAAGGCGAAGCTTTTTCCATCCGGCGCCCAGATTACCTGCGGCATCTCACGCTCACGGCCGTGCTCCATCAGGGTGTCGATGGTGACGGGTTTTTTCTGCGCCAGAACGGTAAGCGCCGTGAGGCAAGAGAGAACAAAAATGCGGGGGAACACTTGCTCAGATTGTAGCCTACAGGTGCGCGACGTCGAAGCTGTGCTCACGGAGCTGCAGCTTTGCCAACCCGCCGTAGTATCCGTCGGGGTCCAGCTCCGAGGCGAGGCGAAAATGGTCCGCCGCGGAGGAGGGTCTCTCGATCGCCAGCATCGCCATTCCGGCGCGCCAGTGAAATCCAGCCAGCTCGGGCTTATGTTTTGGATCGCCTTCGCGGGATCCCAACTCGATGGCTTGCTCCGATTCGGCGGCGTGACCCAGCAGGGCCAAAGCCCACGCCTGATTGCCGCGAATCCTGCCAGACCCCCTGAGATGAATCGTTCCGACAGTTCACTGCGGTGCTTCTTCAGGGCCTGCTGTGCAGCCGCGAGTGCCTGCCCAGGCAAGAGACCCTGGCGCAATCGCAACTCCGCGAAGCCGCTGAATGCCACCGAGCGGGTAGGCCTTAGCGCCGCCGCCACTTCAAAGGATTGTTTGGCCTCTGGGTAACGGCCTAGCGCTAAGAGGACCAGTCCCAGACGCTCGTGCGCCACTAAGCGATCGGCGCGGCTGCGCGTCTGCTGTACCAACTCGCGCAAGATCACTTCGGCTTCCTGAGCCCGGCCCCAATAGAATAGGGCTCCCGCTTTCTGTAGCCGAACAACGTCGGTCGAAGACCAACCCAGGGGGCCGTCGATCAGCTTCAGCGCTCGCCCATAATGGCATCGCTTAATTTCGCGATCCACGAGCGTATGGTAAAGGGAAAATTGAGTCCCCCAAAGGACCGCAATACCGGGGATTGTTGCTAGCCACCAGATGCTCATATGGCTGCAGCTTAGAGGCGCGGGCGAAGCCCGGCGCGGGCACTCACGTTCGGCGCGTTCAGCTTATACACTGCCACGTGATCGGATGCAAACAGACGCTCGAAGCTTCCGGAGGCCATCGCCGCGGTCAATCCTTGCGTTCCCTTGGCGTTCAGATCGCGATAATAATCGTCGGGCGTCAGCAACAGGTAATCGAGATCGTGGCTGCGCGCGAAATCCGGCAGGGAGGCCATCAGCTTTTCGATGGCGCGGCCGTCGGAGTGATATAGAAACTTCGGCGGGATGGGAAGGCGCGAGGCCTTGTGCCCGGTGTAAAGGAACATGAGGGGGTCTTCGTAAGCGTAAAGATTGGCGCCGGCCGGGACATGGCTGTCGATCCAGCGATAGGCCGACTCGCGCGCTTGGAAATCCGCGCGATAGGTCGCGAACAAATCCGGGATCACATGTGCCAGCCCGAAGACGGTGCAGAAAACCGCGAATGCGGCAAGGCCAGCAAGCAGAGTCCCAAAGCCCGCAACCGCAACCCGATCACCCAAGGCCGGTTTCGTCCACGCCGTTCGCAACGCGCCGCAGAGATTGCGAACTTCGGTGGCTAATCCGGCGAGCAGCAGCGGATACAACGGAAATACGAAGCGCTGATCCGGAGGGAAATGCCATACCAGCAGAATGGCCGCCATTCCGAGCGCGGCGAAGGGATATTGCAGCGCGCGGCGGCGTGCGGCCAGACGCACGCATCCCGCGATGGCGGCGATCGCGATTACGCGCTCCAGGTGCTTCGAGCCGAAGGGAAGATCGAAGATCAGAAGCTTGCCGGCGCCTTGCAAAAAGCCGTCCAGGTTGTACCAGATCACTAGCGGCAGATCGCGCAATGGGACATTGTAGATCTGATAGCTGGTGTAGCTGGTGTAGTACATGGCCGCCGGGTCGCTCGAATGCGCCAGGTGGCGCGTCATCCACCATTGCCATCCGGCGACCGCCGGAAGCATCGCGGCGGCAAAATACGCGGCTTTGCGAAAATGTTTTCGCAGCGCAAAGCACAGCGGGACTATGAGCAGCAGCGGAGCTGCGATGGATTTCACCAGATACGCGAGCGCTGCACAAATTCCCCCCGCGAGCGCGAGGCTCGCGGATGCCTCCGGCTTCATCGCGCGCTCGGCCAGAACCAGCGAAGCAAGCAATAGCGCGCTGAACAGCAGCTCCGGCATCAGCGAGAAGCTGAACACCACGACCACCGGACTCAGCGCGGCCATCAAAACCAAAACAATTCGTTCGCGGAAGGCAAATCCGTAATCGCGCAGGAACCACCAGAGCGCCGCGAGGAAAAGCGGCAAACAGAGCCAGGAAAATAGCGTAGCGAGCGGCAAATTCTCCGGAAAGTGGGGGTCGAGTTTCCAGATTCCGGAGAGGATTGCGGGATACAGCGGCGGATATTTGGTTTGATACGGCTCTCCGGGCAGGCTCTGGATGCGGTAACCCGAGCCCGTCGCCAGGCTGCGTGCCGAGACCCAATAGATGCTGTCGTCGTGATAAAAGCCCAGGTGCGGCATATCGCGGAGCGTCCAGGCGAAATACGCTGAGGGGATTAACGCCGCTCCGAGGACCGCGAGAGCGACGAAACCTTTCGTCATGTGCCAGTCCCCCAATCCCTAATCGCCGATCCCGCTCCGCTAAGCATCCAGTCTGAACCTATCAGTAAGTGCTCTAGTAACCAATCGGGGATTTGCCTTAGTAAGCAGAGTATTCTTGAGAGGATGAAACTTACCTTCTGGGGCGCGGCCCGCGAAGTGACCGGCTCCATGCACCAATTGACCATCGGCAGCAATTGCTACCTGCTGGATTGCGGCGAGTATCAGGGGCATCGCAAGGAGGCCGCTGAACGCAACAAGCATTTTCCGTTCCCCTGCGCGGACGTTTCCGCCGTGATGCTGTCGCATGCGCACATCGATCACAGCGGCAATCTTCCGCTGCTGGTGAAGAACGGCTTTCGGGGTCCGATTTATACCAGCCCGGCGACGGCCGATCTGTGCCGCCCGATGCTGGAGGACTCGGCGTCGCTGCAGGAACACGACGCGGCGTTTCTCAACAAGCGCCAGATGCGCCGCAAAGCGCTGAATGTCCCCGGCATTCCAGCGAACGGCGCGGTCGAGCCGCTTTATACTACCGAGGACGCCGAAGCCACGTTTCCACTGTTCCACCCGGTTGCGATGCACACGCCCACCCCGGTGGGCACGGGAGTGGTCTATCAATCGTTCGAAGCCGGCCACATCTTCGGCTCGACCACCATGCTGCTGGAGCTGGAAGACGGCGGCCGCAAAGTGCGTCTCGGCTTTACCGGCGACCTGGGGCGGCCCGGCTTGCCCATCATTCGCGATCCCGAGCCGCTGCCGCAGCCCGACTACCTCATCCTGGAAAGCACCTACGGCAACCGCGTGCACGAACCCATCCAGTCGGTTTCGGCGAAGCTGGCCGAGATCGTCAACCGGACCTACCGTCGCGGCGGGAAAATGATTGTGCCGGCGTTTGCCGTGGGTCGAACGCAGCAGCTTGTTTTGATGTTGCATGAGCTGATCCAAGCCAACGCCGTCTCCCGTTTCCCGATTTTCGTCGATAGCCCTCTGGCTGTAAACGTTACCGAGGTGTTTCGTGCGCATCCCGAGCTTTACGACGAAGAAGCCCGCGTGTTTCTCGCCAACCATGGCGACCCTTTCGGCTTTCAATTGCTCACTTACGTGCGCGACGTGAACCAGTCCAAAGCCCTCAATGACCTGCACGGTCCGTTCATGATCGTTTCCGCGTCGGGAATGTGCGAAGGCGGCCGCGTGCTGCACCATCTGAAGAACAATATCGGCGATCCGCGCAACACCATTCTTCTGACCGGCTACCAGGCGGAAAACACGCTGGGCCGCAAGATCGAGGAGCAGTGGGATGAGGTCCCGATCTTCGGCGAGCCGATGCGCCTGCGCGCCGAGGTCCAGAAGCTCGACGCTTTGAGCGGTCACGCCGACCGGGAAGAGATGCTGGCCTGGATGAAGCCCATTGCGGCCGGACTCAAGAAAGTCTTCCTGGTGCATGGCGAGCCCGAACAACAAGGCCCGTTTGTAAAGGCCATCCAGGAACGTTACCGGCTGGAGGCGGTGGCGCCGGAGCGCAGCCAAAGTTTCGATCTGTAGCGGTACTAAACCAAAGGTACTCTTTTGCTCTAAGGTTTTCTCCTCTACCGTTAAGGTGAATGACGGAGAGCGATGCCGTTGCGCGGGAACGGAGCTCGATCACTCCGCTGCTCTGGCAGTATTTCTACCTGCAGGCGCTGGACTTCCTGACCACAATCGCATTTCTGGTTAATGGCGTGCGGGAAGGCAACCCCTTGGTGCGAGTAGCCTTGGGCGTCGGATCCAATCCCCTGGCCGGGCTCGTACTGGTGAAATTTCTGGCGATCCTGCTGGGCTTTTATTGCTGGCGGGCAGGCAAACGCCAACTGCTTGCGCGCATCAATTTGCTCTTCGCGGTATTGGTAGCCTGGAACCTGATCGCGCTGATCTTGAGCAGCACCAGTGTATAAGTTATCTATTTAATCGGCAGCGTCACCGTATTGCTATCCACTCCGTTAATGGTCACTAGTAACGGCACTGAGCTGCCACTGAGTCCGCTGGGCACTTGGAATTGCGTCGTCGTTACACCGGTGAAGCCGGGCGCGGCCGTGGATGAGCACGTCACCTTTTGGCCGCCCACGGTCAGGTCCACGGAATCGCTCACAGCGGGAGGCGGATTGGGTGGGAAGAAGCCGTCCAGCACCGGTTGTTGATAGGGGCCAAATCCGGTGCCGAGGAATGAGATGGTTTCCCCCGCGGTCGCGGGGCTGCTGGTGGTGATCGTCGAACCGTCAGCATGGAAGGCTAGCGCGTAAGCCGTCGAGCCGACCATGAACGAGAACAGTCCCGGTGCATCGCGCGCGACTGTCAGGTCTCCGGAAACGTTGGGCTGACCCGTGGTTTCAATCTCTAATGTGTAGTTGCCGTCCGCGAGGCCGGAAGGAAGCTGCGCGTTGATCTGCTGAGGCGACACGAAAATCAAGGGAAGGAACATGCCGTTGATGGTGACTGTGGTGCCGGCGAGGCTTTGCGAGAGCGGGTTCGTCGGACCAACCTGCACGGTGGACGCCAGGCTTTGTCCGAAAATCGAAATCAGGGAACCGGGCGCGACAGACGTGCTGGGCGTCGGCCCCGCGCCGTTCAGAATTCCCGCGGGGGCGATGTAGGGAACCGAGATCATGTTCGCCATTACGCCCTCGGGACCCGCCAGCGTCACCGTTCCCGAGGGGTAACTGCCGGACAGGTCGCCAGTCCAATGTCCGAACTTGAATCCCGGATTGGGCACCGCGGTCAGCGCCACCTGCGTGCCCTGCGGGTAATACGAATCGGAGGAAGAGGGCGAATATTTGAAACTCGATCCGTTGCTCGGGGTCGAAGCCGCGCTCAACTGATACATCGTGCTGTAGCCGGCCGTGATGGTGGCGTAATTCTGGCTGACCGTGATGGTGTGAGTGGACGCGCCTCCGTCGGACCAGCCGGTCAAATCGAGACGCGCGCCGGTTCCCAAGGAGATCTGGGTGGGAGCCGTCACCTGGAATGTGGCGCCGCCCTGGCGATCTACGTTACAGGGCGTGACGCAACTGCTGCCGTCAACTTGCAAGGTAAGGCCCGAAGGTGTGCTTTGCACCACCACGCGGTCGAGTTCGTTGTAGTCGGCGGTCAGCACATATCCGCCGTTGGCCATGGAGGAAGCCACGGCGACGGTCTGCGTCGCGGGCCCCTGGTTGGACCAGTTTTGGAACGAATAAACCCGGCCGTTGGACCCGGTCTGGCTAGCGGCCGCTGATACCTGGTGCGTGGTCCCCACGCCCCAAATGAAATCGTACGATCCGTAGTTCGGGTTTCCGTCAACCGTGAGTTGTAGCCCGGCCGGCGAGGTGACAAACGCCACCGGTACCCCTTGCACGAAATCCGCCGTCAGGACGGCTGTCGTGTTGGAACTGCCGGCGGTAAACAACGAATTCTGCGGCTGCCCGTTGCTCCACTGATTGAAGACCCACCAGTTGCCGCTTAAATCGCGCTGCGGAGTCACCCCGCTGATGTAGTGCGTGGACCCGGGAGCGTAGTAGAAATCACCAAAACAAACGGATGGAAATCCGAGCAGCGGAACCACCGGGATGGTTTCGTTATTCGGGCAGTTCGGCACGTCGTTTACAGTTCGCGTGTTTACCGTATTGTGATCGATCAGCACTTGCAGTCCCAGCGGTGAAGTGAGGAACGACACCAGTTCGGCCGGCTCGAATTGCGGGACGATCGTGGTGGGACCGTTCACGGTAATCGCGGTCAGAAACGAGGTCGGTGTGGCACCGTTGATGGACCAGCCCTCGAATGCAAATCCGGGGTAGGGGTAGGCATTCAGCGTCACGTTGCTGCCGGCGGTAACAAACGCCGCGACCGACGACCAATAGCACGCCGTACCGATGTACACAACGCCGGGCGAGAACGCACCCGCGGGAATGGCCCCTGGCGCGCCGCAGGTGGGCGGCGATGAGGATGTGTTCGGATTCGGCTGCGTATAATAGCTCAGATTCACCTGATAACTCACGGTCACGGTGGCCGTGAACGAGGTTACAGCGGGGTTAGCCGTGATGGTCTGAATAGGCGACGTCGCCGGCTCCACAAGCCCGTTATTGTCCTGCCATCCGTTCAAGACCCACTGAGTCTTTCCATTGAGGGACGTTTGCACCAGGCTCGCGGCCTGGCCAGGCAAGGGAGGATTGGTGATGAAGACGACATAGTGCGTGCTCCCCTGGGGCCAGAGAAACGTCACGGCTTGAGTATAAGTCACGCCATCCACCTGAAAGAGCGGGCCCTGGGGATTGGCGGAAATGGTGATCGAGCTGGTGGTTTGTCCCTCTAAGCACAACGCGCCGAGGAAAAGCAGGAACAGTATGAGTAGCCGCTTCATAGAGAACGCCGTTAATAACATCGGCTGTCTAGCGGAAAGCCTTTAGACAGAGAATCCAGGCGGTTCCAGGACTTCCTGGCGCGCGGTTGCAAAGCAACGCCGCAAAGCAAGGCGCAAAGCAAACCCGTGGCGCGGCCGGGCGCGCGGAGAGGCGGAGGGTGATAAAATCCTTCCCGATGCTCTACTTTCGGTTGATTCCAGTCGTGCCGTGGATTCCCGTCGCGGCGCTTTTCGGGTTGGTGGCAGCGCCATTTCCCGGCATTGCGGCGGGGCCGGACGGCGAAGCCATCTACAAACGAAGCTGCGCTCCCTGTCATGACGCCGGCGTGGGTCGCGCGCCCACTCGCGAGGCCTTGCGCGCCATGTCGCCTGAGCGGGTACTGGCGGCGATGGAATCTGGGCCGATGATCTCGATGGCCAACCGGCAATCGGAAACCGGGCGACGTGCGATCGCCGAATTTGTCACCGGGAGATCGTTCGATCAGCCGCTGGAGACCGCGCCCTCCGAGGCCGCGATGTGCAAGACACCCGGGGCCCCCTTGGGCGACCTGTCCTCCGGCCCGGCCTGGAACGGGTGGGGCCAGAATCTGATGAACACACGTTTCCAGGGCGCCGGCGATGCCGGGCTTTCCGCCGCCGACCTACCCCAGCTGAAAGTGAAATGGGCTTTCGGATTTCCCGCCACGCTGGACGCCAACGCTCATCCCGCTTATGCCAGCGGGCGGATCTTCATCGGCAGCACCAGCGGCAATGTCTATGCGCTCGATGCCTCCTCGGGCTGCATTCGCTGGTACTTCACCGCGGCCGGCGGCGTACGCTCGGCCATCAGCATCGGCCGCGTGGAGACCGATGAGGGTCCACGCTACGCAGCGTTCTTCGGCGACGGCCAGGCTGTCGCCTACGCGGTGGACGCCGAGACCGGCAAGCTGATTTGGAAAACCAAGGTGGAAGACTTTGCGGTGGGCCACATCACCGGCTCGCCGGTCTTCTATAACAACCGTCTGTACGTGCCCGTGGCTTCGGGCGAAGAAGGCGCCGGAGCGTCGCCCGATTACCAGTGCTGCCGTTTTCGCGGGAGCATGGTGGCGCTGAATGCATCTACCGGCAAACAAATCTGGAAGACCTACACCATCCCTGAGAGTGCACATAAAACGAAGAAGAACAAAATCGGCACGCAGCTTTGGGGGCCATCCGGCGCGCCTATCTGGAGCAGCCCGGCGATCGACCTCCAGCGCAACGCGATCTACGCCACCACCGGCGACAACTACAGCGACCCCACGACACGCATGAGCGACGCTTTCGTGGCTTTCAATCTCGATAGCGGCAAAATCCTCTGGTCGCGTCAGATGACCGCAAAGGATGCTTACACCTCCGCGTGCCGCATTCCCGATAAGACCAATTGCCCCGAATCGAACGGTCCCGATTTCGACTTTAGCTCGGGGCCGATTCTGGTCACGCTGGCCAATGGCAAGCGCGAGTTGGTAGCCGGGCAGAAATCGGGACTGGTGCATGCCGTGGATCCCGATAATCAAGGCGAACTGTTGTGGAGCACGCGCGTGGGCCAGGGCGGCACCAACGGCGGCGTGCAGTGGGGCTCGGCTACCGACGGAACGAACGTTTACGTCGCGCTCGCTGATCTCGGCCGCGTCGTGGTTCCCTACAGCCTGAGCACGGACGTCGACCCCAAGCGCGGCGGCGGGATGTTCGCGCTGCGGCTGACGAACGGGGAACGCGTCTGGTACACGCCGCCGGTTCCCTGCGGCGATCGCAAGCGTTGCAGCCCCGCGCAATCGGCCGCGGTCACTGCGATTCCCGGGGTCGCGTTCTCGGGTTCCGTCGACGGCCATCTGCGCGGATATTCGACGACGGACGGCAAAATCATTTGGGACGTCGACACCGAGCAGGCGTACGAAACCGTCGACGGCGTGCCCGGACACGGCGGCTCAATGGACGGTCCGGGTCCCGTGATCGCCGGCGGCATGCTATTCGTCAACTCGGGCTACGCAGCCGGCGGCGGCGTGCCCGGCAATGTGCTGCTTGCCTTCTCAGTGGACGGCAAGTAATTGAGACTCAGTGATCGATGCTTTGCGATCACCGGTTTGGGCTACTCGCCGCCCTGGACGGTGAATGCCGGCTTCATCATCGGAGATGAAACCACGCTCATTATCGACACAGGCGCCAATGCGGCTGCGGCGTCGACCATCCACGGCTACGCTTCGCTCGCGCGGCCTTCCAACCGGCAGCTGGTGCTGAACACCGAGCGCCATTTCGATCACATCGGCGGCAACGGGTTCTTCCGCGATCTCGGCATCAATGTCTACGGGCACGCGAACATCCAGCGAACCGAGGACGAGTTGCGCGCCGAAGTGGAAGAGTTCAACGCGCAGATCCCGAACGCCGCGCGCCGCGCGCACAAGGAAGCGCAGGTCTTTTATCACCAGACGAAACTCGCGAATCCGAATTGCCCGATTGCCGCGGATTCGCGGCTGGATCTCGGCAATTGCGAGATCGAGATCCTGCTCACGCCCGGCCACACGCCGAGCAATATTTCGGTCTGGGCGCCTTCGGATGAAGTTCTGTATTGTGGCGACTGCTTAGTGAACGGTTATCTGCCTAATCTCGACGCCGGCACACCGCACGATTGGCTGATCTGGCTCCATTCGCTCGACCGCATCCATGAGCTCGCGCCGCGGGCCGTTGTTCCCGGCCACGGGCCAATCGCGCAGGGCGCAGACGTTCCCCGCCTCATCGGGAGCGTACGTGAGGTTCTCGAACGTGCCGTCGCCAAAGGCCAGTCGCCAACAGCTAAGGGCTAATCGCCGGTGGGAATAATCCCGGCGTTCTCCACCATTAAAATTATGGTGCGCCGCGGCGCTCGCGTGCGGTGAACCACTCCCTTCGGCACAACGAAACCCTGCTGCGGTTTGAGGCTGACGGTGTTGCCTTCCAGATCGATCAGCAGCTCGCCATCGACCACATAAAAGAACTCGTCGTCGTTGTCGTGCTTGTGCCAATGGTATTCGCCCTGAATCACACCCATGCGCACCACCGAGTCGTTCACTTTGCACAGCGTCTGATTGAACCAGGGGTGTATGGTCTCGCCTGCGATCCGAGCGGTATCGATCAACTCGAGCGGCGGATGCAGAATGTTGAGCCGCGTGTCGTAAGGGTAGCTCGGGGCGGCCATGCTTAGCTCCGCAGCGGCACGTTTTTGCCGAGCAACGTGCCGTAGCCTTGCACTTGCCCGCTCAACCCCACCAAGCGGACGCTGGCCCACAGCGCGTGCGGCGTACTCGAAACCACGGGAACTTTGCAGCGTTTTTCGAGCGGCACGATGAGATCCAGCGTTTTCAAAGCGCCGCAGGAGATCACCAGCGCGTCGGCTTTCGACGCGCCTGCATATACGCCCGCGCTGAAGTTCAGCAATTCATCGGGCGTCACCGGGCCGCGATCGGCGAAGCTGACAATTCCCAGCCCCTTCACAGAAAGAACCTGAAACCCGGATTCCTCCAAGAATACTTTCAGACGATTGCTGACGTCATCGTCATACGCCGTAGCCACGGCCAGCTTGCGCGCGTTCATGGCGCGCAAGCCTTCGACGATCCCGGTGCTCATGGTAGTGGAAGGCAATCCGGTCGCCTTGGTGACGTTCACTTTCAACTGGTGCTCGTATTCGGCGCCTTTGTAAAAAGTGAGCGAAGTGCCCATCACCGAGATTGCATTGGCGCCTTCTTTAGCGAGCTTCTGTGCCGCCGGCAGGATGTGGACGAATACCCGGTCATACTCTTCGGCCGTCATTTTCGTCAACCCGACGCCTTCGGCTAGAAATCGGACGCCCGAAGGATACAGGAGCTTGGCCTCGGGAGGAACCGGATAATTGGCCGGCGGGAAGATCATGCCGAGCGTGGGGACATCGGCCGCGGAGCCAGGAACCGCACCGAGGGTCGCGCCAACCGCGCTTGTGGCTGCTACCTGGAGGAATCGTCGTCGAGAGGTGGTCATCATGGTGCCCTCTTGAGCAGTATAGTCCCGGAGCGTGCGGTCCGGGCGCTGGGCGCCGAGGTTAGCCCCGCACGTCGATGCTGCTATTGCGGAACGAAATGCGGATGGTCCCGGCTACGCCGTGGCCGAAGGTGGTGGCGGGCGAAAACTCCGTGAACAGCAGGCTGTTTTCGATGGAGTGCCGCAGGGCCTCCGTCTGCCCGCCGGGCGCGCTCACGATGGTGAAATCCACCACCTGGCCGTGATCGTCGAGCTGCAAATCGACGACGGCGTCTTCATCGCTGTTGCTGGCGAACGCGATCGGGCCGGCGAACGCCACCGGCGCCATATACTTCAGGATCGGCTGCGTCGTCAGCATGGTGGGCACATCGCCCGCCAGGTTCATCGCGAAGGAGGACTTGAACATCGGCACGAAGATGCTGAACAGGAACAGGGCCGAACACAGGCCCCCGAACGCCGGGAGCGCGAGCGGACGCATCAGGTTGCGCAGCGATAATTCCACGCGATCCAGCCACCGGCGCCACGCCGTCGCTCCGCCGAAGGATTCGGTCCGCACCTTGGAGGCGACCACACGCAGACGGGTAGTGAGATCGGCGGGCGGAACGCGCTGCGGCAGCGCCCGCAAGCTCCGCCGAAGATCGGCGTAAAGCTCCGACTCGAGCGCGCAACGGCGGCAGACGCTCAAATGGCGCTGGAGCTGACGCCGTTCGTCGAACGGCAAAGCATTATCCGCGTACAGCGGTAGTCGTTGTCTGGCGCTGTTGCACTCCATGCTATTGGGTCAGCGGCTCGCCGGAAATGCGCGGCGAAGTCCATCGCACACCGGCCTCCTGCTCCAGACGCCCCTCCAAAATTCTTCGCAAGGCTTCCCGGCCGCGCAGAATGCGCGATTTCACGGTTCCAAGCGAGATATCCAGAACTGTCGCGATATCTTCGTAATTTAAATCCTCGATATCGCGCAACACCACCGCGGCGCGGAACTTGGGATTCAGCTTCTCCAGCGCCTGTTCCACGAGCGCGCGAGTTTCGCGATCGGCCGCCTGCTCGAACGGGGAGCGGCCCGGGTCCGTGACGCCTTCAAAATGCGGCGCGCCTTCCTCGGAGCCGAGCGCTACTTCCTGGCGCTGATGGCGGCAAAACCAGCGGCGATGGTTGTAGGCCTCGTTCACGGTGATCCGGTAAATCCACGTTTTCAGGCTGCTGTTGCCGCGGAAAGAACCGATGCTGCGGAAAACCTTCAAGAAGACCTCTTGCACTACGTCTGGCGCATCGCTCGGATCGTTCATCAGGCGGCACACCAGGCTGTAGACTGGCTGCTGGTAGCGCTGGATCAGGATCTCGTAAGCGTCTTCCGATCCTCGGGCGAGCGCGGTAACCAGCGCGTCCTCCTCGGCATGGGAGAACAGGCACGTTTCGAAGTGTAGACCAACAGCAGTATCGGCCACAGTCGTCTACTCAAATTCTAGCCCGGATCCCGCCCGGATGGGGCGCCGTTACGACTTCCGGGTGCTGCTGTAGTAGACTCCGGCGGGCGGGCGAAAGTTCCCGCGCTCCCTTCAAGCCAGCAGCGCCTTCGCCACCGTGGCCATGGGAAGAAAGAGCGTCCGGGGCTGGCTGGCAAAGACGCGAAAGCCGTAACGCTGGTAGAATGCCGCGGCGTGGTCGTTCTTCGCGTCCACGAGCAGCGCATAAACGGCCGGCGGCAGATTCATGCTCCGGCGCATGGCGTCGAGCAACAGCATTTCGCCCAAGCCGCGCCCCTGAAATTTGCGATCCACAGCCAGACGCCCAACCCGCACCGCGGGGAGCGAGGGATAGCGCGGCAAGCGCCTGGACTCTTCGGCAGGCAAATCCACGAACGGAATGCCGGCCGAGCCGATGGTGTAATAGCCGGCAACGACGCCATTCGCGGGCTCCATCGCGACAAAGCAGTTGGCCACGCGGCGGCGAGTGTCCTGGGTAGCTTGAGTCTTTAAATAGCGGTCGAGCGCCTCTTCTCCGCAATCGAACGGTTCGCGATTATGTTCAGCGCCGAGCGGTGCGAAACGGAATGGCGGGTCGGTCATCCCTCGCCGATAAGCTTGCGATACCGCTTGGCCGCCTTGCGCAGGGCCTCATTGGGTTCCGGCGGATTCAGGATCGCTTCGGCGAGTTGCCGCTGGTCCTCGATAGACAGATGAATGATTTCGGTCTGTTCGATGGCCCGGCAGGCGGCTTCGTCGGCCGCGGCGACCACAAAATCCGTGAGCGTGCGCCCCTGGATTTCAGCGGCGCGCTTGAGCCGCCCCATGACATCGAGGGGCAAACGGGCTTCGAGGCGTGCAGTAGCTGCGGTACTCATGTTTCAATCATACGGCATTTTGCCGTAAACCGTCAAGGATCAAGACAACTGCTTCAATTCCATCATCATAGCGCTCCCGGCTTGGTGATCGAGAACGTCCAGTCGAGTGGGCATCGCGACCCACATGACAGCGAGCGCGACCCAAACCGATTTATCGCCCATTGGCCGTGACCTCTGCATAATATTTTTCATATTGCGGAATAATGATCGTACTCGCGAAGCGCTCCACCGCGGTGCGGCGCGCGGCTTCAGCCATGGCGCGATGGCGCGATTCGTCGGTCAACAGCTCAATCGCTCTGCGCGCTTGCGCCTGAATATCGCCCACCGGCTCCAGGAACCCGTCCACGCCGTCGGTCACCAGTTCCGGCAATCCGCCGACGCGAGTAGCCACTGCGGGAACGCCGCAGGCCATACCCTCCAGCGCACCCAATCCGAACGACTCCATTTCGCTCGGCATCAGCAGCACATGCATCTTGGGAAAGAGCCGTTCCACGTGGTCCTGCTTGCCCATGAACGTGACGTGCCCTTCCAGCCCTAGTTCGCGCGCCAGCCGATGCGCCTCCGGACGGTCCGGCCCGTCGCCCACCATATACAAGTGTGCCGGAACCTCTTTGCGCACCTCGGCCAGAACGCGGACGCAATCCGTCACACGCTTCACCGGCCGGAAGTTAGAGATGTGCATCAGGCGTTTTTCATCGTTAGGGCGGTCTTCGATGGGCTTGTAGATCTCGGTATTCACGAAATTGTAGATGACCCGGATGTCGTTTGCGACGCCGAATACCTCGTGCGTCTCGCGGCGCACGTCCTGGCTGGTGCAAGTGATCCCGTCGGAGTGCTCGATCGAAAATTTGGTGATCGGAAAGTACGAGCGGTCCAGGCCCACGATGCTCACGTCGGTGCCGTGCAATGTAGTAATGAACGGCAGGCGCCGCCGCGGGGCGAGCATCTGTTGGGCCAGCATCGCCGCGGTGGAATGCGGGATGGCGTAGTGGACGTGCAGCACGTCCAGGGTGTAATCGTCGGCTACTTCGGCCATCCGTGACGCGAGCGCCAGGCAGTAGGGCGGATATTGGAACAGCGGATAGGTGGACACTTCCACTTCGTGATAGTAGATGCGCGGCGTGCCGGGATCCAGACGGATGGGGTTGGCGTAAGTAATGAAATGCACGTCATGGCCGCGGGTAGCTAGTTCCAGGCCGAGTTCGGTGGCGACGATGCCGCTGCCGCCGTAGGTCGGGTAGCACGTGATTCCGATTCGCATCAGGGCGCTGCGATTAGTGTACCGATGCCGATTTGCCCGTGCAGGTCATGGTCCGGGCTTGCGACGTCGCCGCCGCCAAACCATACGGTGACGCGATCGCCATTCGCGATCACCGTGGGGTCGCAGACCACCTTTGAATCCCAGGCCTCCTCGCCCGCGATGGTCAGCGGGAGTTTTTCCCAGCGCACGCCGTCGCGCGAGCGCGCCAAGCCCAGCCGGCGGATTTCGTTGCGATCGCGCCCGGTGTAAAGCATCCAGTAATAGCCGCGCGCGGTCCAGACCGCCGGCTCGCCTAGCCCGTTCGCATCGAAGGCCCCATAATCGCCCAGCTCGAGAATCGGATTGGAGCGCAGCTTGTACCAGCTCTCGCCGTCGCGCGACAGGGCGACTCCGATGCGCTGCCGCCGCGCACGATCCTGTCCCAGGTAGAACATGTAGTAGTTGGATGCAATGCGGATCACATACGGATCACCGACGCCGCGCTCGTCCCAGCTTCCCCAGGGTCCCACGCTGAGCACGGGCGCGCCGTTGCGTTGCCACTGATGACCGTTGCGCGAGCGCGCCAGGCCGATCTCGACGCGGTCGCCGGCGCCCGCCTGGTAGTAATACAGGATGCCGCTTTCATCCACAACCGCTGATCCGTTGGCGGCAATCGCGTTCCCTTCCCACGTACCGGGCTGCGGCGACAGAATCTCCCCCTCCTTGTGCCAGGCGATGCCGTCGGCCGAGACAGCCAGGCCGGTGTGCCAGGTCCGGCCGTCGAATCCGGAATAGAAGTTGTAGTAAGCGTCGCCCTGGCGGATGACGGAAGGATTCAGCACGTCCACGGCGTCCCACTCGCCCATGCCACCGCGAGACATCACCGGCTCGGCCCGCGCCTGCCACTTCCACTCGACGGCCGAACCTCCTGGCTGCAGGGGCATAGTGAAATCCCCATACCGTCCACAGCTTGCCAGCAAACCAATCCCTAACCCCGCAAACAGATGCGCAAAGCGCATCACGTTGCTAGCCGTATTTTGAGCCCGGCCCCCTGGCCGGGCTTAGAATCCAGCACCATATCCCCGCCGAGCGTACGTACGCGGCGTTTGATGCTCATGGGCCCCAGGCGCAGCAGTTCCAGCTCATCCAGCGTGTAGCGGCCGCTGAACGGGAAACCGTTGCCGTTGTCTTCGACCTGAATCTCGAGACCCGTTTCCGACTTCGCAATGGTGACGGCCACCCGCGTGGCTTTGGAATGTTTCTGCACGTTATAGAGCGCCTCGCGCACGATCTGCAGCAGCTCGAGAGAAACTTCCGGCTCGGCCGGCTCCAGAAATTCGGCGCTGACGAACGTGGCCGGGATATTGCTGTCTTTTTGGAACTGCTCCACCACGCGGCGCAGGGTGGCGTTCAGGCTGCCTTCCACGTCCACCGGCCGCATGCTGCGCACGAAGGCGCGCAGCTCGTTGACCTGGCTTTTGCACAAATCTTGCAGTTGCATCAGCTCTTCGGTGGCCGCGGTCAAATCGCGTGTCAGCAGTTTGCGGATGATTTCCAGCCGCATCTGGAAGCTGATGAAGCTCTGCAGGGGTCCGTCGTGAAAATCGGCCGCGATGCGCTGCCGCTCGGATTCCCGCGCTTTCTCTGCGTCGTAGCGATAGAGCACGGTCTGGCGCGAGCTGTTCGACAGCCGCTCCTCCAGATACTCGCGCTGGATGGCCAGCACGCTGCCCAGGATTCCCCCCGCGATGAACGCCGGGCGCAGCATCTCGGCCGAATGCAGCGTCGGCACCAGGTACAGCAGCGCGATCGCGGCCAGCGCTACCAGCAAAGTCTTCCACCAGGGATGCAGCATCACCGCGGTCAGCACCACGTAGGCATAAAAAACTGAGCTGATCCAATAACCGTACGCCGCAGCGCTGATGGCAGCGATGAAGAAGAACACGAAGTCCACGATGAGGGCGACGCTGGGATATCCGGAATCCTCCAGGCTGCGCCAGAACAGCGCGATGCAAGCGTAGATCATGTAGCCGGCGAACAGGATCGCGGTTTCGGTCCAAATGAAGCCGGAGGAGATGAGCTGGACCGCGAGACAACTCATCGCCAGCAGAATGCGAATCAGGCTGAGCAGCCGCCGCCAGGATGTGGGAAGCATCAGTTTACTGAGCCGCGCGACAGCAAGCGGTCCCACTCCTCACGGTCGCGGCTCATTATCCACGTACAAGCGTACATGATTGCTCTGCTGCCCCTCGGCCTCCACATACAGATCCGATGAACCCGTATTGGAGATGCGCGGAATCTGGATTTCGATCAAGTAAAAACCAACATAGCCGGGAGCTAGCGTCGCCGCGGTTACCTCCACGGGCGAGTCATCCAGATAGGCGTGCACGGCAGCGGCTACCTTGGGTGGGTCCTTCAACGGCGCCTGTTCACCGGTTGGCCAATCCGGCTTCACTTGGCCCAATCCGGTGGCTAATACCTGAATGCGGGAGCCGGCGCGCGCGGGCTTGGTGGAATTGAGCAGGATGCCGCTCGATGCATCCATGATGAGCGGCGTGCCCTCCGGGTCGACGAAGATCGCGGGTGCGACGCTACGCAGCGGAATCTCGAAGGCGAGGGCGCCGCGCGCGGCGTCCAGCGACAACTCGAGCGTGCTTCCTTTAGCCGAGAACGGCACTTGAATTTGCGACGCGGTATCGGAGGCGTCCAGCACCGGCGCGGCCGTGTGATTACCCGAGGCCGACGCCACGCGCGCGCCCAGCACGCTCAACAGTCCTCCCGGCGCCGCCGGACGGCCGCCGTAATCGGCCGCGCTGACCACTTGTGGGTCGCTCAACCGGTGTGGAGCGATGGCCGTATAGACGCCGTAACCGGCGAGCGCAGCGTAGATCTGGTTGCCACCCGCGTCCAGCCTCACGTCGGTGGCCGCGGCGGCGGGCAATTGACTGCTGATGGGTGTCCAGGCGGTGGGACGCCCCGCCAATCCCAAGTCGGTGAGCGTGAAAAACACGCCCGCGTCCGTTGCGATATAGATCGCGCCGCTGGCCGGGTCTGCCGTCACACCGTGCGCCGCGCCCGAATCGGGAAGGTTGGCCGTGATGTCATCCCAGAAGGCGCCGCCGTTCATGGTTCGCAAGACGTAGGCCGGCTTGGATGCATTTGCGCCCCCGGCGTGCGCCCCCAGCGCCGCGATGGCCACGCGCGGATCGCCCGGGTCTACCCAGATGGCCTCGACCACGCCCGAATCGCCCACCTTCGACGCGACTCCCCAGCTCACGCCCGCATCCGCCGACACGCGCAGCCGCCCCTGGGAATCCCCGGCGTAGATATAATCCTCGGCGGTGGCCACGGCCGTCACGCCTTGCTTGAGCACCTGCGAGAGCGCGGCTTTCAGATTTTGATCGCGCTGCACCTCGGTGGAATCCACCGGCTTCCAGGCGGTCTTTTCACCCGGCGCCCATTCGATCTCCGCCGCGCTGGTTCCCACTGACAATCGAACGCCACGAGTGCCATCGGGCAGCCCGAATAGCCGCCCGGTGGGTAAATTCGGCAACTCATCGTTGAGACCAGTCCAGGAAAGACCCGCGTCCACGCTCCGCCACACGCCGGACGCCGACGCCACGGTCACCTCGTCGGGATCCGCCGGAGACGCGGCGATCGAGTTGAGCGCCGCACCCAGGATGCAGCGGCCTTTGTAAGCCGTCAAGTTCCCCCAGGATGCGCCGCCGTCGTCGGAGCGATACACGTTTTGTCCCAACCCATACAACCGGCCGGGCGAAGCGCCGCCGGCCAGCTTGATCGCAGGCTCAGGAACGGTTTCGGCAGGAGGGTCCGGTTGGTCCGGAGGGCTGATTTTCTGATCCCTCACCAACTGCCACCCATCGAAATCCGCAGTCGAGAATATGCGTCCGGAGGCCGTCCTGGCAAACAAGGTTGCGCCATCGGTGGAATACCAAACCCGATCCACCGGGCCGGTAGCGAGCGCGGGCAGCGGCAGTTCGATGGCCGAGTTACCTATGTGGCGCCACGAGATTCCGCCCGATTGCGGAGAACTGACCTGCGCCGCAGCCTGCCACGACAAAGCCGCTGAGCCAATGGCCAACAAGCTAATCGCCGGTACTGTGGCCCTCCGATACATCAGTGTGTCCTATTGTATCCTTTCGGCCGCTTCGCTTAGTTTGAACAGCTTGATTCTATACAGGTTTGTAACCAAAAACCCGATAGGATACCATCTTGCTATGCACTTTTGATGGTAGACTGTGTTATTAAGATTAGGGTCAGCAGTAAGCCACATAGTACTTAGTGTGGAATCGGCCTGGGTTCGCGTTAACTTTATGAGGCTGAGGGGCACGTACGGGTTGGTTTGCGCGACACTTGTCGTAGCGTCGGCACCCGCCTGCCTGGCCCAGATTTTCCCGGTTTCGCAAGACGCCGCGGCCAAGGTGGTGACACTCACCGGCCAAGTTTCGGTGCTGCGCGATTCCGAGCCTTGGGCGCTGAACGTCGGCGATTTGGTGCAAGCGCAGCAAATCATCCAGACCGGCCCGGACGGCTACGCCAAATTTCAAACCTCCGACGGCAGCACGTTCGAGGTTTATCCCAGTTCCAACGTGATTTTCCGCAAAAACCCGGGCAGCTTGCGCGATCTTTTGGATCTTTTTGTCGGGCGCATCAAGGTCCATATCCAACGCCTGGGCGGGGAGCCGAATCCCAACCGCATCATGACTCCCACCGCGGTGATTTCCGTGCGCGGCACCATCTTTGATGTCAGCATCAACGACGACGATCAGACCACCATCGTTTCGGTGGAGGAAGGCTCCGTGGAAGTGCGCCACGCGCTGAAGCCTGGCGCTCCCAAGATCGTGAATGAGGGCGAAACGCTGCGCGTCTACAAAGACGAGCCCCTGGCCAAGAGCACCATCGACAAGAACGAGCTGTTGCGCCGCATCCTGCACGGTTTGGGCGATGCCGCGTACCGCATTGCGATCGATTCGCCGGGGCGCGTCGGCGTTTCTCTGCCGTCGTCCTGCGGCGGCTGCGGCCTGTCCACTCAGCCTACTCCCTCTAAGCCGCCTACCACCGCACCGCCAGGCACCTCGTCCGGCACTTCTCCCTCTGGGCCGCCTCCAGAGTAGCCGATTGCCATTTTCGTCCGCTCGCGCGAGCCGGTGGTCGAACTGTGCCACACTAGCATTGGGATCATTGCTCTATGAGGTATACCCTAGCTTTTTGTCTCGCCCTTGCCTCTGTCGTCACGGCGATCGGGCAAACCCCTCAGCCGGCCCAGCCGGCCGCGCCAGCCCATGCCCTCGGATCGGCGCCGCCGCCCGCCACCGACGCGGGAGTAGCGTCAGAATGGGACGCGCGCAAGATGATCGACGCTTTAAGCGTGCAGGAGCAGCACCTGAAGCCGCTGATGGACCAGATCCATCCCACCGGCTGGGTTTCGAAAGGCGCGTCGCAAACCTACATTGCGCAGTGGAGCGCGGCGCAGACGCAGCTCAAGTACCTGATCTCATCGAGCGAAGCTTTCGCCCGGCAGCCGGAGCGTCTCCCGCTGGGCCTGGACACGTACTTCCGGATGGAATCCGTAGAGACGTCGCTCGGTTCGCTGACCGAAGGGGTGCGCAAGTATCAGAACCCCGCGCTCGCCTCCATCATGCAGTCGGTAATTGCGGAAAATAGCACCAATCGCGACCGCTTGCGGCAATATCTCGAAGATTTGTCGAAGCAAAAGGAAGAAGAATTTCAGGTGGCCGACAGTGAAGCCCAACGCTGCCGCGCCGCGCTGCTCGCCCAGCCCACCTCCAAGACGAAGAAGGTTTCCCACCCATGATGGTCAACGCGGCGGTTTTCACTTGCAGTATCTGCGGCGAAGCCTCCACCGATATCTGCGCTTACTGCACGAAGGACGCCTGCCCCAATCATCGCTGCGCGCGCTGCAAGCGTTGCAGCGATTGCTGCGAGTGCGAAGTGCCGCTGTCGGCCGAGGAGGCCAGCGCTGTGGAAGCGGAAACACCTCCGATTGCCGCCGAGCCGTCCGCGCCCGCCTCGCCGATTGCCGATTTTCTGACGCCCGAGGAAGCCAGTGTGTTCGCCGCTCCCTCTGAGCTCGTTCCGGCGACCGGTGTTTTCCTGCCCGAGGATCCAACCGAAGACTCCGAAGACTCCGAAGACTCCGAAGAAGCGAGCGAATAGTTGGCTTCGCCGCCCCTTGCTTGCGACCGTGCTGCTCTCACGGCCGAAGCGCGCCGGCGTCATTTCGAAGAGCTAGGCCCGGCGCTGCGGGCTCGCGTGGAACTTATTCACGAGATCGCGGATGGCTTCGAGTTCGAATTCCCGTGCGATGACGATACTTCTCGACTGGTCGCGGAATGGGGCGCCGGCGAGCGCCGGTGCTGCCCGTTTTTTGAGATCGAAATCGATCGCGATTCGCAAACCGGTACCCAGTGGTTGCGATTGACCGGCCGGGAAGGCGTGAAGGAGTTTATTCGCGCCGAATTCGCGGCCTGGTTTGCGAGCTAGCGTTTCGTTCCAACGCCCGAGAGCGCCTTGCGGATTGCTTCGATCGATTCCCGGTTTCGAGCGTCGGACGGACCGAGCGCCACCAGCGCCCGGTTGTACAACGCCCTCGCCTCCTCGGGATGTTTTTCCGAAATCGCATCCGCGGCCTGGATCGATAGGCCGTCGGCCAAGAAACCCGCTCGAATCGCGACCGAACGCGCCAGGGCGTCACGCGCCATGTCCGGCTCGCCCTTCTTCACGTAGAACACCACCAGCTTATCGAGCGTCACGGCCACCATGGGGTGATCTTTGCCCGCGGCCATCTCCCATAGCGCGAGCAGCCGCTGGTACAAAGGTTCGGCCGCATTGAGCATCCCTGTGCCGGCATAGAGATCTGCCAAGGCCTCTACGGTCGAAATCAATTCGGAGCTGTTCGCGCCATACAGCGATTCGCGAATCGCGAGCGCTTGGCGATAAAACTCCTCGTTGATGCGGCCGTGCATCCCGCCGTTGGGCATTTTATTCGACGCTTCGTTGAACAGGTCCAGAATCGGCAACAGCCCCGGGTCGAGAGCGCCGGCGAGCTTCATCCGCATCTCGCGGGCCTGGTATAGCGGAGGGATCGCTTTCGAAGGGTCGCCCTCGGCCACATAGATCTGCGCGATGCGATACAAATCGTCCGCGGCTAGAAGGCTTTCGGCGCCGTAGGCGGCCGTGTGCAGCGCTTGAATGCGCTGGGCGGTGGCAAGGGCGCGATCGTAGGCCTTGACTCTTACATCCAGGTTCACCGAAAGCGCCAGGTCATCGGCTGATTCCTGGGCCGATTCCTTCACCTGGAGCGCTCGCTGGAGGTAACCTTGTGCGTCGGCGAATTTACCCGCTGCCGCGCTGGCCGACGTCAGGCGCTTGAGCAGATCGTAACTGGCTGCGGAACCGGGCGCTGCTTTCGCGAGCGCCTTCTCGAAGGACTGGCGCGCGGCGTCATAATCGCCCTTGGAAAACGCAAGGTCGCCTTCCTTAATCGGGTCGGGAGCGAGATCCGGCGGCTGCGCCCGCGCCACGCCGCACAGCACTTCAAGCGATCCGGCCAGCAACACGGCCCAAAGGCATTTCATGGTGGCCCTCAAGCTGCAACCTTATCGCCAATGCGCCTGGCCGCGGCCTTGCTCGCGATCGCATGGCCGTGCTGCGCGCAGTTCAAGAGCACCGTGCCATTGGTGGTTGCGCCCACCACGGTCACCGATTCCCACGGCCGCTTCGTCGACGGCCTCACCACCGGTGACCTGGTTCTTTACGACAACAATGTGCCGCAGAAGATACAGATGGATTGGAGCACGTATCCGATCGACCTGGTAGTGGCGGTGCAAACCAGCGCGAATTCCGGTGCCGTGATCGATAAGCTCGGCGGAAGCGGCATCCTGTTTTCTCAACTGGTCGCCGCGGATGCGGGCCAAACCGCGGTGATCTCGTTCAGCGACGAAGTCAAAGTGCACCAGGATTTCACGGACGATCCGGACCGTGTCACGCACGCACTGCGCATGCTGCGCAAGGAGGGAGATAACGCGCACATGCTGGACGCGCTGCATCAGGCGCTCGACATGCTGGATCACCGTCCGCCCGCACGCCGCCGCATCATCCTGATGATCGCCGAGCGTCGCGACCGCGCGAGCTCCGCCAAGCTTCCCACCGTGATGGAACAGGTGGAGCGGCTCAATGCCGCCGTGTATTGGCTCACCTATTCACCGTTTCTCGAACCGTTCACCGTGAAACCGAAGACCGCCGAAGATTTGAAGCCCGAGGCCGAGCGCGTCAAGGTGCAACAGTGCGCGCTGTGTCCCGCGCCCGATGATACGCCGGTTCCACCGGATCTCGGCCCCGGCGGCTACCTGTATGGAATTCAGGAATTGATCCGCCTGCACAAGCCCGATCTTTCGCACCTGTTCACCCGCACCACCGGCGGACGCGAGCTGAATTTTCTCAAGAAAAGCGCGCTCGAACAGGCTATCCAACTGATCGGCGAAGAGGTTCACCGGCAGTACATTCTCAGCTTCACGCCGGCCAGCGGCGTGCCCGGAACATTTCACACGCTGCGTGTCGCGGTGAAGGACCAGCCGGAACTGCGCGCCAAAACGCGCGACGGATATTGGGCGCTGCAGTAGCCGCTACGGCTGGATCGGCTTGGGCGCGGGCGGAGGCGGTGGCAGCGGCGCGGGGTTCACGTATCCGCGTTCGCCGTTGGGACGGATGGGCCCGGGTCCGAAACCCAGGTGCTCGCGATCGACGGCGTTTTCCGCGCACGAATATTCGCCCAGCTTTTCTCCCGGCGCGCCCGCTTCCCAGCTTCTCGAATACGTGAACGGCTTGGTGTAGAACTTGGGATCTTCGATCGTGGTATCGACGTGGATGTGTTTCGCATCGGGCCGCGTCCAGCGTTCGATCACATGCAGCGCGTCGCTGTGCGGGTCGGCGTTTTCATCCGCCCATACCTGGGTGTCTTTGAAGCCGGTGGAATCGATCACGAACGCGTCGCCATCCCAGTGGCCCACTTCGTCGCCGAAGAAGGAGGGGTCGGGATCTTCCTGGTGCTTGCGATTGTCGGTCGGAATCAGGCGGTAATAACTGTAGAAATACAGGAACGCGACGTACTGCGGCGTCTGCATCACCATAAACGGCAGGCCACTGGCGTTGTGGCGCGGAATTCCGCCCAGGATGCAGAGCGCCTCGGGATCGACGGTGGCGGTGGTGTTGTGCTTCCATGCCGCTTCGCCCGCGGGCGTGAAGGGCAGCTTGTGGTCCGGCTGATCCTTGCCGATGTTGCCCACCGGATGGGTGTCCTTGGTGCCCTTCCAGTAGCCGTTGAGGTCCGGATGCCCATCAGGAGTTCTCGGGACCTGCGCGCAAACCGGAAGTGCCAGGAGCACCGATAGCCAACCGCCAACAGCCAGGATTCTCATCTCGATGCTAGAGTATATCAGGAGATCCCTTGATGACGACGAAGCTGGCCTGGCTCCTTGGTTTTGCAGCCCTCGCGGCAGCCGCTCTACCGATTTATGCGCATCACTCTTTCGCGGCCGAATACGACGCGAGCAAAGCGATCCGCATCACGGGCGTGATCAGCAAAGTGGAATGGACCAATCCGCATTCCTACCTCTACGTCGACGTCAAGGACGATCAGGGCAACACGGCAACCTGGACGTGCGAAGGCGGCGCTCCGAATGCGCTGTCGCGGCGCGGCTTCCGCAAGAACGACATCAAGTTAGGCGACACTGTGACCATAGACGGCTATGGCGCCAAGGACGGATCGCATTTGATGGACGCGCGGCGGATCACGCTGAGCGACGGCCGGTCGTTTTATAGCGGCTCGCCCGGCGACGGCGGGCCAGGCGATCCGGGCAAGACCGAATAAACGTATTCGCTACCGGGTGTTTTTTCGGTTGCAGCTTTGCGCATGGCGATCCAGTACGTGACCGAGGCGACTAGGAAACCCACGAACCACGCGTAATCGTACAGCCAGCGCAAGGGCGGCGCGACCAAGCCGATCAGGGCAACCACAACGCCCGCCGCAAGCGCGACGATGGCGCGATAGTTCACACCGGTCCCGTAGCGATAAATGCCGCGCGGATTGTACAACTCGCCGATTTCGAGGCGCGTGCGGCGCAGCAGGAAATAATCCGTGATCATGATGCCGGCCACCGGCCCCAGCAGCGCTGAGTATCCGACCAGCCAGCCTTCGATGTAGCTCTGGAAATCCGTCAGCAGTCTCCAGGGCATCATCAACACGCCCACAACGCCCGTGATGAGGCCGCCGGTGCGGAAGGAGATCAGCCGCGGGTTAAGGTTCGAAAAATCGTTGGAAGGCGAAACCACGTTGGCCGCGACGTTGGTATTTAGGGTCGCGATGAGCAGTGCGACCAAGGCGATGGACGCGATCAGCGGCTCGTGAAAGCGCGCGAGCAACGCCACCGGATCCCAGATGGCTTGGCCGAAGAGAATCACCGAGGCGGAAGTCACCGCGACGCCGATGAACGAGTAAACGGTCATGGCAGGTGGTAAGCCGAGCGTCTGGCCGATGATCTGCGCCTTCTGCGAGCGCGCGTAACGTGTGAAGTCGGGAATGTTCAGCGCGACCGTCGCCCAGAAGCCGACCATCGCGGTGAGTGATGGAACGAAAAAGCGCAGGAACTCGCCGGTGGTTTGAAACTTGCTTGGAGCGTGCAGCACGGGATCCAGGCCACCCGCTTTGCGCGAGATCCACCACAGCAGCAGAAGGCCGACTCCCAGCATGAACGGCGCTCCGATGCCTTCCAGGAACTTGATCGTTTCGATGCCGCGCCAGATCACGGCCATGGTCAGCAGCCAAAAGCTGAAGAAACAGATCCACGGAGTCCAGGCGCTCGACGCCGCGTGCGGCGCGAGCACTTGGAGCATCGTGTAAATCGCCTGCCCGCCGATCCAGGATTGAATGCCGAACCATCCGCAAGCCACTAGCGCGCGCAGAATGGCCGGAACGTTGGCGCCGCGCACGCCGAAGGAAGCGCGCACCAGCACGGGGAAGGGAATTCCGTACTTCGCGCCCGCGTGCGCGTTCAGGATCATCGGGATCAGAACGATGACATTTCCGAGGAGAATTGTTCCGATGGCCTGTTTCCAGCTCATGCCGCCGGCGATCAAGCCCGACGCCAGCATATAGGTGGGGATGCAGACGCTCATGGCGATCCAGAGTGAGGCGTAATTGTAGATGCCCCATGTGCGGCGCGATGCGGGCACCGGCGCCAGATCTTCGTTATATAGGCTCGATTCGCGCGCGTCTACGCCCATGCGCCTCCTTTCGCCGCGCGACGCAGGTATTGGCCGCGGCCCGCGCGTCCAAGGTAGCGGCCTTGATCGACGATCAGTTCGCCGCGCGAAAACACCTGCCGCGCGTTGCCAATAACGCGGAAGCCTTCGAACATCGAATAATCCACGCGCATGTGATGCGTCTTGGCGCTGATGGTGTGCTCGGCCTTGGGATCCCACACCACGATGTCGGCATCACTCCCCGGCGCGATGGTCCCCTTTTTCGGATACATGCCGAAAATGCGCGCCGGCGCCGTGGACGTGATCTCGACAAACCGGTTGATCGTAATCTTGCCCGCGTTCACACCGTGATGGTGCAAAAGCTGGAGCCGATTCTCGATACCCGGGCCGCCGTTGGGGATCTTCGTGAAGTCGTCCTTGCCGAGCGCCTTCTGGTCTTCGAAACAGAACGGGCAATGATCGGTGGAAACCACCTGCAAATTATCGGTCTTGAGACCATCCCACAATTTCGGCTGATTCTGTTTTTCGCGCAACGGCGGCGTGAAGACGTATTTGGCGCCCTCGAAGCCAGGCATGTTTTGCATGTCTTCGAGGGAGAGCAACAGGTATTGCGGGCAGGTTTCGGCGAACGCGGGCAGGCCGCGATCGCGCGCCTCGCGGACCTGGTTCAGCGCGTCTTCGGAAGACAAATGCACGATGTAGATCGGAACGCCCGCGATCTCGGCCATCGCGATCGCACGATGCACCGCTTCGGCTTCGGCCACCGTAGGACGCGTGAGCGCATGATGGATCGGCGCGGTCTTGCCCGCGGCCAGCGCCTGGCGCACGATCACGTCGATCACGCTGCCATTTTCAGCGTGCATGCAGATGAGCGCGCCGTTCTTCGACGTCTGTTGCAAGGCGCGAAAAATCGTGGCGTCGTCCACCATCAGGACGCCGGGATAGGCCATGAACAGCTTGAAGCTGGCTACGCCCTCGCGCACCATGCCGTCCATGTCTTCCAGGCCGGCTTCGGGCAGATCGGTGATGATGATGTGCAGGCCGTAGTCGATGCAGGCCTTCCCTTCGGCCTTCTTCCACCAGGTGTCGAGCGCGTCACGCATCTTTGTCCCGCGCGCCTGGATCGCGAAATCGACGATGGTGGTTGTCCCGCCGATGGCCGCCGCACGCGTGCCCGTTTCGAAATCGTCGGCCGACGTAGTCCCGCCGAACGGCATGTCCAGGTGCGTATGAGCGTCGATGCCGCCAGGCAACAACAGCATGCCCGAGGCGTCGAACACCTGATGCGCAACCTCGGCAACGATTCCTGGCCGCACGTCACGAATGGTCTCAGCTTCGATCAAGACGTCAGCCGCGAAAGTTTTCTCCGCGGTAACGATGGTCCCGTTCTTAATGAGAATTCCCATGCACCAAATCTTCCCAGGTCTGGCGCGGCAAATGATTGTCAACGCGCTCCATCGTGATGCATCCCTCCACCGGACAAACCAGCGCGCAGAGGTTGCAGCCCACGCATTCGTGTTCGTCGACGCGCGGGATGCGGGCGAGCGGGACCTCGTGTTCGACGCCGCGATCGAGCTTCGGAATCGGCGTCATCGTGATGCGCGCGCGGCTGGCCGCTTCCACCTCGGGCGGGGCCGCACCGTTGCCGTTCAAATGAATGCACTGATGCGCGCCATCCCAGCAGGCGATGTAGCAAAGCTCGCAGCCGATGCATTTCTCCGCGTGAATGCGCGCGACGATTTTGAAATTCAAATTCAAATGATTCCAGTCGGTGACCTTAGGCGCGCTGCTCCCAAGAAAATCCTCGATGCGTTCGAACCCCTTTTCGCGCATCCAGTTTTGCAGACCATCGATCATGTCTTCCACAATGCGATAGCCGTAATGCATCACCGCGGTGCACACCTGCACGGTCCCGCAGCCGAGCAGGATGAACTCGGCCGCGTCGCGCCAAGTCCCAATGCCGCCGATCCCCGAGATCGGCAAACGGGAAGCGTCGTCGGCTTGGAGCTGGTGCACCATATTCAGCGCGATCGGCTTCACCGCCGGTCCACAATAACCGCCGTGCGACGACAGGCCGTCCACGTTGGGCCGCGGTTCGAGCGTATCCAGATCGATGCCGGTGATCGAATTAATGGTATTGATGGCCGAAAGCCCGTCGGCGCCCCCGCGTTTGGCGGCCCGTGCGATCTGCCGGATGTCGGTGATGTTGGGCGTCAACTTCACCAGCACGGGCGTGCGCGCCTTCTCTTTCACCCAGCCGGTGATCATTTCGGTGTATTCGGGCACCTGGCCCACGGCGCTGCCCATTCCGCGCTCAGACATGCCGTGCGGGCAGCCGAAATTCAGCTCCAGGCCGTCGGCGCCCGCGTCTTCGGTGCGCGCGACGATGTCGTGCCAGGCTTCGCGCTTCGATTCCACCATCAGCGACGCGATGACGGCGTGCTTGGGATAACGCTTCTTCACTTCGGCGATTTCGCGCAGGTTCGTTTCGATGGGCCGGTCCGAAATCAGCTCGATATTATTCAGCCCCATCATGCGCTGGCCGTTCCAATCGATGGTTGAGTAGCGCGACGAAACATTGCGGATCGGCTCGCCGATAGTTTTCCAGACCGCGCCGCCCCAACCGGCGTCAAAGGCGCGCATCACCTGCTCGCCGCAATTGGTGGGAGGCGCGGACGCAAGCCAGAACGGATTGGGCGACTGTATGCCGGCGAAGTTCACCGCAAGATCAGGCATGCGCGGCCTCCCGGAAAACCTTCGTGATCGCGATGCCCGCGCGTTTGCCATCCGCCACGGCATCCACCACCTCGCGCCCGCCGTTGACGCAGTCGCCGCCCGCGTAATACTTGGGATGCGAGGTACGGCCGGTCACGCGATCGATCTCCACGCGGCCCAGGTGCACCCCTACGCCGCGCGCGCGTTCCAATAACCCGATGAGAGGCGTCTGGCCGATGGCGGGGATCACCATATCGCACAGCAGATGAAAATTGGAGCCGGGAATCGCAACCGGTAAATCAGCGCCCTCGTCGTTGAGGCGCATACACTCGAGCGATGCGATGCCGCCAGCCGGGTACGTGTGGATCGCCACCGGCTGGGCCAGCCATTCAAAACTGACGCCCTCGCTCTTGGCGTGCTCGTACTCGAAGCCGAACGCCGGCAGTTCATTTTCCGTTCTGCGATACACGATGGTCACCCGGGCAGCGCCCAGCCGCCGCGCCGCGTTGGCGGCATCGATCGCTGTGTTGCCCGCGCCCACAACCACCACATGGTTGCCGACCTTGAGTCCTCCCGCGGTCTTGTATCGGGCGATGAACTCCAGTGCGTCCACGACGTCGGGATGATTGGCGCCGGGAATGCGCAATTCGTTCATCGCGCCCAGGCCGATTCCCAGGAAGATCGCGTCGAAGTCGTTTTCGAGCGCGGCCAGGTCGCTTTCACTTTGGACCGATTCGCCGAAACGGAACTCGACGCCCAGCTCGCGGATGAGCGCGACCTCGCGCAGGCTATCGGGCGCGCGCAGCTTGTACTCGGCTACGCCGTAGGTGTTCAAACCGCCGGGCAACATGCGCCGCTCGATCACCGTCACGGAAAATCCTTGCTGAGCGAGTTCCGCCGCGCAGGCAAGCGACGCCGGACCGGCTCCAATGCACGCGACGCGCTGCCTGCTCTTCGCGACTGATTTGGCGGGCAGCCGGCCGCCGCGTTCGTAGAAGAAGTCCATCGCGCGCCGTTGCAGGCGTCCGATCTGGATGGGCTGCTTGTTATACCGCAGCAAGACGCACGCGCCTTCGCATAGGATGTCCACCGGGCATACGCGCGAACAACTGGAGCCCAGAATGTTCGACTCCAGAATGGTCAGCGCCGAACCCATCATGTTGCCGGTGGCGATCTTTTGGATGAAACGCGGCACGTCGATGTGCGTCGGGCAGGCGGCCGTGCAGGGCGCATTAAAACAATTGAGACAACGCTGCGCTTCGACCAGCGCTTCTTGGGGTGTGAAGGCTGGATGCAGGTCCGGGAACCGGCGCGCGATCTCCGGGTGGTCCTGGAAATCGAAGGGAACCGCACCGCCCATCCTCTAGGTCTACCAAACCGGGGG
>JASHQT010000569.1 GCA_030039005.1 Bryobacteraceae bacterium
AACATCGCGGGCGCCGATCCCAGCAATCCAGTCAATGCAAATGCTAATACGAGTTTTGGTGATTGAAACGACACTCCGCGCCTCCCAGCTTCAGATTTCATAGGTGGTGATCCCAACGGAATCTAGCTTCCACCCCGGCACAAACCATAATTAGTAGAGTCCGTGCAATTGCGGAGTATATCTGAATCGCAACCTAGGCCGCAACCCTTGGGTAACACCCCGCTTAGCCCGTCTACCAAAGATAGATGCCTGCGAGAGCCATCGTGTTCCGTTTTTGGTATTTTTTGGTAAAAGACAATATGAATCCGAGTACCAAACGGACCATGCCGGGCGGTTGGGCTGACCGCACCGCCCTGGCCAAAGGCCCGAACGGGCGCCATCTCTGCCGCTGGTGCAATCTCGAGGTTCCCAGGGGCCGAGTAACCTTTTGCTCGGACTGGTGCGTGGAAGAATGGCGCCTGCGCAGCGATCCCGGCTATCTGCGCGAGCGGGTATTGGCGCGCGATCGCGGCGTCTGCGCCCGTTGCGGCGTGGATTGCCTGGCCGCCGAGCGGCAACTGAAGCGCCTGCGGGGCGTCTCGCGCCTCAAAGCGCTACGCGAATGGGGACTCAAGGCCGGTTCTCGGAAATCCTTGTGGGACGCTGATCACATCGTTCCCGTGGTGGAAGGCGGCGGCGAGTGCGACCTCTCCAACATTCGCACGTTGTGCCTGAAATGTCACCGCGCGGTTACGGCCGAGCTGCGGGCGCGGCTCGAGGTCCGGCGCGCGGCTTCGTCCGGAGGTTAGCGCTTCGCCGAAAGCCGCGGCAGCATCGGCTTCAAATAGCGCATCACCGTCTGGGCCACGATCTGATTGCCCTCGGCGGTCGGATGGATTCCGTCCTGCTGCATCATCCCCGGCTTGAAGACCACGTCCGATAGCAGAAACGGAATCCGCGCCAGATTGTACTTCTTGGCCAGATCCACGTAGATCTGGCCGAATTTCGTGATGTAATCGCCTCCGTAGTTGGGCGGCAGCGTCATGCCGGCGATCAGCACTTTCGATCCCGCGGCTTCCAGCGTCTGGATCATCTCCGCCAGGTTGGCGCGCGTGGTGTCGAGCGGCAGGCCACGCAGCCCGTCATTGCCGCCGAACTCCAGAATCGTGATGCGGGGTTTGCGCGCCAAAACTTCCTGGATGCGGTCCAGCCCGTCGGTGGTGGTATTGCCGCTGACGCCGGCGTTGAGCACGTGCCAATGCAGCCCGGCCGAGTCCAGATCTTTCTGCAGGAAATCCGGGAAGCTCTTGCCTGGCTCGGCGCCATATCCGGCGCTGAGACTATCGCCAAACGTGACGATCACCGGACGCGTATCCGAGTGTGTGGAAGGTGGTGCTGCTCCAAGCGGCGATAAACCGAATACCCCTGCGACACATCCAATGAGAAGAAGCTTGTCAAACGTCATGCACGCCACCCAATGCCATAATAAAAAATTGGAAGCCGAGCCGATTCAAGCCCCTTCTCAAACCCCGATGCAAGCCCCGATGCAAGCAACGACGCGCCCGCCCGCGATCCAGGTCTCGGCCCTCACCAAAAGCATTCCGACCGCCACCCACCGCGTCGACATCCTGCGCGGCATTGATCTGGAAATTTCCGCCGGCGAATTCGTTGCCATCATGGGGCCCTCGGGCAGCGGGAAAAGCACTTTCCTCGGATTGTTGGCCGGCCTGGATACTCCCACTTCCGGCCGAATTATTCTGGACGGCGAGGACATAACTGGGTTGAATGAGGACCGGATGGCGCTGCTGCGCGGCCGCAAGGTCGGGTTCGTGTTTCAGTCCTATCATCTGCTGCCGACGCTCACGGCCGAAGAGAATGTTTTGCTTCCTTATGAATTGACGGGCGGCAACGGCGGGACGGGTACGAGCGGGCCCCAGCGCGCCCGCGAGCTGCTTGAAAGCGTCGGTTTGCTGGACCGGCGCGATCATTACCCCATCCAGCTTTCGGGCGGCGAGCAACAACGCGTGGCCCTGGCGCGCGCCTTCATGGTTCGGCCGCCCATTCTGCTGGCCGACGAGCCTACCGGCAACTTGGACACGCAGAACGGCCAGCACGTGCTCGAGTTGTTGATCTCGCTCAACCAGCGCGAGGGAACCACACTGGTGCTGGTGACGCACGACTCCGCGCTTTCGGCGCGCGCAACGCGACGCATCACGCTGCGCGACGGTCGAATCGTGAGCGACGAACGAGCCGAGTAAACTCATGCGGTTTTCCTGGAGCACGGCGGCCAAGATCGCGTGGCGCGAATCGCGCTCGTCTTCGGTGAAATTCCTGTTCGTGATTTTCGCAGTCGCGGTCGGCGTCGGCTCGCTCACGGGCGTGCGCGGATTCAGCCGCGCCTTTCACGGGATGCTGCTCGAGCAGGCCCGCACGCTGATGGCCGCCGATCTTTCTCTGCGCGTCTTTGAGCTGCCCACGCCGCAACAGGCTGCCGAGATGGACGCGCTCGCCAGGAGCGGCGTCGACCGGACTTGGATCACCGAAACGGTGACCATGGCGTCCACCGCTGGCGACCACCCGCCCATGCTCGTGTCGGTGAAGGCCGTCGACCCGAAAAAGTATCCGTTTTACGGCGAGATTCGCTTGTCGCCTCCGGCTCCGCTCAAACAAGCGCTAACTGCCGATACCATCGCGGTTTCCGATGACGTGTTCCTGCGCTTGAACGTGAAGACCGGCGACACGATTCGCCTGGGCGGTCAGCTCTTCCGCATCATCGGCCAGGTGACGTATGAGCCGGATCGCATGGTGGGCAGCCTCAACGTCGGCCCGCGTGTGATGATGACGCGCGAAGGGTTGGACCGCACTGGCCTGCTGCTGCCGGGCAGCCGCTGGTCCGAGCGGTTCCTGTTCCGGCTCTCGCCCGGTTCCCCCAGCATCGAACAGACACGCGCGCGGTTGAAGGCCGCTTTCCCGGATGCCCTGATCGCCGATTTTCGTGAGACGCACCCCATCGTGACGCAAGGGCTGAACCGCTCCACCACGTTCCTGAGCTTGGTGAGCCTCATCACGCTAATCATCGGCGCCCTCGGCGTCGGCACCGCGATGCGCGCGCACATTCAGCAGCGCCTGGATTCCATCGCGATCATGAAATGCATCGGAGCGCGCGCCAGCCAGATCATGCGCATTTATCTGCTCCAAACCATCGCGCTGGGCCTTGGGGGCGGCCTCGTGGGCGTGGCCTTCGGGCTGCTAGTGCAGCGCATGTTCCCGGTCTTTGTCGCGCGCTATTTTCAGTTGGAGCCAAACCCGCAGTGGGATTTTCTGACCGCGGCGGAAGGCATCGGGATCGCGATTCTGGCGTCGTTGCTGTTCACCCTGCCGCCGCTGATCGGCATCCGGGATATTCGCCCCAGCCTGATTTTGCGCCGTGAGATGGAAGAAACGCGGCCGGATTGGCGAACACGTCTGGCCGGCGCGCGGGCTTCGATCCTCGCGGGCGCTTTGATCCTGGCCGGATTCGCGGGCATTGCCATGTCCTTCGCCTCGGGCACGCCCCGCGACGTATGGAGGACCGGCGAATATTTCGCCGGTGCGCTGGTGATCAGCTTCGCCACGTTATCGGTGGTCGCGTGGCTGATGCTGCGCGGGCTGAAAATCATGAGCCGGCTGGGCCTGCCGTCCAGCGTGCGGCATGGCATCGCCAATCTTTACCGTCCCGGCGCACACGCGCAATCCGTGCTCGTAGCGCTGGGCGTCGGTGTGATGTTCACGCTGACCGTTTATCTGGTCCAGCATGGCATGATCGCCGAAATGAATCGCACATCGCCGCCCGGCATGCCGAACGTCTTCCTGATCGATATCTCGCCCAAGGATCGCGACGCGGTGCTGGATTTGGTGAAGCAGCAGCGCGGCGTGGACGGCACGCCTGAGCTGCTCGGCACCGTGGCCGCGAAAATCTTGAGCATTGGCGGCCAGGATCTCGCCACGATGGAGCTGAAGGGCTTCCGCCGCCGCTATCGTTCTCCGCGCTCGGTCACCTCCGAAGGCGCGATGCCGGATTACGTGACGATTCAGCGGGGCGGCTGGTGGAGCTCGCCCGCTGGACCGCCGCAAGTCTGCGTGGATCAAGATACGGCCAAGATTTTGCGCATCGACCCCGGAGCCGAGATGCGCTGGAGCATTTCAGGCCAGGACGTTTCGACGCGCGTGGCCTGCACCTACAGCATGGATTCGATTCATTTGGCCGGCCGCGTCGAATTCATCTTTAACACCGGCGCCCTCGCAGGCTTTCCGATCGTTTACTACAGCAGCCTGCGCGCCCAGCCGGCAGCGGTTCCCGCGCTCGAGGAGGCGCTCTACAAGCGCTTCCCCACCGTTACGGTAGTGAACGTAGCCGACGTATTGCAGATCGTGCAGGGCGTCGTCGACCGAATCTCCCAGGTAGTTCGCTTCATCTCCATGTTCGCGATTCTGGCCGGCGCGATCATTCTTTCTTCGAGCGTGGCCGGTACCCGTTTCCGCCGCATGCGCGAAGTAGTGATTTTGAAAACGCTCGGCGCCACGCGCTGGCGCGTCAGCCGTATTTTCTCGGTCGAGTTCCTGGTGCTTGGCGCGGTGGCCGGCCTGATGGGCGGCCTGCTCGCCTCGGGCTTCGCCAACTTCCTGTTAAAGCGCATGCTGGACGCGCAAACTTCGATTGCCCTGATTCCGATTCTGGTTTCGGTGGCCGCCACCGCGCTGATCGCCAACGCGGCCGGCTGGATGGCCAGCTTCCCCATCCTGGGCCAGAAGCCGCTCCAAATTCTGCGCGAAGAATAGCGCGCGAACGATCGCTATTGTTGGCTCTGAACCGCGATATAACCGCTCGGTGGTGACGCTACTCCGCCCACTGTGATCACCAGCGGCTGATTTCCGGCCGGCACGCCGGCGGGTACTTGGATGTTTAGCTGATAAAGCCCCGCGAATTGCGAGAGGCCGACATACAAGATTTCCGGCGCGTCCAGCGTGACGCCGCCGAAGGTGACGGAAACCGGCGCTGTGACTTTCGGTGTTCCGCTTGGAACAATCCCGGGCGCAATCGCGGGATTGGTGGCGCCGAAGCCGGTGGCGAACAGCGTGAGATAATCGCCGGGCTTGGCAGGCGTGAACGT
>JASHQT010000570.1 GCA_030039005.1 Bryobacteraceae bacterium
GCCATGGCTTGATTGATAATGACGACCTTAGCGTCCTTCTCGCCATCGCGATCGGTAAAAAGGCGGCCACGCAGAAGGGGGATCTTCAGGGCGCTGAAGTACGCCGGCGAGACGTTGCGCCAATGTCCAAACCCGTGCGAAGGACCGTTCAGGGGCCGGCCAACGACGAGGAAGGGCATGGTTGCGCCGGTTTCAAAAGGCAGCCAGGAGGCGGCGCCGGAAGAAACGACTCCGGGGAGCTTATCGAGACGTTCAGTGGCGTCGCGGACAAATTGGTTCACCTGCGAGGTCGTTTCAAAGCGCGAACTGGCGAGCGACATATGCAGCGTTAATACGTTGCGCGCGTCAAAGCCTGGATTCACCGATTGAAGAGTAACGTAACTCCGAATGAGGAGCGCCGCGGAGATCATGAGTACAAGCGCCAAAGAGATTTCGGCCACCACAAGTACTGAGCGGACCCTGCTCTGGCGCAGGCCGGCGCTGGATCTTCCATCGCCGAGGCCGGCGCTCGGGTCCGTGCGTGAGGATTGCAGCGCGGGAATGAGACCAAACAAAAGGCCGGTCAAGAGCGACAGCAAGACCGTGAAGGCTAACACGTGGAGGTCGATGGTAATCCGATGGCCGAACTCTCCGATGCGGGGGATGGCCGGGTTCAAACGGAGCAAGCTGCGAAGACCGAAGCTGGCGATGAACAGTCCACACGCGCCGCCGATCACGGAGAGTGTCGCCGATTCCACCAATAGCTGGCGAACGATGCGCGTTCGGCTAGCGCCAATGGCCAAGCGAATGGCGATCTCGCGCGTGCGGCCGGCGGCGCGGAACAGCAAGAGGTTGGCCACGTTCGCACAAGCGATCAGCAGGACCAGGCTGACAGCTCCCCACAGGATCAGAAGCGAGGGCCGAGTGTTGGCGACCATCGCTTCCTCGGCCAAGTCGGCGCCGAAACTGTAGCCTGGGCGCATGGTGATGGTGTTCGGAAATTTGCGGCGATATTCTTCCGCGGCGACCTTCAGTTGCGCGCGCGCCAAGCCGAGCGTCACTCCTGGTCTGAGCCGCGCCATGGTCAAGAAATATTCCACTTGACTGTTGCTCGCGGGATCGATGGGGAGGGGAATCCATATCTCAGGGGGAACCGGAGCCTCGGTTTGAGCGCCGGACGCTGCAATGCCAACCACTTCGTAGGAGAGGCCGTTGAGTGTGATGTTCTTGCCGATAATTCCGAGGTCTGCGCCAAAGCGGCCCTTCCAACATCCGTCGCTCAATACCGCGACGCGGCGGCCGTCGGGCCCATTCTCGTCAGCGGTAAACCCGCGACCCTGCGCAATGGGCAACCCGAGCAGGCGGAAGTAAGAGGACGTGACGCGCGCGATCTCGACTTCCTCGGGGGAATCGACACCAGTCAGGTTCACCTTCGCGTAGGCTTGGCCCGTGACATCTTCGAAGATGTTCGTTTGTTGCCGCCAGAGCGTGAACTTTGGATCGGAGCTCATGTATACATGACCGGTTGGCACTGTGGTGGCCAGCCAGACGGTGCGTTCCGGGTCCGCAAAACGAGCGGGGGAGAGCAACACGGCGTTGAGGACGGAAAAGACCGCCGTGTTTGCGCCGATGCCAAGCGCCAGCGCACTGAGTGCCGCGAGGGTGAAGACGGGGTTCCGCAGGAATATGCGCAACGACTGTCTCAGATCAGTCAGGAGGGACCGCATTGGTTAGACTTCCTTGGGCTCAAGTATAAGTGAAGGGCATGTAAAGGCGCGAATCCTGCGTTACGATTTTAGGGAATGGCATTCATCGCGATTTCGGGCGAACCAGGATGCCGGCATGAGGAGCTGGCGCGAATGGGCGGCAGCCGTTTCGAGTGCGAGCTGATCGGTGAGCAAGACATCCAAAAGGCGATCGAGATTCAATTCGGCGAAGGCAGGAACATTCCGCCAAAGGCCTGGGGCGCGATGGCGGCCTCGGTGGTTCTTAGCAGATCGATCAGCGGGCCGGCACGACACTTGATCGCGTCTTATCCGGGCGCGGAAATGCTTGCGCGGGATTTGCCTGGGGTGTTCCGCTTGCACGTCGTGGCGCCGGAAAGAATCCGGCTGGCGAACCTGATGGCGGAGCGCGGGATTGGACGCGCGGAGGCGAAGGCGATGCTGGGCAGGCTGGGATCGGAAGAGTCCACCGCTCGCAAGCGGCGCTTTGGGCAGAAGCGCGCGATAGCGGCGGCGTTCGATCTAGTAGTGAACGAAGAGGCGATGGGACCGGCGGAAATGTTGGATATTTTGGCAGCCGCGATGGAAGCGCGAGGATTGATGGAGTCCGGCCCGCTTTCGGGTGCGGAGGGGGCGAAAGTGCAGTTCCAGCTTCGGATGCGATTGGCGCGGTGTGGGTGCGCAGCGGCGGATTGCGCGGAAGGCGAGCGGAGGCAGTTCGGGCATCCAAGCGAAGAAGTTTTCGCTAATTTGCTCAATTTTCATCGAATTGCCTGGGATTACGAGCCGCGGAGTTTTCCGTTGCAGTGGGACAAAGACGGCAAGGTCTCGGAAGCTTTCACTCCCGATTTCTATTTGCCGGAGTTCGACCTTTACGTGGAGCTGACCACGATGAAACAGGCCAACGTCACCCGAAAGAACCGCAAGATCCGGCTGCTGCGCGCGATTTATCCGCACGTGAACATTCAGGTGTTTTATCGCAGAGACGTGTGGGGACTGGTGGAGAATCAGCGGCTGCCGGAGTGTTTAGTTCGCTGAACGGTAGACGAGCTGGCCGCTCAAGTACGTTTCGAGGATTTGAAGCCGGCCGGTGGATGCGTCGACGCGAAACAGGACGAGGTCGGCGCGATCGCCGGGGTTAAGCCCGCGCTGGCGCGAAGGGATGCGACCGATGCGGGCGGGATTGCGCGTAGCGAGCGTGACGGCATCGCGAAGGCTGAGGCCGGCGGTTCGTATGACGTTGGAGATGGCGCGGTCCATCGTCAGGGCGGATCCGGCGAGACGGGAACCTCCGGCTATTCTAACACTGCCGTCGGGATGCAACGCTACATCCACTTCGCCGAGCCGGTAGGGGCCGGGAGAGCAGGCGGCGGGCATGACGGCATCGGTGACCAAGAGCGAACGTTCGAGGCCTTTGGCGCGGAGCGCCACGTTCAAGAACGGGGCGGGCAGGTGGAAGCCGTCAGCGATGAAGCTGGCGGCGAGGCGGTCGTCGGCGAGCTGGTCCCAAAGATAATTGCTAGTTTTCGGCAGGAGTGGATCGGCCGCGTTGCCGAGGTGCGTGGATAGAGTGGCGCCAGCCGTGATGGCATCCGCGATTTGAGTGGATGACGCGCGGGTATGGCCGATGCTAGCGACGACTCCTTCGCGGACGATGCTCTCGATGAAGCGCGGGGCCTCGGGCCATTCGGGAGACAGCGTGACCAGGCGAACGTGCCCTCTGGCGGCATCCTGGAAGCGATGGAACTCGTCGAGCGAGGGCGGGCGAACGGAGGGTAGGGGGTGCGCGCCGCGAGGGCCGCCGTAGGGTGAGATATAGGGCCCTTCGAGATGGAATGCCTCCATTGCTAGAGTTTCGGGCGCAGCGCCTTCGGGGATGGATTCCTTCGCGGCGGCGAGATTGCGCAGCGCGGCCAGCATGTGTTCGGGAGAGCCGGTGATCACCGTGGGAAACAATCGCGTAACGCCGCAGGCGAACTGGGCCCGGAGGGAGCGGGCGATGTCTTCGTGCGTGGAGGAAGGCGAATTGTAGTCGACGCCGGCGAATCCATTGACCTGGAGATCGATAAAACCGGGGGCGAGGAAGGGCGCGTCTTCCGGAAGGCGTTGAATGAGATGATCGACGACAGTGATGGCGCGATCGAAGGAAACTTCGAGCGAGGCGCCGGTGGAGATGTCGATGCCGTTACATGTCATCGGTTACATTTCAGGGGAGTGCGGGTTTATACACAAGTTTCCCACAGGTTCTTCCGCTCTAAGTACAAGAGTTAATTGGTTGAAAAAATCTGTTGAAAATGGTGGAAAAGGCCCTAAATAAAGCTGGCGCGAATCGAAAATGGCTGCTACAAAAGAATGCATGATCCCTCGCGAGTGCGGTTTCGGCGGTTAATCTCGGGGGAGGTGGCCGTCGGAGTCGCACTTGCGGATCGTCCCTCCGTAAGTCCGAGGTTTTTCCGGAGAAGCTTGCAGCCCGTGACTCAAACAGTCACGGGCTCATTTTTTGTGACGGGCGCGCTTTTGGCGACGGGAGTCAGCCAGCCGAATTTGTCCGGCGCATCGCCGCGGATGATGCCGAAGAATGCCTTTTGGAGTTTCTCGGCGACCGGGCCGCGGGTGCCTTTGCCGACGACGATGTGATCGACGGAGCGAATGGGCGTGATTTCGGCGGCGGTTCCGGAGAAGAAGACTTCGTCGGCGATGTAGAGCATTTCGCGCGGGATTAAGGTCTCGACGAGGGGAATGCCGAGCGACTCGGCGAGCCGCATAATGGTGTCGCGTGTGATGCCGGGCAGGACGGACGCGCCGAGCGGCGGCGTGAGGATCTTGCCATCGCGAACGACGAAGATGTTTTCGCCGGAGCCTTCGCTTACGTAGCCGGCGGTATCGAGCGCGATGCCTTCAGCGTAGCCGTTGAGATGGGCTTCCATGCGGATGAGCTGCGAGTTCATGTAATTGGCGCCGGCCTTGGCGAGCGCGGGGAGGGTGTTGGGCGCGATGCGGGTCCAGGAGGAGACGCAGACGTCCACACCTTGGGCAAGCGCTTCCTCGCCGAGATACTGGCCCCACTCCCAGCAAGCCACGTAAGTTTCCACCGGATTGGCAAAAGGGAGCACGCCGACGTCGCCATAGCCGCGCAGGACCAAGGGGCGGAAGTAGCACGAATCGAGCTTGTTGACGAGGACGAGCTCATGCATGGCGTCAGCCAGTTGGTCGATGGTGTACTTTACCTCGATGCGATAGATCTTGGCGGAATCGAGCAAGCGGCGGATGTGATCGCGCACCCTAAAAATGGCCGGACCGGAGGGGGTAGCGTAGCAGCGGACGCCTTCGAAAACAGAACTGCCGTAACTTGTAACGTGGGCGAGGACGTGGATTTTGGCATCGTTCCAATCGATTAAGCGGCCGTTATGCCAAATCTTCTCGGTGGGCTTTAACATAACTCATTGTAGCTCGGGTGAGTCCGTTGGAGCGGACTCGGCGCGAGCTAGTGGCGGTGGCTCGGCAGTCGCCTCGCGGGATGGCCGCGCATGGGCGCGGCGCGATTGGCGGGCGTGGCACGGTATGAAAAGGTCGGCGGTGCGCTAATCCGTGGGTCGCGGGCATGGCGATGTGCTTGGGGTCGGCCGAGGGCTCGCGTTGACTCGCAGGGGTTGGCGGTTGGGCAGGACTGGCACGGTGGGAAAAAGCTCGGCGGAGTGCTAGTCCCTGGGAACTTCGGAGAAAAGCTCGGGAAGGGAGACGGTTAGGGAGCCGGCGGTGAGGGCGCCAGAGCCGGCGATGTGCTCGGGTTCGGCGCCGGAATGGTATTGCCAGGCGGATTGTTTTTCGGGATCGATGACCCAGCAATAGGGGACGCCCCAGGCGTGGTACTGTTCGCACTTTGCCAACATCGCGCCGATGTGGTCCTCAGGAGAAAGAATTTCGGCGCACAGTGGAACAGGCTCTGTCGGATAGGGATGTTGGAGTGTAGGAGTGGCGATGACGTCCGGGACTAGATACTTGGTTGGAGATATGCGGACGTACACTTCCGCGAGAGCGTACACCCCCTGGGTGCTGAGAAGCCGGAGCAGAATGGTCTGGATGAGCGCGTGCAGCGTAGTAGGCATGGCTTTTTGGTAAAGGACGCCGTCCACGTATTCGCAATACGGTTTCTCCATGCGGCGAAGGTAGTCCTCGACCGAGACTGTTGCCGTGGCGCTCATGACTCCATTGTGACTGAAATGGTCCGGGCGTGCGAAGATGGTAGTGCGTGGCAGTAAAGGTCCGGGTTCCTCCTAAGAAGAAGGCCTCCGGGAAGCAGTTCCGGCTGCATCCGGCGGTCAAAGTCCTCATTGTCCTACTGGTGCTGTTTTTCACCGCGGGTCTCGCGGTGTTCGCGCACTACTACGTTAAGTACTCGCACCTGATTCAGGCCAAGCTGACGGCGGGGCCGTTTGCGAATACGTCGATGCTGTTCGCGGCGCCGCGCACGGTGGAGGTGGGGGACATCTCCGATCCGCAGGAGGTCGCGAGCGATCTGCGGCGCAGCGGGTATACCGAATCTACGAGCAACCGGATGGGCTATTTCACCGTGAAGCCGGAGGAGATCGACGTTTATCCGGGGCCGGATTCGTATTTCAAGCGCGAGGACGGGGTGATCAAGTTCGCCGGAGACAAGGTGACGCGGATCATATCGCTCACCGACAACACAGATCGCACCGAATATACGCTGGAACCGGAACTGATTTCGAATCTCTTCGATAAGAACCGGGAGAAACGGCGTCTGGTGAGATACGAAGACATTCCGCCCGTTTTGATCCACGCGGTGATTTCGGCGGAAGACAAGCGCTTTTTCCAGCATTCGGGTTTCGATCCGATTCGCATCATCAAAGCGGCATACGTAGATATGCGGGAACATCGCTACGCGCAGGGGGCTTCCACGCTGAGCCAGCAACTGGCGCGCAGCTTCTGGTTGGACAACGACAAGACGTGGCGGCGCAAGATCCCCGAAGTGTTGATCACGATTCAACTAGAACAAAAGCTGAGCAAGGAGCAGATCTTCGAGTATTACGCCAATCAGGTGCCGCTGGGGCATCGGGGGAGTTTCGGCATCCGGGGGTTCGGCGAGGCGTCGCAGGTGTATTTCGGCAAAGACGTGAGCAAGTTGACGTTGCCGGAAGCGGCGACGCTGGCGGGATTGATCCAGCAGCCGAGTTTTACGAATCCATTCCGCTGGCCGGAGCGGGCACGGCAGCGGCGCAATGTGGTACTGAAGCTGATGCGGGAGAACGATTACATCAGCGATGCGGATTATCAGACGGCGATCGCGTCGCCGATGGACCTGGCCAAGCAAGGGATGGAGTCGACCGAGGCGCCATATTTCGTGGACCTGGTCAACGACACGCTGCTCGAGAAGTTCCCGGATTACAACTTCCAGTCAAACACGTATCGCGTGTATACGACGCTGGACCCGAATTTGCAGCACGACGCAGCCGAAGCGGTGCGGATCGGGATGGAGGAAGCGGACAAACGGATCCGGCTGCGGAAGAAGAAAGACGCGAACTATCCGGATCCACAGTGCGCCCTGATCGCGATCGACCCGCAGACGGGCGAGGTGAAGGCGTTAATCGGGGGAAGGAACTACGGCACGAGCCAACTGAACCGGATTTTGGCGAAGCGGCAGCCGGGGTCCTCGTTCAAGCCGTTCGTCTACGCGGCGGCGCTGAACACGGGGCTGGGCGAGGGCGGGCAGGTGATCACGCCGGCGACGATGATCGACGACGAGCCGACGACGTTTTATTACGACGGGAAACCTTACGAGCCCAGCAATTTCGAGCACAAGTTCTATGGGAATATCGATCTTCAGGATGCGATCGCGCATTCGTTGAACGTGGCGACGGTGAAGGTGGCGGAGGAAACCGGCTACGACAAGATCGTGGAACTGGCGCGGCAGGCGGGAATGAACCTAGAAATTCATCCGACGCCCGCAGTGGCGCTGGGAGCGTATGAAGTGACGCCGCTGGAGATCGCGGGGGCGTACACGATCTTCGACAATCATGGGGTCTATTCGAAGCCGTACTTCGTTTCCAACATTGCGACCGATCATGGATCGGTCCTATACGACAACAGGCCGGAGCATCGCGATGTGCTGGATCCGCGGGTGGCGTTTCTGATGGATGAGCTTTTAGAAGAGGTGGTTCGCAGCGGGACGGGCGCCAGCGTGTGGGGCCGGGGCATCAATTTCCCGGTGGCGGGAAAGACCGGAACCTCGCACGATGGGTGGTTTGCGGGGTTCACGTCGAAGCTGATTTGCGTGGTGTGGGTGGGGTTCGACGACAACCGGGAGCTGGACCTGGAGGGCGCGAAGTCGGCGCTGCCGGTGTGGACGGAGTTCATGAAGCGGGCGCATGAGCATCGGGAGTACCGGAACGTGACCGACTTTGAGCCGCCGGCGGGAGTGGTGGGAGTGCAAGTGGATCCGACGACGGGCCAACTCGCGACGGCCCAGTGCCCGAAGGTTCGAACGGAATATTTTATCGACGGGACGCAGCCGGTGGAGTTGTGCCAACTGCACGGCGGCGGCGGCGGGACTCGAGTGGCGGGCTGGCAGACGGGTCAGCCAGGCCAGGCGGCGCCAGTGGCGGTGCAGCCGTCACCGGCGAGCGCTTACGGGGGGTTGCAGCAGCGGGCCGCGGCGCAGAGTCCGCAGCAGCCTGCCGCGGCACAGGATACGACCGCAGAGCCAGCCCAACCGCGCAAGCATAAGGGATTTTTCGAGCGTCTCAAAGGTATATTCAAGTAATTCTCCGTCTCAAAACCCGAGTTCAAAAGTGATAATGTAGGAGCTACAGCTCCTGTACGGGATCGTCAGAGCCTTCCGCATTGCAGGAACATGGGAGGTGAATGTGGCTTCGAGCTATTGGCTATTGGCTATTGGCTTAGCGGCGACGCAAGTTCTTCCGACTGCCTCGGCGCAGGTAGCGCCGCCGGGCGCTGCTTCCAGCGGTTTCCTGAACGCATCCGACAGCGGATTGACAAAACCGGCTCCGGTTCCCGAGAAGTCGCCGGTCGTTTTGACGCCGGAAATGCGCGGGGACATTTTCATGGCGGAGAAGCGCTTCCGGGAAGCCGCAGATATGTACCGGGAGAACTCCAAGGGGTCGGCGGTGATGCTGAATAAGACCGGCATCGCGTATCACCAGTTGCTTGAATTGGGCCTGGCGGAAAAGTATTACAAGTTGGCGCTGAAAGCGGATCCGAAATACGCCGAGGCTGTGAATAACCTGGGGACGATCTATTACGCCAGAAAGAGTTACCGGCGGGCAGTGCATCAATATAAGAGGGCCTTGCGGATGAACCCACAATCGGCCTCGGTGTGGAGCAACCTGGGGATGGCGTATTTCTCACGTAACGACATGCCGCGCGCGCAAGAAGCCCTGCAGACCGCGTTGATGCTGGATCCGGAGGTGTTCGAACATCGCAGCACGCAGGGGGTGCTGCTACAGGAACGCAGCGTAGGGGAACGGGGTAAATTCCACTTCTACCTAGCGCAAACATACGCAAAAGCAGGGCGGAACGACTTAGCGCTGCAATATATCCGGAAGGCGCTCGAAGAAGGCTTCAAGGAAAAGAAGAAATTCGAGGAAGATCCTGCGTTTGCGGCGCTGAAGGATCTGCCGGAATTCAAAGAACTGATGGCGAGCGAGCCGCGTGTTCTGTAGGGGAACGCGGCGGCTGGTTCTCGCAACACTTCCTTGGCTCGCACTTCTCTCATGGGACGGGTGCGGGCGGAAGCAGGCGCAAGGCGTGGAGCGTCTGGCGATCCTGCCGGTGGAAAATCTGAGTTCGGACGCGCAGTTGAATTGGGGAAGCCGCGCGGCAGCGGCGGCGGTGGCTTACGATTTGGCCGGGGCCAAGAACATTTTCGCGAGGCAAGTGGATGCGGCGCCGGAGGCAGAGGCGATGCGGGCGTCGCGGACGCTGGAGGGCTATTTCTTCGAACGCAACGGGCGAGTGGAGATTCACGCGACGCTGGAGGATGTGGCGCGAAACAAGGACGTGGAGAGCATTGAGTTAGAGGGGCCGGCAGCGGCGGGCATGCTGCCATTGGCGAATGAGCTGGCGCGACGGCTCAGCGGCGGGGCGCGGAAGTTCGGAACCAACAGCGAAAGTGCGTTTCGATTTTACGGCCAGGCGCTGGAGGCCAGAGACGCACAATCCGCGCAACAGGATCTGGAGTCGGCGACGGCGGCCGATGCCGGTTTCGCGGCCGGATACATCGATGAAGTAAAGCTGCTGGCAGAGCGAGGCGATCGCGAGGGGGCGGAACGGGCCGCTGGGTCTGGAAGGCGTGCGCGGCTGGATGAGATCGATCGAGCGAATTTGGATTATGCGGCCGCGAGGGTGAGCGGCAACACGGCCGATCGAATCCAAGCTTTGGAGTCCCTGGCCGAGACGACACCGGCCAACGCGGATGTCCTGCGCGAGCTGGGGGAGTTGCGATATGGGCGGCGGGAGTTCCCAAGAGCCGCGGTGGAGTATCGAGCGTCCGCGCATGTGGATCCGGACGACGCGCAGACTTGGAATGAGCTGGCGTATGCACTGGCATTGGGGAAAGATCTAAAGGGCGCACGGGAGGCGCTGGAGCGATACCAGAGCCTTGTTCCGGGGGATAACAATGTTCTGGACTCGGAAGGCGAAGTCAGCTACATGCTGGGCGATTTCAAGGCGGCGAGCGAATATTTCATGAAGGCGGCGACGAAGGATCCGGCGGAATGGATGAAGGCGGCGGAAGCGCGGCTGATGATGGGGGATTTGCAGGGCGCCGATGCGATGTTCGCCAAGCATCTTTCTGGGCGAAATGCAGGGCTGCGAGCGAGCCTAGCGCTTGAAACGGCGCAATGGAAATATCTTACGGGGCGCCGGGAGGTGGGGGTGCAGGATTTGGAGAAGCTGGCGCCGAATCTGAACGGCGATTTGCAGGCGCTCGCGTTCAGCCAGCTAGCGATGTGGAAATTGGCGGCAGGGGACCAGAACGATGCGGAGCTGGCCAAGCAGGGGCTAGAGCGGGCACAGGGCGCAAGAGTCCGCGGGATTTGCGGAGCGGTCGAGTTCCTGGTGGACGGAGGCGGGAAGAGGTCCGGTTCGAAGATGCTGGACGGATACGCATTGCTGCTAGCGAAAAAGTACGCAGATGCGCTGCCACTGTTGCGAGCCGCCTATGAAGAGACCAATCCATCCAACGATTGGGAGGTTCGAACGCTGCTGGCGTGGGCGTATGTGGAAACCGGCGGGAAAGATCGGGCAGCCGAATTGGTGAATCCGTACCCACTTCCGTTGTCGGGTGGAGATTCCCTGCTCGGGTCTGTTATTTTTCCCCAGTACCTGGCAGCGCGGAAAGCCGCCTTGCAGCACTAAGACGCGACGGGTTTGTGCTGCCAGGGCTTGGGCGCGTCGCCTGCGTCGCGGTGTTCGACGCGGTCATAGAGATGAAGGTCGGAAGTGGTTCCGAGACTCTCGTTGTAGAGGCTGGGCAGACCGAGACCTTCTTTGAGATCTTCTTCGAAGGCGTGCAACGCTTTCAGTTGCGTGGCGAGCGCGGGCGCGGTCCGACCGCTGGGACTGCGCCAGAACATCTGGTAGCCGCGATTTACCAGTAATCCGATCTCGTCGCCGAGCACGAAGCCGGCCTTGTTGACATGGGGACGCTCGCCGGGGCGATCCTCGATGATGGCGCCGATGCCATCGCGGAGGACCTGCGCTTTGCCGGAACCGGCGGGGCTGGTGCTGAAACCGAGCTTGCGCAGACCATCCAAACGCTCGGTGAAAGTGGGTTCGTGAATCTTCTCGCGACGGAAGAACATGCACTCACTATAATGCCAGAGTGCAGTTTGTGCTGTCGCTGGATGAGGGGACGACGAGTGCGCGGGCGGCCGTCTACGGAGAACGCGGGGAGCGCCTAGGAATGGAGAGCCGCGCGGTGGCGTCGGGCTATCCGCAGCCGGGTTGGGTGGAACAGGACGCCGAAGAAATCTGGCGGTTCCAATTAGAGGCGGCGCGGCGAGTGTTGCGATGCACGGGGATCGGGCCGGGGGCGATCGCGGCGTTGGGAATCACAAACCAACGGGAAACCACCATTGTTTGGGAACGCAAGAACGGGAAGGCGGTGGCGCCGGCGATCTTGTGGCAGTGCCGGCGGACGGCGCGAGCGTGCGCGGAACTGGCGACGGGTGAGTGGGGGCAGCGAATTCGGAGAAAGACGGGCCTGGAAGTAGACGCGTACTTTTCGGCGAGCAAGCTCCAGTGGATTTTGGAGCATGTGCCGGACGCGCGGCGGAAGGCGCGGGACGGTGAACTTCTCTTTGGAACAGTGGATACCTGGCTGGTATGGAAACTGACGAAGGGCGCGGTCCACGTGACGGATTATTCGAATGCATCGCGGACGATGCTCATGAACCTGGAGACGGGCGAGTGGGATGAGGAGATGCTGGATCTGTTTCAAGTGCCGCGTGCGATGCTCCCTAAAATTGTGGGTTCGAGCGGCGTGGTGGGAGTAGCGGCGGGAGAGCACCTGGGGGCCGAGATTCCGATCGCGGGAATCGCGGGAGATCAACAAGCGGCGCTGTTCGGGCAGGCTTGTTTCGGGAAGGGGCTTGCAAAAAATACGTATGGGACGGGATGTTTTGCATTGATGCACAGCGGGGAGCGGCGGCCGTTCTCAAAACATAGGCTGCTCGAGACGCGCGCGGCATCGTTGGGAAGGGCGCAGTATGCGCTGGAGGGTGCGGTGTTCATCGCGGGGGCGGCGATCCAGTGGCTGCGTGACAAGCTGGGAATCATAGGGAGCGCGGCGGAGAGCGAGGCGCTGGCGGGGTCGGTAGCAGGAACGGGCGGCGTGTATTTTGTTCCGGCACTTACGGGGTTGGGAGCACCGCACTGGGATGCGGAGGCGCGCGGGACGATCTGCGGCGTGACAGCGGCTACAGGACGGGCGGAGCTGGCGCGCGCGGCGCTCGAAGCGATCGCCTATCAGACGCGCGACCTGGTGGAAGCCATGGAGGCAGATTGCGGAGAAGCTCTCCAAGAATTGCGTGTGGATGGCGGCGCGGCGGCCAACGATTTCCTGATGCAATTTCAGGCTGACATTCTGGGAAAGCGGATCGTGCGGCCGACGGATGTGGAGACGACGGCGCTGGGCGCGGCGTATCTGGCGGGGTTGGCGGCGGGATTTTTCAGAAGCCTGAATGAGCTTGGAGAGTTTTGGAAGGCAGATCGGGTTTTTGAGCCGAGGATGAGCGCGGATGAGCGGGAGGAGCTTTACACGGGCTGGGGGAAGGCCGTGGCGCGATGCCGGTGCCGGGTTTAGTCTTCGTTAGAGGGCGGGCGAGAGGGATTCGACGACATGTTATACACTGAAACGCAAGATTTGGAGGGTGATAACGTCCATGTTGAGTTATTCACGGGGACCAGACGCGCCGTTCATCGAGAGCAGCGTCTGGCAGGTGTTTGAACAGACCGCGAGGCGCTTTCCAGACCGGGAAGCTCTGGTGGCGCGACATCAAGGCGCAAGGCTGACGTTTGCGGAGTTGGCCGCGGCAGCGGAGCGGACGGCGCGGGGGCTGGCGGGCCTGGGGGTCGAGGCGCAGGATCGCGTGGGAGTGTGGTCGACGAACTGCGTGGAATGGGTGCAGTTGCACCTGGCGTGCGCGCGGGTGGGCGCGGTGCTGGTGAACGTTAATCCGGCGTATCGGGCGAACGAACTGGGGTTTGTCTTGCGTAAGTCGGGAATGAAGGCGCTGTTTCTTTGGGAGAAGGACAGGCGGTCCGATTATGGCGCGATTCTGGAGGAGGCGAGGGCGGGGCAGAGTTTGCCGCTGGAGCATGTCGTCTACCTTGGCAGTGAGGATTGGGCGAGAATGCTGGGGCAAGGGATAGATACTGCGGTTCGGCAGCAGAGGGCAGACGAAGTTACTAATATACAGTACACTTCCGGCACGACAGGATCGCCGAAGGGGGTGCTACTTACTCATCGGAATCTACTCAATAACGCGGCGATCATCGTGGAGTCATTGAGGATCGACCAACGGGACAGGATTGTGGTTCCCGTGCCGCTGTATCACTGTTTTGGGTGTGTGATCGGAACGTTGGTTTCGGTTGTAAGCGGGGCTGCGATGATCCTGCCGGCGGCAAGTTTCGATGCACTCGAAACGCTTCGGGCGATTGAGGAGGAGCGTACAACGATCGTCTACGGGGTGCCGACGATGTTCATTGCGGAATTGGAGCATCCGGAGTTTCCAACGTTTGACTTGAGGTCATTACGCACGGGAATTATGGCCGGCGCGCCTTGTCCGGTGGAAATCATGAAGCACGTGGTGAGCGAGATGTATTGCGAAGGCATGGTAGTGGCGTACGGACAGACGGAAACCTCGCCGCTCATCACCATGTCGGCGGTAGGCGATTGCCTAGAGAGGCGCGTCTCCACCGTGGGACAGGCGTGCCCGAACACGGAAGTCAAGATTGTATCGGCGATCGGCGAGACGACGCCGGTGGGAGAGCAGGGGGAATTGTGTGCGCGCGGCTACCTAGTGATGAAGGGCTACGACCAGGAGCCTGAGGCGACGCGGCGCGCGATCGATGAGGATGGTTGGCTGCACACCGGCGACCTAGCGACGATGGATCACGACGAGTGTATTCGGATCACGGGGCGCGCAAGCGACATGATCATCCGGGGCGGCGAGAATGTGTATCCACGCGAGGTGGAAGAGTTTTTGCATACGCATCCAAAGATTGCAGAGGTGCAGGTGGTGGGGATTCCGGATCGCAGGCTAGGGGAAACGATCGCGGCGTGGATTCGGTTGAAGGAGCCGGTGGGGGAGGAGGAGATTCGGGATTTCTGCCGGGGAAGGATCGCCTATTTCAAGGTGCCGCAATATATCCGGTTCGTGGAGTCGTTTCCGATGACGGTGACGGGTAAGGTGCAAAAGTTTCGCATTCGCGAAGTGGAGATCCGGGACCGGGGCTTAGAGGCGGTGGCGCAAATCAGGACAGCGTAAGAGGCGCGAGAGGCGCGTGCATGTGCATAGAGTAAGGTGACAAAAAAGATTCGGAAATCGGCGAAGCATTTTCAGACGGTTAGGGGAGCGTTGGGTGTAGAGCCAGGTAGCGGTTGTTAGAGTTGGTGCAGGAGAGAGTTGCTTGCGGGCGCTTCCGGAAACGGAGGCGCCCGATTTTTTTGGAATCCAGATGGGCACGGCAAAGCGGAGGCTCCAAGCGGGGCAAAGGCAGGTGCAGCCGAGTCATGCCATGGGATCGCGAAGAGAGCGCATCGCAAAACTACTGGCGGACGTGGAGAAGCGGCTGAATGTTGAGGAGAACAAAGTCACGCTGGGGGACTTCATTCGGCTGTTGCAACTCGAACGGGAACTGGAGGAAGAGGAGCAGCCCAGGGAGATCATCGTTACGTGGAAAGATCCAGCGGAGAAAGGCTGCGAATTGAAATAGACTATGTGCCCCTTCCTTCACAACGTAAGTTTCACGCCTCGGCGGCGAGATTCAAGGGGTTCTCCGGGCCGATTGGATCGGGAAAGAGCCAGGCGTTATGTCAAGAGGCAATTCGGCTAAGTTACTTAAACCCTGGCAGGCAAGGATTAATTGGCGCGCCGACTTATCCGATGTTGCGGGATGCCACGTTAACGAGCTTTCTGGAAGTACTAGAGGATAACAGGATCCGGCACGAGCTGAACAAGTCAGAGTCTTTCTTAGTAATGAAGGACACGCGATCGAAGATTTACTTTCGAGCCGTGGATGACTTCGAACGGCTACGAGGAACGAATCTGGCCTGGTTCGGATTAGACGAACTTACTTACACGGCCGAAGAAGCGTGGTTGAGATTGGAGGGCCGTCTGCGCGACCCGCGCGCGGCTCGGTTATGCGGATTCGGCGTGTGGACGCCCAAAGGATTCGACTGGGTTTACCGAAGGTTCATGCGGAACGCCGTGGCGGGTTATGAGGTGGTGGTCGCGACACCCTTCGAGAACAGACATGTTCTCGATAAGGTGCCGGACTTCTACGAGCGGCTACGCGAAAGCTACGATCCGCGCTTCTTCGAACAGGAAGCATTAGGCGAGTACCTGAACGTTCAGGCGGGCGTGGTTTATCCGGCGTTCGATCGGAACCGGAACGTTGGAGACGTGGCGGTGGATACGACGCTGCCGCTGTTCTGGGCATTGGACTTCAACGTCGATCCGATGTGTTCGATTGTGGCGCAGAAGAGGGGCGAGGAAATTCGAGTGTTGGATGAACTGGTGCTAAGCCGGGCGAGCACCTTACAAGCATGCGAGGAGTTTCATGGACGTTATCCGCAGCACCCGGCGGGAGTGGTGATTTACGGGGACGCAACCGGGCAACGGCTGCAGACAGCGGGAACGACGGATTATCAGATCGTCAAGGAGTTTTTTCACCGGACGGCGTACCGAAACGTGAGATTCCGGGTGCCGGCGAGCAATCCAAGTGTTCGCGAACGAATCGCGTTGGTGAACGCGAAGCTGCTCTCGGCGGCCGGAGACGTGCGGGTCTTCGTCGACCCACGTTGTCGAGGATTAGTGGCGGATTTCGAAGAGGTGACTTACAAGCCCGATACGAGCGTGATCGACAAAGAACGGGACCCGCGGAGGACGCATTTGTCAGACGCGCTCGGTTACCTGATTTGGCAGGAATTCCGTCCGGGAGTGAAATTTGGCGAGCAACAGAGAAGGCTGCTTTAGCAGCTGGCGAAAGATGAAGGGATGAACACAGCCAACGGGGTTCCGGAGATCGCGCGGGAGCATCCCGAATACGCCGCAAAGAGGGGCATGTGGCGACAGTATCGCGATCTCTATGCGGGGGGCGCGCAATTCATCGGGAATGCGAATCAGTACCTGGTGAGGCGGCAGAAGGAGCCGGGCGACGTATTCGTGGAGAGGCTGAGCCGTTGTTTCTACGAGAATTACGTCGGATCGATCGTGGATTGGTACACAGCGACGCTGTTCCGGAGAGAGCCGTACTTAAACTTCGAGGGCAACAGCGAGCGGTCGAAGAAGTTCTTCAGTGCGTTCACGGAGGACTGCGACTTGAAGGGCACGAGCCTTACGGAGTTTTTTCGACGGCAGTTTGTGGAGGCCCTGGTCTCGGGCAAGAGCTACATCTTAATCGATTTTCCGCGGTTCGATAAACCGGGCACTAACCGGGCGGAAGAAGATGAGCAGGGCGCCTCGCGGGCCTACTTAGTAAGTTATCCGGCGGATGAACTGATTAATTGGAGTTACGACGAATACGGAGCCTTCCAATGGATCGTGCTTCGAACCGAGAGCTTGCGTAAGGACAAGCTCGAGGACGCCGGTTGGAGCAAGCAGACGCGATGGGTTTATTACGACCGAGAAACGTATCGCGTCTACGAGCAAACGGAAGACGGCGGGATCAGAGAGCCGGTGCGGCTGGTGGCCGAAGGGCGGCACGGGCTGGCGAGGCTATCGCGAGTGCCCGTGGTGGAGCTTTGCGTATCCGATGGCTTGTGGCTATTGAACAAAGCGGCTTCGCTCCAACTGGAGCATTTCAATAAGTCGAATGCGCTGGGGTGGGCGCTGACGATGGGGCTGTTCGCGATGCCGGTGGTGTATTCGGAGCGGGACTGGGACCAAGTGATGGGCGAGTCGTACTACATTCAGCTCGGCCCGCAAGACCGATTCGGATGGACGGAGCCTCAGGGAAACGTATATCAGATCGCGGCCGACAATTTGACGCGTTTGCAGGAAGAGATTTACCGGGTGTGCTACGTCAGCCACGCCGGCGGGCCGTTGTCGGGGAATACGAAGCAATCGGGAGTGAGTAAGCAGCGGGACTACGCGATCACGCAGGAAGTGTTGCGGGCGTATGGCGATGCAGTGAAGGAAGCGATGAAGCGGGTGTTGCGAGCGGTGGATACGGCACGAGAGGACGGTCTGAGCATCGACGTTTCGGGCATGGACGAGTTCGACATCGGAGACTTCGGGACCGAGGTGGAGGACGCGCAGCGGCTGCTCAGCTTGGGGATGGAATCGCCGACTTTGAAGAGGCAGGTATTCAAAAAGCTGGCGTACCAGTTCTTGTGCGACGTGCGGCAAGAGGTGAAAGACCGGATCGGACGCGAGATCGATGCAGAACAAGATTGAGGCGGGTGGGAGCGAGGCATTGCAGGAGACGTATGGAAGAAGAAACAAGAGCTGATGGTACCGAGCTGCGGTCCTTGATCCGCGGCGTAATTGAAGAGTTCGTTCAGGCCGAACAAGTGAAGGCCGAGCCGGCGTACAAGGCCGAGCTGCTCGATGAGCGCAAGAGGCGCGAGGATTTGGAAAAGCGTGTGAACGACCTGGTTCAAGAGAATCAGCGAAGCCGGCAAAAGGCCGAGGAGGCGGAGCGGAACGCTTCGATTCGGGCGGAGCTACAGCAACTGGGGGTGGCGAAGGTAGATCTGGCGTATCGAGCGGTGAAAGACGAGGTTCATCGAAGCGAGGATGGCGACTTAGTGGCGCGAAGCGGAGCGCAGGAGCTGCCGCTGCGCGATTACCTGAAGCAGTTCGTGCAGGAGAATCCGGAGCTATTGCCGGCGCGCATCGCCGGGGGATCAGGGATGGGGTCAGGAACGAAGGGGCTGCCGAGCGCGAGCGGGGTCAGCCTGGACAAAATTCGGCCGGGAATGAGCGCGGAGGAGCTGGAGAAAGTCCGGCAGGAGGTCTCGCGGGTCGCCAGTCAAACACTGCGGGGCTTGTGAGAAGCAGAGGCTGGGCCGGCGCCTCAAATAGACGCGTGCCCGCATAAATAGAGGAGGAAAACAAGGAGAGCTTCATGGGAACCATTACATCAGCGAATGTAGCGAATGCAATTGTCAAGTTAGTTGCGGTAGACGCGTTGCCGGCCCTGGTGAGCAACCTAGTGATGGGCAACTTAGTCAATCGGGACTATGAACCTACACTGGCGCACGCGGGCGACACGGTAAACGTACCGATACCGCCGACCCTGGTGGCCAATAACATCGCGGAGGGCGGCACAGTTCAGCCGCAGAATCCGAACCTAGGAAATGCCCAGATCGTGCTGAACTCGCACGTGGAAGCAACGTTTCAGATCCCGGACGTCACGAAGGTGCTGGCAGTGCCGGACCTTTTGAAGTTATACATGCAGCCGGCAGTGGTGGCGATCGCGGAGCGGATCGAGTCCGACATATTGAACCTGTATTCACAGTTCAGTGCGAATACGGCGGTCGGGACGGCTGGGGTGACGATTACGGAAGCGGTGGTGGATCAAGCGGAGACAACACTGTTTCAGGCGAAGATGCCAGCTTCGGCGAGTAAGTATCTAGTGGTGGATCCGGTGAGTTACTCAGCCATGCGACAGATTCCGCGCTTTAGCGAATATTACTCGGCGGGCGATGCGGGGCTGCGGGCGCTGGTGGACGGCACGGTGGGGAAGATCAAGGACTTTTTCGTCTTTCGATCGCAGCTTGTTCCGAAGACAGGCAGCAGTCCGGTAAACACGCACAACCTGGCGTTCGGGCGGGACGCAATCGGACTCGTGATTCGTAGGCTGCCGCAGCCGTTACCCGGTACCGGGGCGATCGCAGAATACGCGGAGATGGGGAATTTCGGGATTCGCGTGGTGATGAGCTACCAGCCGAACATGCTGGGCCAGCAATTCACGGTGGATGTCCTTTACGGAACGGCGGTCCTTCAGAACGCGTTCGGGGTACAGGTCAACAGCTAGGCAAAGGGGGGCTGAAGGCGGAGGCGGACGGGCCTGGCGGGGTCCGTCCGCGATGCGGGCAAGGAGCGACATGGATCTACGAGTGTTTTTTCAAAAGCTGCGGAAGATCGAACAGGAGATTGTGGAGCCTCACGTGGTGGTGGTGAGCGAGGAGACGCCGGATGGGGGGCGCGCGGGCCAACTGACGGAGGTTTCGCGGAGCAACGCAGCGCGATTGATCCTGGAAGGACATGCTCACTTAGCGACAGCTGAACAGACGGGAAAATTCCACGCCGCGGCCCGCAAGGCGCTAGAGGAGGCGCAACAACGGATGATCGCTGAAAAGGTGCAAGTCACAGTGGTCTCGGAGGCTGACCTGCGAGCGATGAAGAGCGCGACGCGAGCCGAGAAGCGGTAGGCGGACGGCTGCACAGATGGCTCTGTTTCACGATGGTCCTATCAGCGATGCGAAGGACCTGCAAAAATACGAGAACGACATCCTTAGTGTCGCCAGTGTCGAGGGCATCGACCTAGGCGCGAAGATGTCGCTGGCACAGCAGGAACTGGCGAACGAGTTGCTTCTGTTCTTGTTGCGGCGACCATACGTGCGAGATCCGTGGTTGGGAGACAGGCGCGAACGAGAGGTGAAGGACGTAGTGGTTACCGGCCCTTTGCGGCAATGGCACGTTTATAAGTCGCTCGCTTTCGTGTACCGGGACGCTTACAATAATCAGCTTAACGACCGCTATCAAGGCAAGTGGCAGGAATACGAAAAACTCGCGAAGGGAAGCGAGGGAACATATTTTCAGATCGGTGTGGGGTTAGTTCCCGATCCGGTGCCGAAGGCACCCTTGCCGGCGCTATCGAGTGTAATAGGAGCAGGCGCCGGCGGCACTTACTATGTTGCCGTAACATGGGTCAACGCCGCGGGGCATGAGGGCGCACCGAGCGATTTGGCCGAGTTGACCACAACAGACGGCCAACAACTCGAGGTGAGCGTAGGACTGCCGCCAGAGAGCGTGACGGGCTGGAACGTTTATGTAGGAACGTCGCCCGAGAGTGCGACCCTACAAAATCCAGCGACTCTCCCAACTGGCGGAACTTGGACACTGAACGGCGGACTGTCCACAGGGGCAGCGCCGGGGGACGGTCAGAGGCCGAGCTGGTTCGTTGTGGACCATCGCGTAATCGAAAGAGGGTAACCGATGCTGCAAATCGCCGAAACGAGCACGCAAAAGGTGATGAGCGTGTTAGCGGCCGATGATGGTTTACCCGCGGCGGTAGAGGCGTTGGTGCAGCAAGGCGTGGCGCTCGCGGCGATTACACCGGAACAGATTATTGCGCAGAATGTGGCGCCGGAATTAGCAGAGCAAAGTACAGCCAGCAAGTACCCGCTGGTTTACGTGTATTGCAGTCGCGTGCTCAACGAAAATCGGGAGAAGTTTAGAGCGTTTTCCGGCGAGGCTCAGATGACGGTGGAAATGCGAGTATCACAGGACCGCATCGAGCAGATCGAAACCAACCTGCAAGCATACGTGGATGCGATGACGGAGGTTTTGAACGAGAGCCGGGGGGATTGGGGGGACGGGGTGTTTTTCGATGGCGGATATGACGTGACCTTTGGCGGCGTGAAACACGGTGGACGGAATTTTCTGCAAATCGCCAAGGTCGCATTGGTTCTGGAGATCAGCGCCGGATAATCGTTAGATTCTTTCTATGTCGTACATTCTTTCGAATGACAATCGATTCTACGTGGCGCTAGAGCAAAGCTACGGAACCGCGGCGGCCATTACCGCGAACAATCGAATTCCCGCGGTGAAGCTGACGACCAAGCAGCAGATTGAGAAGGTGCAACGGGCCGATAAGACCGGCTCGAGGACGTTTGCCGGAAATCCAAGCGGCCTGCGAATCCAGACGAGCTTTGGACTGAAGACCTATATGTCGAATTGGAGCGATCCGACGACTCTGCCGCCGCATGGTCCGCTGTTTCAGGCGTGTTTTGGCGGGACGCCGTCGCAATCGGCAGGCGGAACGATTGCGAGTACGAGCAACTCGACAACTCTGACGTTCGCAGCGCCCCATGGTCTGGCCCCGGGTGCGGCGGTGACGAGCGGCGGAGAAATACGCTTCGTTACGGTGGTGGTGAACGCCAATACGGTGCAGATCAACGCGGCGTTCAGCGCGGCGCCGCTACCAAGTGCGCAGACGGGGCCAACAGCGACGTATGTGCCCGCAGAGAGCCTTCCGAGCGTCACGTTCTACGATTATTGGAGTCCTGGAACGGCCGTGCAGAGGATTCTGGGAGGAATGGCTGTCGACACACTGTCCATCAAAGTGAACGGGGATTTCCAAGAGTTCGATTTCAGCGGGCAGGCGCAGGACTTAGTGGATAGCGCAAGCTTTCAGGCGGGACAGTTCGCATTATCGAGCTTTCCCGCGGAGCCAGCCGTGTCGCCGATCAGTTATTCGATTGTCGCGGGGAACTTAGGTGAGGTTTGGCTGGGCAGCTCGCCGACAGAGTTCTTCACTTTGACGGCTGCGACGATTACATTCACCAACAACCTGGAGCTGCGCGCCCGCGAGTATGGCGCGATTCTTCCGCTGGCGATTGCTCCGGGGCAACGAAACGTTTCTATGCAGTTTACGTTGTATGAGATGGACGACGCCGCGACGGCGGCTCTCTATCAGGCAGCGCGACAGCGGTCGCCCATCAGTATCATGATGCAGCTTGGCCAGCAGCAGGGCGAGTTATTCGGCATTTACATGCAGAGCGTAATTCCAGAGGTGCCGGCCTTCGACGATTTCGACAAGCGACTACAGTGGCAGTTTCCCAGCTGCCGCGCACAAGGAAGCGTGAACGATGAGATTTATGTCGCGTTTGGGTAGTACGGCAAGGGAAGGCGATTCGAACTCAGGAAACGGGACACTGCAATACGAGAGCACGGTGTCGATCGAATCCACGTCCGCGCTGGGCGTCACGTTTGTGATCCATCGCATTTCGTTCGGGCGGCGCATGGAACTTAGCCGGAAGGTGCGGGAACTCAGCCGCCGGGCCGAGTTCCTGGAGGCCGGGGAGCGGGTTCAAGAGAAAATTGAGGCCGGTATTTTGGCGCAGGAAATCGATGCCATGTACCTGCGATGGGGGTTAGTAAGCGTTCACGGAATGACGATCGACGGGCAGCTTGCGGACTGCGAACGGCTGATCGAGAAAGGGCCCGAGGAGTTAGTAAGAGAGATCGTTCGGGCGGTGAAATCGCAGTGCGGGTTGAGTGAAATAGAAATAAAAAACTGATTGTCGCGCTCCACTTTAGGTCAAGCAGCCAGGCCGCGTGGAGTTGCGGGGTTTGCAGGAAGAGCGGCTTGGAGAAAAAACGACGATGCGGATGGCTCGCGAGCGACGCTTCCGGAGGTACGTCGATTGTCTGGGCGCGAGGGCGCACGACGCTTGGCACGTGTCCGAATTCATACGTGACGCCGGACAGCACCGCTTTGCTGGAGGAATACAACGCCTGGAAGCTATTTGGCGCCCAGAATGTGTTCGACCTACCTGCGCGCCTGGTACACGCGATTTTTATCCTGGAGAACGAGTTGAGAGCGGAAGGTAACGATGGCCAGCAATAAGTGGGAAGATCTGCTACCGACAAGCAGTCTGACCAGCCCTTCCCGTGGCGATTTACTCGGCCAACTGGCCGCATCCACAAGCGGGGGCGCGGGCGGTGGAGCCGGTACAACTGGTTCACTCGGAAATATTGGGGCAGCGGGCGGCAGTTCCGAAGTGACTGACGAACTTTCGTCGCTGGCGGAACAAATTACCAATTTAACGTCGGCGCAGCAAGCAGCGACTAGTGCATTGCAAGACAACACGCAGGCGGTTACACAGAATACTTCCGCAAAGTCCGGCGGCAGCTCCACGGCAGGAACGGTGGAAGGCGCTGTGTCGAGTTTCTTGGGCGGCGGCCTGAGTAGCGTGTCGCCGCTGGTGGGGGGATTGCTGAGCCTGTTTGGGGGCGGCGGCGGACAGACGCTGGCGGTAGAGCCCCCCTATATGCTGCCTTCGCCGGTGGAATCCGAAGCGGGCGTGACGGCCAGCGCACCTGGTCAAGTGATGCCTGTCAGCTATGGGGGCACGGGCCAGCCGCGGGCGGCAGTCGGAAGTTCGACGCAGATCACAGTACAGGTGAGTGCGATGGACAGCCAATCGTTCCTCGATCATAGCGACGATATCGCGATGGCCGTGAAACAGGCCATTCTGAACTCGAGTTCGTTGAATGACGTGATCGCCGAACTATAACGATGAGTACTTTTCCGTTATTGAAGACCGGTGCGGTGATGCAGTATCCAGCGCAGCGGGGAGTCCAGTATTCGACCGTCGCTTTGCAATTTCTTGATGGATCGGAACAACGTTTCCGGAGTTACCCTGCGCCGATTCATCAATGGGCTATCCAACTTAGCTTATTGGACCAGGCGGAGCTTCAGACCCTAGAAGACTTCTTCGTCTCCCTGGATGGTCGCGAGCAGAACTTCTCTTTCACCGACCCGTGGGACGGCACGACTTACACAAGTTGCAGCCTGGCAAGTGACAGCATGGAAGCCGCGCTAGCCGGCGAATGGAGTGGCGAGACGGTGCTAATTGTGTTGGAGAACGGCAACTAACATGCTTTACTATCCACAGCTAACAACCGGGGCGGTCTCGCAGTTTCCGGTAACCCGGAGCGTGGATATGCGAACGGTTGCCAACCAGCTTCCGAGCGGTTTTACAATACGGATGAGCGATCCGGGGTGGCAGAAAGTCCAATGGCAGCTAGGATACACGGGACTGACCGACGGAGAACGCTCGGCGATCGAAAATCTCTTCGAAGCCTCGGAGGGCCAGCTCAATACCTTTACTTTTTTAGATCCCATGGCCAATTTGCTG
>JASHQT010000571.1 GCA_030039005.1 Bryobacteraceae bacterium
GGAATCGCCTACCTGTTATTCAAACGGCTCAGCGGATCACGCGAAATCGCCGGAATCGCGCTGTTGCTCTTCGCGTTTCATGGCAAACTCGCCAGCCTCTATTACAGCGCGGGCGCGATGTACGACGTCTTCTGCTTTCTCTTTTTCAGTTCGGCTCTCATCATCTACTTGCAGCCGCGAACGCAAAATCGCTTACCGGGACTCCGGCGGACGCTGGGCGTGCTCGCCTGCCAGATTCTCGCGCTCGATTCGAAGGAAATGGCCGCGACCCTGCCCGCGATTCTCTTAACCTATGAATTGATTTTCCATCCGCCCGATTTCCGCGGCGTGCGCGCCATCGCACGATGGTCCATTCGCGAGGCGCGAACCGCGCTGTTCGTCGCTCTCTGCGTGTTGGCCTGGCTTCCGGCCAGATTCGCCAGTGGCGGCATCGCTCACCTCCAAGGCTATGGTCCGAGCTATACGCTGTCGCGTTGGGTCGAAGAAACGGGGACGTATCTGGCGTACGTCATCTATCGCAACAACCCGTCCGCGCACTATGGAGTCAATCCGCTGAGTCCTGCTGAGATCGCGATTTTCTGCGCTGTTCTGATCGCGATCGCGCTTTGGGCACGCAGCCGCGTAGTGTGGTTCGGCCTGCTGTTCTTTTGGATCGCCCTTCTGCCGGTGGCGTTCATTGCCACGCGGCTCGGATTCGTTCTCTACCTGCCATTAGCCGGGTTGGCACTCGCCGCGGCGGCCTTCCTCGCGCGGCTGAAGGCAACCTTGACCGGCTTCTTTTCGAAAGGCCCGTCGCCCCGCGCAGCCTCGAGCGCGCTTTTCGCCGCGACGGCGCTGGCGATGGTGTTCATCGATTATCATTACGCCCCGCCCGCGCCGCGCGCCTGGTTCTCGCCGTACAAGAAGGCTCTGGATCAGTTTTCGCAGGCTTATCCCACGTTGCCGCATGGCGCCATGCTCCTGTTCGTTCACACGCCGCTCGATGACGACTGGTACATGTATTTTCTATTGCATCTCTATTACCGCGACCCCAATCTCTTCATCACGCAGTTGAACGGCCGGCCCGAACAGCGCATCCCGCTCGATCAACTCCCGCATTACGATTATGTCCTCGATTTCGAAAACGGCCGCTATGTGGAGCTCGACAATACTGATGCCGCTCTCAGCATCCAGCTTCATTTGTTGAAGGCCGTGGTGCACAGCGCCGGTTGGTCAGAATGCATGCTGGCTGGAACGCCGGCCGCTCGCCATTACATCGTCAAAGACGTGCTCGCATCCGGTTCGGCGGCCGACGGCTATTGGACGCTCGACCAGCCGGAGCTGCAATTTCGGCTGTCGTCGATTCAGCACAATGTATTCCGCGAGCACTTCTACATTCCGGCCGAGGCGCTGAAGCAGACTGGCCCATTGTTGATCGATTTCTACGTCAACGGCCACTTGCTCGATCAAGCGCGTTTCGCGCGGGACGGCGAGATTGTGTACCGGCGCACGGTCCCTGTCGCGTGGCTGAAAACCGGCGTTCCTACGATTCTCCAGATGCGCGTTCGCAACCCGTACATCGTTTCGCGCGGCGGCGCGCGATTGGGCTTTGTGCTGCGATCCGCGGTTTTTACTTCCGGCTAGCCCCGCCGCTCCAACAGCTTCGCGGTGTTTACCAGCAGCGAGTACTGGCTCTCGGCCAGCTTATCGATTTTCTCGTGCAGAAAAGCGATCTTGGTTTCGGTGTTGAGGCTGGATTCGAATTCGATGTCCGACCGGATGCGGTCCCGCGCGCGCTGCCGGTTTTGGCTGGTGAGCACGAACAAAGTGAGGAAGATCGCTTCGAGCGAAACGATCACGGAGAGAAACTCGAACGGATAGGGATCGAACGCTTTCAGATGCCCGATCACGCTGAGATTCATCGCGATCCAGCCGCCCAGAAATAGCGCGTGAAAGGCCAGCGATCCGATGCTGCCCGTGAACGAAGGAACCGCATCGGCCACGCGCGTGAGCACGGTCCCTTGTTCCTCGGCCACGTCGTTGGCGTTGCGTGTCACCGTGCGGCGAATCATCTCGTCGCTCTTGCGCAACCGGCGGGCGGCGACGCTCAGCAGATTCAACGCCGCGGGAGGGTATTGGCGGACGTAATCTTCGAAATGCTCGCGATCCAGCCGCAGCACTTCTGCTTCGCTCAGCGCCACCACCCAGGCCGTGCGTGACCCTCCGTCGAGCAACGAGATTTCGCCGAAAATATCGCCCGGCCGCGACGTTTCTAGCACGATCTTCTCGCCCTGATCGTTCTTGACGAAAATCTCGACCTCGCCCGAGCGCACGATGTACATCGCATTGCCCGGATCGCCGAACTGGAATACGTTCTCGCCCGGTGAGTAGCGCAGGAGGTCGATCTTTTCGGCCAGCGCCGTTCGCTCGTTGGGCTTGAGCTCGCGCAGGTGCTCCACTTCATTGAGGATGGACGCATCGATGGACATGCGGTTGAAGTTACCACATAGCGTTCTGAGCCAGGACGGTACTATGGTGCGATGCTCGCGATTCTTCTCGCGATCCTGTTGGGCGCCATTTTGGGCTTGCTGTGCACGGGGCTGCAGAGATGTCTTCAACGAGCTTTCGAGCGGCGTCCGGCTCTGATCTTCGTCGTACCGGTCCTGCTGTCCGCCCTCTTCCTGGTTCTGTCCCTGCTTCTCGGAAGTTTCAGCTACCCCTTGTCAGCTCTGATTTTCGCGTACGCAACCCTACCGGTCACGTGCGCCTACTTCGTCCGCCACACGCCGCCGCCAACATGGGCCGACTTTCTTATCATCGTCCTGCTCTGGCTCCCGCTCGAATTCTCGCTCGGTCGGCAATGGGTGCCGCGCCGCGCGCAAGGCCCTCTGCACATGGCCGCCTATGGCGTCGCGATCCTCCTCGGTCTGGCGATCTTCCTGCTGTTCCGCCGGCTCCCGGACATGAAATACAATCTGCCGCGAACCCCGCGCGATCTCGTCAACTTGCTGCTCGGCTTCGCCGCCTGCGCACCGGTCCTGATCTTGCTCGGCCGCGCCATCGGATTCCTGCCGCCGTTTCACTGGCCCGCACAACGCTCGCCCCTACAGATCGCCTCGCAATACGTGATCATTCTCGCCGCCACCGCGCTCCCCGAAGAAATCCTGTTCCGCGCGCTGATCCAAAACTCGATCGCGCAGCGCCTGGGCACCAACGTTTGGACGCTGCTCCTCGCCGCGTTCATCTTCGGATGCGCGCACCTCGACAACGGTCCCCAACCGCTGCCCAACTGGCGTTACATGATCCTCGCCACCATCGCGGGCGTCGCTTACGGCAAAGTTTACGAGAAAAGCTCCAGCATCTTCGCCTCGGCTGGCCTGCACGCGCTCGTCGACTTGATCAAGCACCTCAACTTTTGATCAGCGCCAACAAGCCCGCTAAATACTCCGGCGCACGAGGGTCGCCCTCCCGCGGCGCCCACGGCGCAAAATCTTTATCCGTCGACGCCAAATACGGCCCCGGCTTCACTTCGTAGCAGACCGCGTGCTCGGACACTGGCGCAAGCGTGTGCCAGACGCCCGGCGCGAGATCGATGCCGACGGGATCGCGCCCCACCACTTCCGTCCGCACCACGCGCCCGGAATCGTCGAAGACAAAGAACGCGACTTCGCCTTCCAATACCAAAAAGGCCTCAGCCTTGGGCGGGTCCAGATGGCGATGCGGCGCGATGTACGTCCCTTTCACCATCACATTCAAAAACCGGTGCGGATTCTCTTCCATCGACCCGTGAAAATTGTGATTCACTCGCAACCTTGGCGACCCCTTCGCGCGCTCGATCAGCTCATGCATCAACGCCCGATTCAGCATCTGCACCGTGGTCATCTCAAACTCCAATGTGCCTGTTCCCCAATCCCCAGCCCCCGATCCCGGCCCCTCAGACGCCGATATCCTCATTCCACAACGCCGGATTTATCCGAATGAAGTCCCTCATCATCTGAATGCATTCCTCCTCCTGCACCACGTCCACCTGAATCCCTTGGCTGCGCATGTAATCCTCGGCGCCCATGAATGTTTTGTTCTCGCCCACCACCACACGCGGGATCTTGTACAGCACGATCGCGCCGCTGCACATCGGGCACGGCGAAAGCGTCGAATAGATCGTGCTGTTGCGATAAACGCGCGCCGGTAATCGTCCGGCGTTGCGCAGGCAATTCATCTCGCCATGATCGATCGCGCTGCCCGTCTGCACGCGGCAGTTGTGCCCGCGCCCGATGATCTGGCCCTCATGCACCAGCACCGATCCGATCGGAATGCCGCCCTCCGCCAAGCTTTTGCGCGCCTGTTCGATCGCCGCGCGCAGGTAGGGATCGCTAGTGGGCATCGCCGGTCGGTCCGCTAAGAATTGAATGATCGCCGTCGCTTCGTTGTTTCTGACGGAGACGCCACCACATTGCTACTGAGTACCAAGAGCAACTCCAAGCCGGCCATGTAAAGAAAAATTCCCCCAGGCCTGCCTCGCCGTCCCCTGGTCGAGTTATCAGAAGATAATTATTCACAAAGTCGTAACTGTCGGTGATGCGTCCCCAGATAACGACGACGACGGGCAGTACCCATATCCAGGCGCCTTCCTTGGCGCAACCCCGATTTAGCCTCGATACAACAAGGGCTAAACTGACGCTCACGACCGCGAGGAACGTATACCCGAGAAGTTGAGAGAGCACGGTGTCAGGACCACCGTGCGCGCTTTCCAGAATTGCGAAAGCGATCGTCGGGCTGAGGAACACTAGCACGAGCTGGACACACCACGAAACCACCCTCTTCATCGCCTCTCACATCAGCTCTCCCGGATCTGAATCAATCCTACGGCAAAGCGGCCTGACGGTCGATGGCCGAAAAAGAAATCGCCGCCCGAAAAAGGATAACATTAGGAATGCCTGCCCCCGTAGGAACGCCGGACGCCGCAGCCGCGCCTATATTTCATACGTCCGGCCTCATCCGGCTCACGCGCCGGCAAACCTATGCCACCATGACGGGGCTCCTGCTGGCAGTGCTGCTAGCCTCCCTTGATCAGACCATCGTCGG
>JASHQT010000572.1 GCA_030039005.1 Bryobacteraceae bacterium
TTCCATTCGCGGGTCAGATGAAGTGGCTTAATGTCGCGCAGGCGCGATTCAAATCCGACGATGGCGCCGTCTGCCGTTCCGCTTAGGGAGAGTCGTCCAGCACTCGGAGAATGCTTGAAGCGAGACCAATTGGGATTTGTGTGCAGGCTGTGTGCACGGGCGAGCTTCACGAGATCATCGGAATTGATTCCACGAGCTCTCAGAACCAGTACTCGCCGGGCTGGATCGAGCCCGGCCCCCGGGGCGTATTGAACGCGAACACCAACCTGCACCATCTCCAGTCACTGAGCAGCCCGCAAAGAGTAGCTATTCTTGCAGGAGGAGGATCGGACGTGTACCCGCTTCAGGCCGTGTACCCGCTTCAGAAGGACAAGCGCAGTGCGAACTGCATGATCCGGGCATCGCTGGCTAGAGTCGTGATGCTTCCAACCGCGCCCGAGCTCAAATTATTATTCGGCTGTCCGAATTGAGGTGTGTTGGCGAGGTTAAACACCTCCCAACGCGCCTCCAGCGAAGCGCGTTCGACAATCAAGAAGTCGCGCATGAGGGCGAAGTCAAAGACGTTGGTATGCGGTCCGCGCAGGATGTTGCGCCCGGCCTTACCGAATTGGCCAAGCCGCTGCTCCGCGAATGCGTTCGTGCCATGGGGCGCGATGGCAGTGCAAGCTTTATTGTTGGATGCATAGAACCAACAGTTCACGTTGCCGATGATTTCGGGCGTGCCGATTACGTTCGGGACTGCGGTAGCCGCGCCATAGTAATCGATGGCCGTCGAATAGGAACTTCCAGAATCCACGGTGAAAGGCCGTCCGCTGGCGAAAGTGTAGATTCCTGAAGTGCGCCACCCGCCCAGAATGAGGGAGCCGACGCGGCTAGTGATCCACGGCTTACCTTTACCGAAAGGGAGCTCTAATACATAGCTGGCAACAACCCGCTGGGGATAATCGAAATCGCTGGGCCCACGCCAAGCCTCCTGATTGTAGCCGTCTTGGGATCCGCCGGAGTTATTTTCCAGTTCCTCAGGCGTGTCGTCGATGCTCTTAGACCACGTGTAAGCCACGATGAAAGAGAGGCCCATGCTGAAGCGTCGCTTGAGAGACGTCACCAGTCCGTTATAGCTGGCATTGCCTTCCGCGAATTGCGACTCCAGGTAACCGAATTTTGGATAGGGTTCGGCGCCGTTGATGAGCTGATTGAGGTCGGTGAGGTAGTCGAGATGAGTGGATTTGGATCCGACGTAATCCACGCTCAGCACCGTCTGTGCGCCCAGGTCCTGCTGGATACCGAAGCTCCACTCCTGGACATAAGGAGTATCCGAGTTAGGTGGGATGGCGTGAATATGTGTCAGTCTGTAATTGATATCGGCTGGATTCAGCCAACTAGCTGGAAACCCCTTCTGCAGCAGGAACACCGGCTCTTTGGAAGTGATCGGCATGGACGCAGTCGTCTGCACAAGGTTGGGAGGATTAAGCGCGAGCTGGTCTTCGCTGCCGAACCGTTCAAGCAGGAGATAGTAAATACCGTAACCGGCGCGGATAACGGTTTTGCCCCAAGGAGAATAGGCGAGCCCAAGGCGCGGCGCAAAGTTAGTCTTGTTTATTTGAACAAGCGAGCGGTCGGCCAAGGATCCAGAGGTGGCAAATTCGAGTGAACCGCCGCCGGCTGTATTGAAATTTTCGAGCTTGTTGTTGCCGGTATACTGCGGGGTTGCAAAGTCGTAGCGAAGACCGAGACTCAAGGTGAGCTTCGAAGTGACTTTCCAATCATCCTGAACAAAACCCGAGTACATCTGGATGCGCTGGTCTACGATGTAGTTACTCGATAGAGTAGCGCCTTGAACATAACCGACAAGAGCGTCGGCATAGGGCAAGCCGGTGTATTGGCCGCTGAATTGCAAATCTCCATGGACGTCAGCTTCGTCCTGGAAGATGTTGCGCATGGGCGCGATGACGTCGACACCGAACTTAGTGGTATGGGCGCCATGGCTCCAGGAGAGCGTGTTGACGAGTTGATACTCCTGCGGGTTCTGTTGCTTCGGCAGATAGTCCGGCGAACCCAAGAAGGTATAGTTTGCAAATGTAATGGCCGGCAATCCACCGCCTGTGGACGGAATGTCCGGAATGCCCGGAACGTATTGGCCGGCCGGCGCAAGATTGAAGGGGAGCTGGACGTCGATCGCCGTATTCCGGGAAAACCCCAGGCGCAGTTCGTCTACCAAACTGGGCGTGAACACGCGAGTCCAGCCGATCGCCGCGTTGTAGGACTTGAGAGTAGAGTTGCCCCAGGCGGAAGTGTCGGTGCCGTCCGCCAATCCGGCGTAGTTACCCGGCACAATGAGATTCCGCGAGGATCCGGTGTAACGAAAGAAGACCAGATCTTTTTCGCTGGCGTTCCAGTCCACACGGGCATCGATGGTGTCGTCATCGTCAAGCAGCGCGCCGGTTCGCGCATAGTTATTCAGCTCTCCTGGAAGATTGGGCTCCGGGAAAAGGTTGAGAAGCTTCAGCCCGTAGGGATCGATCGCCGAAGCTGGGATAACGTTGTTCGGAAACGGCATGCCCGTGGACGGATCGACAAGAGTGGGGTATTTGATCCCGTTAGCCGCCGCGGCCGCGGGACTAAAGTCACCGACCCGTTCATTGGGCAGAGGGACCGTGGATATGCGGGTGACGCCCTGGCGGATGCGCGTTCCCTCGTAATCGAAAAACCCGAATAGCTTGTTACGTACGATAGGTGCGCCCGCGTTTCCTCCGAATTGGTTCTGAATGTATTCGGGGCGCGGCAGGCCGGACTGGTTGGAGAAGAAATCATTCGCATCGAAGATCCGATTACGCAGGTACTCGAACAGTAGGCCGTGTACCTGGTTGCTGCCGCTCTTGGTAGCCACGTCAACCGCCGCTCCTGGGCTCCGGCCGTATTCGGCCGAGTAGGGATTGGTGATGACCTTGAATTCCTGAATGACATCAACGGATGGGCGCGTGCCTTCGGTGCTCAGCTCTTGGACGTTCTCTGAAAAGGTATTGTCGTCGATTCCGTCCAGAAGGAAATCATTCTGCAGCGAGTGCACCCCGTTCACCTGGAAGTCGCCCGTGCGCCCGGACGCGGTAGCGCCCGCTTGTTCGGTAAATCGACTCTGTTGGACTCCGGGGACCAAGCGAATCAGGTCGTCCCAACTGCGCATCAGTAGCGGCGTATTCTCAATTACGGAATTTTCTACGACGGTACCGAGGGAAGCGTCATCGTGAGAAAGCAACCCGACTGAAGCCTGCACCTCCACAACCGTGCTGCTGGCTCCGACGCTCAACTGAATGTCGAGGCGGCCTTTCTCCGCTGGATCTATGGTCATCGAGGCAGTGGTCCGGCTAAAGCCAGGCTGCTCGACACTAATCTCATATTGACCGACGGGGAGGGCTTGAATATTGTAATAACCGAATTCGTCCGTGGTGGCTTCCCGGATTGCGCCCGTGGCCCGGCTGCTCAGACGGATAGTGGCGCCGCTGACGGCCGCTGACGCAGGATCGGTGACAAGGCCGGAGAGGCTCCCCACATCTGTTTGTGCCTGTAAATTGGCGACGTCGACCAGGAGCGCCAGTAGGAAGATTGCGAATGGGCGCACTCTCATTGCTAAGAAAAACCTCTCTCAAATCTTAGCTCGGAGTCTTGTAAGCTTCAGTCTTGCAAGACCATCGTGACGCAAGACGGTGGCCGGTGTTCGCTCGGTTTGTGGTGTGTTAATCTCGTGCCAGATTCCGTCCTTGGAGGTTAGATTTTGAAGCGGTTCATTCTGCTCTCCTGGTCGTCTGCGCTGCTAATCAGTGGTGCGATGGCATCGACCCCGCCCGGTCAACTCCTATCTAGTTTGCCCCTTCGATTTGAGGAAAACCGGAGTGACTTTGGGGCGCACGATGTGACTTACGTCGCTCATGGGGGCAGCTTCAACCTGATTCTTCGGCCCACCGAAAGCTGGCTCCAGACCCCTGTGGGAAGCCTGCGAATGGCCCTGCGGGGCGCCAATTCGGGTGCGCGAATGGAAGCGCTCGATCGCCTGCCCGGTGCGGTGAACTATTTTCTAGGGAACAAGAATTGGAAGACCGGCGTGACCGGCTATGGGCGTATCCGATCGAGCCATGTATACGCCGGTATCGATCTGGTCTTTCATGGCGAAGGCGGACGGCTGGAGTACGATTTCATCGTCGCCCCGCACGCCGATCCGAACTCGATTCGCCTGGAATTCAGCGGTGAGCAGGGCCTGCGGGTGGATGCCGCGGGCGATCTGATCATTGGGACCGGCCCGGGTCAGATTTGCTGGAAGCGGCCCGAAATCTATCAGGACATCGATGCAAGACGAATCCCGGTCGCCGGGAGCTTTGTCGTAAGCAAGAACGAGGCTCGGTTTCACGTAGCGGCATATGATCGCAATCATCAGTTGGTCATCGATCCAGCTCTGAGCTACTCCACCTTCCTGGGCGGCAACCGTAATGAAGGAGTCAGGGGAATCGCCGTAGATGGCAGCGGCAATGTTTATGTCGTGGGAAACACCACCACCATGAATTTGCCGACTACTCCTGGCGTGGTTCAGCCCAACTTTGCGGGTGAAACGTCGAGCTATATGAAAGGGGATGCCATGCTTGCAAAGTTCAGCCCCACCGGCGCGCTGGTTTATTTGACGTACTTAGGAGGGACTGCCGACGATACTGCCAGCGCCGTGGCGGTGGACGCTGCCGGAAACGCCTATATTACAGGGTGCACAACATCTACAGATTTTCCGACGGCGGGAACTCCTTTTCAGCCCCATTTCGCCGGGTCGGGTGGTCAGGCGATTCTTGTCTTCGGGGATGCCTTCGTTGCCAAGTTGGATCCCACCGGCAGCGCGTTGATTTATTCCACGTACCTAGGCGGGGAGGCAGACGATTTTGGCGCCGCAATCGCGATCGATAGCGCGGGCAATGCATATGTCGCCGGTGGAACGCGATCGTACCAGTTTCCGGTTACGTCCGGGGCCTACCAACCTCGCTTGGCTGGCGTGGGGGGAGAGCCGCTCAAGAGCTGCTGCAACCTTCCCCTTCTCGATCCCGGAGACGCGTTTGTGACGAAGCTTAATCCAACCGGCTCGCAGCTAATCTTTTCGACCTATGTCGGCGGTACTCTCGACGATGTCGCGCTCGCGATTGCGGTAGATGCCACGAACAATGTGTACATCGGCGGTTATACGATATCAACCAACTTCCCCACCACAACCGGGGCGTATCAAAGGACGTTCGGGGGAAGCGAACAACAGAATGAGTTTTTCATCTTTGGAGACGGTTTCATCACGAAACTCAATCCGAGCGGTACCGCGCTGGTGTACTCCACGTATTTCGGAGGTTATGGCGACGACAATGTTACTTCCCTGGCGATCGACGCAGCGGGCAACGCGTACCTTACAGGATCAACCAGCACTCCCAACTGGCAGACCTCGGCCGGCGCGTTTCAGCCCGCCTATGGTGGGTATGGTATTCTTCCATACACCATTGAGCAGTTGGTTGGAGACGCTTATGTCGCCAAACTGAATCCAACCGGCACGGCACTCCTTTATATGAGCTACCTGGGAGGCAATGCGAACGACGGTGGGACCGGAATTGCCATCGATAGTGCCGGCAACGCGTACGTCACCGGGTTTTCCGACTCTACGAATTTCCCTGTCACAGCGAATGCGCTTCAGCCTAAGTGGGCTGGTGACGGCGGGCAACCTGGCGGCAGTTATTTCGACTATGGGGATGCCTTCCTCTCAGTTGTGAATCCGCAAGCCACCGCGCTGATCTATAGCAGCTACTTTGGAGGAAGATTCGATGACGGTGCGATGGGGATAGCGCTCGATAGCTTCGGGGCCGCGCACATCGGTGGATTCACGATCTCCTACAACTTTCCAGTCACGTTGAATGCCGCGCAGAAAACCTACGGTGGGATCGACCAATTTACTGGGTGGGCCAAGGGCGATGCCTTCATAGCTACATTCTCGGGGCTTCTACCGGGCGTGCCGGGTATAGCCGCAGTGGTAAACGCCGAGAGCGGCGTCCCGATCGTCGCGCCTAACACCTGGGTGGTATTGACGGGCTCAGGGCTCGCGCCAGATACGCGTGCCTGGCAAAGTTCCGACTTTGTGAACAATCAGTTGCCAACAGCTTTAGATGGCGTGAGCGTGACAATGAACGGGGAAAAAGCGTTCGTATACTATATCAGCGGCGATCAAATCAATATATTGACGCCTCCCGATCTCGCCCCCGGGGTGGTTTCGGTCCAAGTGAATAACAACGGAGCGACTGGCGAATTCAGCGTGCAAGCCCAAACGTTGTCGGAATCTTTTTTCCTGTTTAACGGAGGCCCATATATAGCGGCTACGCACGCAAACGGAAGTCTCATTGGACCTACGAGTCTCTATCCCGGAGCTTCGACGCCCGCTAAGCCGGGTGAAACGATTTTGGTTTATGCAAACGGATTCGGTTCCACCACGGTTCCGGTTGTCAGCGGATCTGTGACCCAGTCTGGCAGTCTTCCGGCGCTTCCCGACGTCACGATTGGCGGAACGTCCGCAACATTGACTTTCGCCGGCCTTATCTCACCCGGGCTCTATCAGTTCAATGTGGTGGTTCCGTCCTCGGCCGCGGGTGGCGATAACCCGATCCAGGCCGCGTATGGCGGGCAGACCACGCCATCGGGAACGCTGATCACGATCCAGTGAATTAGCGATACCGAACGAAACTCCCGATCGTGTACAGCGCGACGACGGCGCCATTCCGCACTCCCGATGCGTGGATGGCGGCCGGACGTGCCGCGATCGAGGAGAGCACCAACCGGTCGTAACGGACCCCAGGCATTTCTTTCGATGGCGGCAGGTTCGCTAGAATCGCGGGCGGAATCGTGAACCGGCCCGCGGCGGCGTCCGCCACACACAGACTTGTGCCGCTGGCGGTGGAGATTTGGTCCACGTTTGTGGCCAGAATCACGATCAGCCCACCGCGAGCCGTATCCCGCCAGCGCAGCGCGAGCGGAAGCCCACGGTCAATCGTGCCGAGCGCATCGCGATTGCTCCATTCAAACGAAGGCGGCATGGAGAAACCGGCGTCGAAGGGCCCGACATCCTTTCCGCCCAAGCCAGCGAGATTGAATTCTCCCGCATGGAGGAACAAGGGCGGGGCCCGCCGGCTCGCATTCGGCCCGCTTTGTCCGAGCCGTCCGCGATAGTAGCCTGGAACGCCGTTTACCTGAATCACCTGTCTACTTTGTCCGGCGCCGCGGATTGTAAATTGCGCACCGGCATCCAGGCCGCGGCCCGCCATCAAGGAGGCCAGCCCGGCGGAGATTGAATTGGGAAGCGCGGCGTCGTCCTGCAAACTGCCGGTGTACGCGGTGCACGTTCCCGGCGGAGGAAGCAACAGGAGCGGCGACGGCGCAGGTTGATCGCCCATTGCGAACGTTAACGCCGCTTCGTCATTAACCGAATCGGCATTTTCGTCTTTCATCCGGATACTGGTTCGGGTGACCACGGCGACACCGATCGTGCCTGCGTCGAAGAGGGGCACCGCACCCTGACGGCAGGGCCCCGCACCGTCGCGGATCGAAATCGTCACCACATTGCTGGCACGCGCCGGGGACGCCAGCACATAGACCGGGACGTAACATCCTTCTGGAACATCCCTGGGAATTGGAAAGTCGATTTGCTCCGTGCCCTGGCGCGCACCGTGTCGCGCAATCTGCATTGCGCGGCCGCCAACCACCACCGTAATGCTGGCCGCATTTCCAAATCCGGTGCCGAAAAGTGCCACTCTCTGCCGCGCTTGTGCGGGATTGGAGATCGAATTGTCAGAACGTCCGCCGGAACCGATATTCTCGATGCGCCCCGGTCCCCATCCAAGACCGTTTCGGCTAAACAATCCTGGATTCTCGGCGGCGATCTCGATGGGAAATGGTTTGGAGGAGATGCCCGCCACCGTTACGGTGATCGCAGCGTCGCCTAGCGGCGCCGATTGCGGCATTTCCGCGTCGATTCGCTCCGCGCTCGTGGAAAGAATTCGTGCCTCGAGGGAGCTTGCACCGGCGGACACGGTTACCCGGACCTGAGCCAGCGAGCCAAATCGAACCCCGTAGATTGTGAACAGCGCGCCGCGCGCAATGGAGCCCCCAGCAAGCGCCGGGGGAATCCGGCTTGCCGAATTGATCACTCCGTTCTGACGGATCGCCGGTTGGGCGACAGCGCAAGCTGCCAACGCGAACATTCCGACGATCTCGGTTCGCATCAATCTAACAGGCTAGCGCGCTATGATCGTGGATCGCATGGCGTGGAACTCCTGGCGCATCCCGGCCCGGCTTGCGTGGCGCGATCTGCGCCGCTCGCGGCTTAGGGCCGCCTTCATCGTGTGCGCGATGTCGGTCAGCATCGCGAGCGTGGCGGGTGTTTACGGCGCGGCAGTGGTAGCCCGGCGGTCCTTGGGACGCGATTCCCGCGTATGGCTGGCCGGCGATCTGGCGGTGGACACCACAGAGCCTATCAGCGACAAGCAGATTGCAGCCCTGGACGGACTCCGCCGCCAAGGCGTCGACTGGACGATAGTCACCTGGACACTGACTGTGGCCTCCTACGACCAGTGGCCAAATCCGGTCTTGGTGGAAGTCAAGGTGGTGGACCCGACTGTTTATCCCTTCTATGGCGCTCCCACTCTCGATCCGCCGGGTACGCTCGCCGGCGCGCTGGGCGCTGACCGGGTGGTGGTTTCCGACCATGTGCTTGAACGGCTACACGCGAAGGTTGGCGATCACATTACGGTTGCCGGGAAACGGTTCGTCATTGCGGCGGTCATCGCGGTTGAGCCGGAACGATACGGTGGCGTGTTCAACTGGGGTCCAAAATGCGTGCTATCAAAGGCGGGCTTTGAAAGAATTGCAGCCTCCGCTGCCGGCAATTCATTGACGAATCGCATTTTGTTGCGCCTTCCGGTCCGACGGAATGCGAAAGACTTGCGCGGCTGGCTTCAGGCACTGGTTCCAGAAGGACGTGTGTTTGATTATCGCGAAGCCGCGGCTCCGGAGGTGGCGCGCGTGGAGCTGGTGATCTCCTTCGTGAGCGTTGCCGCCTTCCTTGCTCTGGCACTCGGGGCAGTCGGCGTGGCCACCGCGGTTCGCTTGAATCTGGAGCAGCGCATGGAGTCGCTGGCGATTCTGCGGATCTTGGGAGCGAGCACGTCGCGGATGGCTTGGGTGTTCCTATTCGAAACCGCGGCGATGCTTGGGGGAGGGCTGATGATCGGGATTCCACTGGGCTGGGCGATGAAGGGACTACTGCTCTCCCTGGCGGGAAGATACTTAGTCCTTCCGCGGGCCGGAATCTGGAACGGCGATGCGGTTCTGCAAGTTACCCTGGCGGCCGTGGCGATCACGGCGCCAGTGTTGGCCGGGCCTGCCGAGGCGCTGGGCCGGCTAAGCCCGCTAGCCGTCCTGCGGCGCGATACTTCCCCATTGCGGCCTCTCGATGGGCGAACCGTCGCGACGTTCACGGCTGCAGCGGCGATCGCATTGGCGGCCGCTCAAGGAATCGCGTATGGAATGATTGAAGCCTGGAAGCCGGCGCTGTTCCTGGTTGCAGCCTTGGCGTCCAGCGCTGGTGTGGCGTGGGCGATCAGTACCGGCGCCCTGCAATTGGTGCGGCGCTCGATTCATCTGTGGCATCGCACGCCCATGCTAAAGCACGCTCTTGCCGGACTCTGCCGGTCCGGAAACCGGTCCTCGATCTCTATCGTTTGTGTAGCGTTGGGAATGATGACGATCACCGCAACCTTCGAGAGCAGTGGCGCAGTCATTCAGGCTGTTTCCGCCGCGCTACCTTACTCCGACGCGAACCTGCTGGTCGCCGATTTCGACAATTCTTATCGTGAGACCGTCCGCACGTTTCTCCAAAGGCAGCCCGGCGTCGAAAAGGTGGAAATGCAAACTCAAACCTGGTTGCGGCTGGCTCGCGTCAACGGGGTGGCCATCGAAGATGCCCGGTACCTGGGCCGCTGCACCGCCGACTCGCTGTCCGGCGCAATCCTTGCGGACGATCTGGCAGCGCGTATCGGCGCGCACGTCGGATCGGATCTCGAATTCGAAACCCGCGATGGAACCTTTCGTACCACCGTGAGCGCGATTCATCATCCGCTGCCGCAAGAAAGGTTCTGGTTCACCTTTGTGGTAGAGTGCCGCGCGCTGCCGCAAGCGAGTCTGATCCAACTGGCCGCGGTCCGCGTTCGTCCCCACGCGATCGACGCCGTGCGGAACGCTATCCATGAACGCTTCCCAACTCTGGCGGCGGTCAGCGCGGCGGAAATTGAGTCGACCATTCGTGGCGTGACCGATGACGCTATGACCTTGGTGCGCTTGATCGCCTGGTCGGCGGCAATGGGAGGGCTGCTCATTCTGATCGCGGTGGTGGCCACCTCTCGCACGGCCCGCTCACGCGAGATCGCCGTTCTGTCTGCGCTCGGCGCACGGCGCGGCACGATGCTTACAATTTACAGCCTGGAGTTTGGTGCAACCGGCCTCTTAGCCGGGTTCATCGGCAGTCTTCTGGGCTGCGGATTGAACAGCGCCATCCTCACCGCACTGTTCCATCATGCGGAAATAGGGCTCTCGTGGCGCGCCGTAGCCGGGTCGATAATAGTGGCGCCCTTGCTGGTGTGGAGCGCCGCATGGCTGCCGGCATTTCAGTTGTTACGCCAAAAACCCCTGGTGATCCTGCGCCGCGAATAGCCGCTCCAAGCGCGACGCGATGCAAGAGCCACACCAGACAAATCAGGATGAGAGTGGAGGGAAGCCAATACAGCGGCCACGGACCGAAGTAGTCCAGCATAGAGGCTCGGGGCGGCTTGTGCATCATATAGGAATAGTTGGTCCCGAAGCGCCAGTCGAAAATTGCGCCGCAAGCGAAGTAAGTCATTCCCATCGAAAACGCTCGTAGTGGAGCGCCGGGGCGTAATCGAACAATTCCGCCAAAAACCAAAACGGCTGCGGCCGTCACGATCCCGCCGTGATTCAAGAAAAAAGCATCCGGCCAGAGCGATCCCATATCCGGTGTAAGAAGAGTCATGGTGGCCGCGCTGAGTCCTATGAAGTACAAGAACTCGACGGCCAGGGAGTTCAACGTGAGACAGGCCACGACAGCGGCCCAGGTACTTATATTGCACAAGAACAACGGCACACGATCGGGAAATCGTATGCTCACGCTAAAGAATCTTTCCAATTCGAAGCTGACCAGGGCGAGCGCGACCACCATCCGAACTGGAGTGGCAGCGCAACGGTAATGACGGCACAAGAACGCAGCAGCAGCGGCAATGCCGACAATGCCAAAAATCCGAGTGATTTGCCAATAGCTATACAGCACTTATGCCTGCGCCTCGTTTTGCACCGGAACGCAAGCACCCGGTTCCTGCCGCTGGCGTATAGGAAGCCAGAGCAGCCAAAACAATCCCAACGCGAATAAAGCTGCGACGAATACCCAATCCGGATAGGGACCCATGAGGTCAAGCAAGGACGGCGTTGCCGGCTTTCTGCCGATATAGAAGTAATTGGTCCCAAAGCGCAAGTTGAACGACCAAATGAAGCCTAAGTACGTCAGGCCGATCGCCCACACACGCCAAACGGCGGCAGTTCGGAATAACATGTGGCGTCCGTAAACAAGAGCGATCGCAACGATCACGATGGAGCCGTGCGTGATGAAAAACCTGGGGGGCCAATCCGAACCCATGTCCGGCGACATGAGCGCCGATCCTGCGCCGACAACTCCCAGGAAGTAGACAATCTCAATCGCCAATGGAGATAAGGTCCAACACGCCCACACCGCCGCCCAGGCAGTAAGGTTGCAAAGCTGGATCGGTAAGTTCCCCGGAAACGAAATCCCGTCGTGATAGTAGCGTTGGAACTCACCCGCCGCGATGATACACGCAAGGATAATCCGCACATGCCGGTCCGATATCAGGCTCCGCCGCAAACCAATCACTAGTAGGCAGGAAACCAGCCCGATGGCGCTCAGCCAAGCAATATGGACGAGGCCGAACACGTGCACGTCAAGAATGTTAGCATGGCGCCCCGATGGTTCCGGGCGCCGGCGGCACCGATGCGTGACGGCGTTTTTTGTTGGCGTGCGGCGCCGAACCTAAGAGTTCCCGGTCAGGTCACGTCGTTTGAGCTAGCCCCCGGCAAGTCTCCGGTCGCTTTTATTCCCTTCTTAAGCATTGCGTAAACGGCAAGTCGGCCGATGCCCAATCGGAGAGCAAGTTCTTCTACGCCGATTCGGGCTGAACGCATTTCATTCGCTAATTTCGAATCGACGCTGGTGAGAGGGTGCGACAACGGGTAACCTCGCCGTCCACGACGTCGCGCGTCACGTTTTTCAGCATGCGACAGAAATCGATTCAGCGTTGGCAAACGACGATTGCCAACCCGAGGTCGTGGATCTGATTGCAAGAGTTACGGTAGCCAGTTCCGAAAAACAACTGACCTTCTACTCCTTCGCGAGCAAATATTGTAGTTGGCACAAGCCCAATCAATACCCTATTTGGGACTCCCGCGTAAATCGCTACCTACGGATCGCCGGTCCGGGCGCGACGTCGTCCGCGATTGCACAGCTCGCCTGCGCAGTTGAGACAAACACCATGGAGCATGATGCGGTCTGATTGCTACTGTCCTGCACTGTAACGCTGAGGCCGCCGAGTTGCGACGGCAGTGGAATAGACGAAGCGCCAGGTCGGGAGGTACGCAAGCTCGAATTTCGCCGACCGAGCGCCCTCCGTAACCTGCAAGCGTGCGTCGGGGCGCCATCGGTGTCTTTGTGAGTTGCGCCTCCAACGCCGACAGACACCTCTCCGCCTCCGCACATGCTCGCTCAATACGCGCGTGTGCTTCGGTAATAGCCGTCATTACAAGGTTGCGCTAAGCGCCTCAGAGTAGCATCCTCGGGTTTCCGTCGGATCGCGGCGTTCAGTTCGTCGCACGCCTCAGCCATCAAGCCCAGCCGCAGGTCCACATCGGCAAGGAGCGCCGGCGTCGCCTGATCATCGCCGATGGCTAGGACGGCCTCCGCAAACTGATCGCGTTTCAGGCTGTCTACGGCCGAGAGCGTAGTGAACTCTTCGGCGCCGGCGCCGATCTCTATTCCCGAACGCAGGGCGCGCACGCGCCAGGAATAATGCGCTCCCGCTTCGAGAGTCCCGCTGGGAATGGAGATATTCGTGGCATCCGTCATCACATTCCACACCACATCGCCTGCCTCATCTTCGAGATTCATACGGTACCCGGTTGCCTGGGGAACGGCGTCGTACCGGAACATCGCTTTGCCCGGAAGAGCCACCGTGCCGGCCCTGGGGTAAAGCCCGGTCATTTCGAATCCCCCGCGAATTCGTACTGCGGCTGGGGTTGGTGCAGAGGCGGCCGCGATCGGAACTGGCTGGGGGATCGGAGGAAGCGGAGGCAACTCGCGCACCGTGCCCGTGATCTTCGGCACGGCGTGGGTGGTAATCGTGATCTTCGCGCCTCCTCTCAATTCGTAGCGATGCCCGTTCTCCAGGATCACGACGGCCCGCGATCGCGCCGCCATTTCCAGCGTGTCGCCATCAGTAAGCCAGTCCAAAGCCGCAGCGGCCTTTCTCTCATGGCTGCCGGCGGTATGTACTTCGGCCTTGCCAGAAAGGGACCCGATCACGGCGACCGAGTTTTTGCAGCATTGGGCGTAGAGCGGTCCGGTTAGCAAGACGAACGCCAACCAGCGGTTCCTCACACATAGTCGACCCATCGATACCTCCAGAATCACGGCTCAACCGCGGGATAGGTGCTCAGAGCGCTACTCAAACCCAAAGCAGCCAGCATGCTCAACAGAATCGTTAGTTCCGGCCCAGCGACGGCGACTATCGTCCGGCTAAAACGAAAAATCCAAAACGCAAATCCGGCGTAGACACAAAACAGGCTGGCGGAAATAAGGAAGGCACGCGCGCGGCATTGCGGGAAACAGAGCGCAAAAGCGGCCGCCGCGAACGACGCCAGTCCGGCCACGACAAGACACGCCAGCAACGAAATCTCGCGAGTGGGATTGCCGGCGAGGAGAGTGTTCGTAATCAGTGCCTGCACGAATTCCCCCGGGACCAACTGCTCGCTCACGGCGGGTGGAACACGGTGTTGGTCACTGCTGCCGGAGAACGCAGCCCCAGCGATCACTAGGCGGTCGCGAAAGAGTGCCGGCGTAGATGTGAGGCGGGCGGGTACGTCCTGCCAAGAAATGGATGGTAGTTGCGAGAGCCGCACCGAATAGTCGATCCAGACCGCCGCGGTGGAAGAAACGCTCTCGCGTGTTGGGAAAGCGGCTTGCACCGCCCGTTCGGCAAAGGACCACCGACGCTGGCCCGCGTTGTCTAAATAGAACAAACGCGTGCGGCGAATAGTGCGGTCCTCGTCTTCTTCCAGGTTTACAAGACCGAACAAATCTTGATATCTCGACGGGCCAAGCAGATAAGCGGTAAGCGGGCCCAGGCACTCCGTCCCAATGAGGCCACCGGAGGGAGTTGCAAAAAGCGCCAACGCCAGGCGATCGGCGTGGGACGCGACGGCTTTGGCAAACTCCGGGGATTGGCTCCAGCCGGAAGGGAGCAGCATGTCGATCGCGAGGGCTTTGGCGCCCGAACTGAAAATGCGGTCGATCATGGATGCAAAGTCGCTGGCACGGCTGGCCAAGGGGCGCTGGTCCGCATCCACGGTCTTGTCGTCGAGGGACACCAGGACCAAGCGGGGATCCGGCTGCCGCGAAGGCGCCCATGCGAAGCGCTGGTCTGCAATTCGGCCCTCCAGGATGCGCGCGAAGCGAAGGTGCATGAGTGCCGCGGAAAGCATGGCTGTGAAACAGGCGATGGCGGCGGCGAAGATCAGCCGGCGGGGCCATTCCCGGGCACGCCACTTGCGTTGCTCAGCGCTCAGCCAGGCCCGCGCTACCCGGGAAACCGCCGCGGACGCGGTCGCGGGCCGTGCGGCGGGATCGGGGGCCAGCAGCACCAGCATTGGCGTGTCGATTTCTGGGGGAAGCGACCTGTTCCGTGCCGAAGGCGCTGCTGGCGGATTCCGGATATTCGCCTGCACATTGCCCAGGCTCCGGCCGAATGGCGTCCGGCCGGTAACCAGTTCATACATCAGTGCGCCAAAGGCAAAGCGATCGCTGGCAGCCGTTGCACGCTCGGAGCGCAGTAGCTCCGGCGCCATGTAGGCCGGCGTTCCGCAGAGACCGCCGGCGGAGGTCACCGTAGCCTCAGCGTCTTGCTCGACGGATATAGGATTGGTCAGCCGCGCCAGGCCGAAGTCGAGCACTTTCACCCGCGCTTGGGAGTGGGCTTCCAGGGGGAGAAACAGATTGGCGGGCTTGAGATCACCGTGCACGATGTTAATCTGGTGCGCTACGTCCACGGCGTCCGCAATGGCGCGAAGAAGCCCAATGGCTTCCGGGAACTGCAGGACCTTGCGCTCCTTGAGCACCTCGCTCAGAGTTTTGCCCTGCAGGTACTCCATCACCAGATACGGCAGGCCACCGCTGCGAGCATCGACGCCGTAGTCGGTTACGTCCACGATGTTCGGGTGGTGCAGACGACCGAGGGCGCGCGCTTCATTCTCAAAGCTCTCGCGAAAGTCGGGTGAGATCGCACCCTCATGCGCGATCAGTTTCAGAGCGAAGTGCTTTTCCAGACCGAGGTGCTGCGCAAGATAGACCGCCCCCATGCCGCCCCGGCCGAGACGCCGCTCCACGAAATACTTTCCATCGATCAGTTGAGTCCCTGCGAACGCGAACTGCAGGGCCGCGCCGTCGCCGGGACAGACGGCCTGGGGAGTCTCAAAGCAGCGTCCGCATTGCGGGCATTCCATAACGCCACTAGCAGGAGCGGCATGCGCCGGATCGGCGACGGTAACAGTGTCGTCGTCGGCGTCCAGAAGCTGATCGACCCGCTGTCGCAGTCCGGGGTCGTTCGAGCAGGCCTGATCCAAATACAGAGCGCGCTCGGGTCCGCTGAGATCCACGGCGTGTTCGAAGATCTGCTGGAGCTTGGAATGGAGTTCGGGAGTCATCCCTGCGGGTCCCCCATTTCAGTCTTCAGCCAGGCTTTGGCGAAACGCCAGTCCCTCTTGACTGTCTTTACTGAGACCGCCAGAATTTCCGCGATTTCTTCCTGCGTCAGTCCAGCGAAGGAATGCAGTTCCACCACCTGAGCCTGGCGGGGGTTCAGTAACGCCAGACGGTCGAGCGCTTCGCCGAGCGCGAGAAACTCGGGCAGGTCGCGGAAAATCGCCGGGCCTTGCTCGTCCAATTCGATCCTGCGCAGCTCTCCACCGTGACGTTTGGCTCCGCGGCGCCGCGCGTGGTCCATTAGGACGCGCCGCATGGTTCTGGCCACCGTAGAAAACAAATGCTTCCGGTTTTCCCAGTCGAACGCCTGGCCGTCGAACAGCCGGAGATACGCCTCGTTCACCAGAGCGGTGGCTTGCAGAGTATGATCCACGCGTTCCCGGCGCATGTAGGCCCGGGCCACTTGCCGGAGCTCGTTATAGAGCAGACCGAAAAATTCCTCGGGACGCTCGGGACGCGACTTCAGAGTTTCGAGGAGGCTACCCTCGGATTCCGGGATGTCGGCAGTTGGGAACATAGTGAAACCTTCTTGAGATTATAGCCACGTCAGAAAAGACCTCCAATGATTCCGAGGACATCCGTCATGGTGCGCACCAAAAGCCCGACGGCTATGAGCTGCGGAACGGAGATGGATACCAGAGCGGCCAGTGCCAGCCCGAAAAGAAACGACGGAATCGCTCTCGGTCTCATGCGCTCTCCTTTTGAGATCCGCGATCAGCGGTCTCACGGAGGTATGCGAAAAAAGGAGGTGTCGCGGGCAATGAACGGTTAAATCATTGTTGTGAAACCACTTAAGAAGACGTTGGTACCGTCAAGTACTAGACTTTCCAACAGGCGCGATTTACAATACTCAAACCCATATCGGAGCGGAGGATTCTATTCAAATGATTCAACTGGTCAAGCTGACAATTCGGAACAGTGCTCTTGCTTGTCTGTTAGCCTCTACGGCCGTCTCGGCCATGGCCGCGAAAATTTCTGTGTCCACGTCGCAGTATGGTGTCGGCGAGACGATGGAGATCATCGGAGACGTCACGATCGATGGCGTAGATTTTCAGGAAGCGGTGATTCCGACCACCTCAACCACGGGGGGCTACATCTATGACTACTATGTGCTCTCAGATGCGAACAACGCTTCCCTGACCGGGTTCAACGTCACCATACCCGTAACGGATCTAGACACACTTTTTCCGGGCGTAACACCTTACGGCGTCCTGGGCTGTGACAGCATCAATGACGCAGGTGTCACAGATTGCGTGAGTAATGCCGAAAGTAACAGTGCAGTAGTAGCCATGGAAACGATATCCGGCAATCCGCAGCTCATCGACGGGGGAACCGAGGTCGAATTTCAGCTTCCCAACACCGTACCGGCCGGAACCGCCCAGGGGCTAGCTCTCTTTGTGACCGAAGACGTGGCGCCGGTGCCGGAGCCACGGTTGTGGCCGGTCCTCGGCTTGGCTTTGGTTGGATTTCTTGTGCTCCGCAGGCGTTCAGTGAAGCTGACCTAAGCGGGCCGCCCTTTGCGCAATTAGCAAGTATCCGCTCGCCTTAGCGTCGCGCTCCAGGAACACCAGCGTCGCGTTGGCCGAGGAAGCGACTGCGTTGTTCTCCACCTCCGCCTGCGCGAGCCGAATATCTAACAGAACACCGGCCATTTTGAGCCGCGCCGCCTCAGCGAAACAATCGCTCAGCATTTGGCGAGCCGCGGCGGCGTCCCCGTTCCGCGCACGGAGCCGGGCGTAGGTGACGTCAATCGCGATCCGAATGGCGCGGTCCTGCGGCATCAGGCTCCGCGCCGTATTGATTTGTTCGAGCGCTGGATCAAGCTTGTTTTGCGCGCTCAACGCCCGGGCCAGGACTTCGCGAACCGCGGCTTCCTGATCGACGACTTTTTCCTTCTGAAACTCGTCGGCCGCCTGGCTCGCCAGGGTTTCGGCGGCGGACGCGTTTCCCTCTTCCAACGACAGCCCGGCCAGCGATAAACGCGCCTGCGCGATGTTCCCCTGATCGTTGAACCTAGTGAACAGGTCGAGCCCCTCCTGGTAAACTCTTCGCGCTTCGGCGAGGTTGTTTCGAGCCAGCAGGATGTCGCCCAGCGTGCCGAGCGAAGCGGCATACATCGGTTGCAATCCTGCGCCCTGCGCCACTGCTAGCGCCTCCCGGGTGTTTGTTTCGGCCCCCGGCAAATCTCCAAGCTGGAAACAAATCACGGCCAGATTGCTCTCCGAGTTCACCAGATTCGCTTTATCGCCAAGCGCGGTAGCGGCCAACTTGGATTCATCGAACATTTTCCGCGCGCCCGCGTACTCGCCCTTTCCGAAAAGGATCGCTCCAATATTCAACTGGGCGGACAGCGACTGCTGCCGATCGCCGATTTCCGCCGCCAGCTTGAGCGCCTCTTCGTAGCCGCGCTGCGCCTCGTCCACTTTTCCTTCGGCGAGTTCCAGGTTGGAAAGGTTGAGCAGCGCTCCGGTGATGTCCTTGCGCGAGCCGATCTTGCCCGCGATGCTCAGGGCTTCCTGGCGCAGTTCCATCGCTTCGGAGTTCCGTCCCTCGCGCTCCCGGATGCTAGCGAGCACGGTGACGCTGCGCGCTTTGACCTCCTGGCCGCCGGAATTTTCCGAACCCGTGCTGGCGCGCTGGCAGGCGGCTTCGGCGGCCGCTTGATCGCCCAGGCCTAGCAGTGCGCTACATTCCTGCCAGTAAGCTTCCGAAGCAAGCAGCGAGGCCCCTTGCTGCGAAGCCCGATCGGCGCTCCTCAATGCGGCTGACTCCTCCCGCTTCAGGTCCGCGAGAGACGCCGCCGCGATGGCCTCCTGAAGATCGAATCGCGGATCGCGCGCAGCTTCGGCGGAAGACGCACGAACCTGATCGATTGTAGACAGGGCGTCTTTCGGCTTGCCACCCGCGGTCTCGGCGGCGGCCAGTTCCAGCGCGTAGTCCAGCTCGTCTGGATAAATGGTCCATAGCGAGCGGTAAATGTCGATTGCCCGATCCCATTCGGCGTTCAACCGCCGGTACTCGGCTTCAATCACCCTTTGCTTCGCCGAAGACAGGTTGGCGGACAGATCCATGGCGCGTGAAGCCTCCTGCTTGGCGTTGTCATCGTAGCCGAGCTTGTACCAGGCTTCCCCGAGCGCCTGGTGCGCCGGCGCAAAGTTCGGGGCGGCTGCGACGGCCCGTTGGAACAGATCCCGGGCATCCAGGAGATTGTAGGCCCGCAGATCGTTCAGCCCTTCGGCGTACAGCCGCGACACTTCAGCGTTCGCCGGTTCGGAGGCGCGCAGAGCTTTCGATTCCTGGTCCGAAGGAGCGGGCAAGTGAAGCATTTCGCGCAGCCTTGTTCCGAGCCGTTTTGCCAGATCGGTGATGTCCGATTCCGCCCCGCTTCCATCCGCAGCGGCGACAATCTCCCCGGTCGAGGTCCTCTGAATCCAAACGTTGATCGCCAGTTTGTTCTGTGATCCGCCGGGAATATGCAAATAGGAGCCGCTCACCACGTAATCGGCGTCCAGACGGCGGTGGATGCGCTCCAGGGTTTCTTTCGAATATCCGCGCGAGGGTGCAAGACCCAACTCCTGCACGGCCCGCGCTGCCGCTTCCCCCGGCACTCCCCTTAGCACCTCACCAGCCGAAAGCTCGCTGGTCAGCCACTCCGATAACGCTGTGGAGATCCAGCCTTGGGCAGGTTCACTGGATAGGCCGGTGAAGCCCAGGACGGCGATGGCCGGCCGCCCCTTTCCACTCGGACCCGCAGGGGCCGTATCGGCGGACGGAGTGGCCTCGACGCTGGGACTTGCGAGGTTCTTGGCCATGAAGAAGAACTCGCTTCCTGGCTCGTTGTCGCCGAATTCTCCCCAGTAGGGCGCGGGTCTGGCCTGCTCCACGGAGGCGAGGATTTGGTTGAACGTCAGAAATCCTTGGCTTCCTCCATAGGACCTCAAGGCTTCCAGCAGATGCGCTACAAAAGGTGAATGATGGCCGGGCGCGCCGTCTGGGACATAGTCCTTGCCGCCGGACGTCACGTATTTTCGCGTCGCCAGCTTCATCTTGTTCGCAAAAAGTTCGGACAACCGGAGGTTGGCGTACGAATCCTCCCCTCGTGCGCCGGCTTCGCCCACCCGGCGATCGAACGTGCCTGAGTAGCAGGCGTCCATGATCAGCAGGATGTGCTTGCTGCGCATCGCGTTGACGATGGATCTCAGGTCGTCGTAAGACTCGTAGCTGCCACGCGTCTCGTCATCGAAGCGGGAATCGCGTGCCACGATATAGCCCTGCCGGAAAACGTCGTCGTAGTAGCCGTGCCCGGCAAAAAAAATGAGGAGCTGATCGCCCTCGCCGAAGGTCTTCTGGCTGTACTCGCGCAACTTGGCGACGATCTGATCGCGCGTCGGATTCTCCACTACTTCCGTGGCGAAACCATAAGCATTTTGGAGCTCGGCGGCGACGGCCTTGGCATCCGGGATCGGATTGATCAACGGAGGCCAAGTCGCGTATTGGTTGCCGGCGAAGAGCAGGGCATAATCTTTTCGGCTGCGCAATGCATCCACTTTGGCGGCAGAGGATTGAGCGTTGAGGCAAGCAACAACCCCTGCCAATAGACCGATCAGCACAACACATCCCCGAAGCGCCCCTCGCCTGGGGCGAACGTTGATTTCTTCTCGCTGGGACACGCTCACAGTCCTATCGGCTTATTCTTTTTATGATATGTCACCAAGAGCGCAAAAACCGGGACGGCCTGAGCCAAGCCTCGGGGGGAGTGCTCCCGGGGCGGCACATGCGAATCTCGTCCCAACGCAAGATGCGCACAAGCCAAACTGGCAAAGCTACGAATTTCCCCGCGCCCGGTCACGAGTGCTCCTGAGCCACGTGATATTGGGATTCGATAGCTCCTCCCAATACCAAACGCTACTGGTCCGTCACGTCACTTGCTGAGCAATGTGGCCTACACAAGCAAGAAACGCCGCCGCCGGTGTGACCGGAAGCGGCGCTTGCGAGAAGGGAAGGCTGCTGCTACTTCGCGACACGGTAAGTGCGCTCACCCGCGTCGTTCTTCTTGGATTCGATTTTCTCCCCACCGTTGCTGCCCAGAATGCTGACGAAGCCCCGCACCCTATGCGCCTGCCACCCCGTCGTGGCCATGATCTCGGCCAGCGTCGCGCCCTTGGCGCGTTTCATAAGTACAATCACTTCGGCTGTCTTGTTCGCGCGATCCGCCTTGGGCTTGCTGGCTATGATGTCGTTCGCATTGGCAGATGTGATCACCTACGACGTCACCGTCAACACCTCCTCAATTTCCGGTGATGCCGGCTCGCTGGATTTCAACTTCAATCCCGGCCCCCTAGTGACCCACGGTAGATCTGTGTCGGAAGGGCGCATATCGGGGGTTATTAGCCCAACGCTGGGACACACCCCCAAGAATAACTGACGCTGACGCTTAGATCGCGCTCGACAATCTCAGTGCCTGTGAAACGCGCGGTACGGGGCATTGAGCTATGGACGGATACAACTCGGTAGCCTGCCCTCCGCCTGATAACAGGTATTATCCGTAGCTATTCTGTGCACGAGCGATCACTTCGTATGCCCGTTCGTACTCGGCTTGTAAGTGATCGAGCGCGGCCTGCTCGCCTGGCGTTGCCGCTGCCTCACCTCGATCAGCGATAGCGTCCAGGAGAGAAAGTTTAGGGCCGGTCGAAGCGGATTAGTCTCGTGAAACGCCGGTTAAGGAAGTAGCCCGTTAAGTGGCATCATCGGCTTCTATTTCGCTCTCGGACATTCAAAAGATCCACTCTGCATGGCGTCCATCTCGGGCAAGGCGTTTTCCGTCAAGTTGTGCCCGAAAGCGGGCATCAGAGCACGAACTGCAACGGACCTTCTCCGAGCCTCTGACTACCTGTCCAATCGATCTGAGCGGTTCCGGAAGTGCCACTCAGCCCGGCCCGATAGTGCTTTCGGAAGCCTCGGCGCGATTCAAACGCGGCACGAATAGAATAGAATTGTGCGCCAATTCTCCCGGAGGAAAAACATGCGCAGGTATCACCACATCGGGATTCCCACTACCGAATCGAAGCCTGGGGAGACCCACTTGAAGCATTTGAAGCTCTTTGTCGTCAGTCACCAGAAAAGCGAATTCGGCGTGGAATGGATGCGCTTCGAAGCGGACGCGGCGGTTCCCGATCTCGTCCGGAGAGTGGCACACGTCGCGTTTGAAGTTACCGACCTCTCCTCCGAGCTTGCCGGCCGCGAAATCTTGATTCCTCCGAACAGCCCATCCGACGGTGTGCGCGTTGCATTCATCGTTGAGAATGGCGCGCCGATCGAACTGCTCGAATTCACAAACCCCAAACATCCAGCCCGTTCATCCAACCAAATGGACGAGTAGCGCTACTCGAAGCAAATTAGCCTGGTCGTGATCTCGGGATTGGAAAATCGGGTAATTCGGCCCCAGCCCCTTCCGACCGCTTCGCCCGTGTTGCATGACCACTTATTCGACTCTTACGCTCTAGATGTAACACCAGTCTGAATTCGCACGAAACTATGACGAGAGCCATGGCCGGTCATGTGCTTGCGACGGGCGTCTATTTCGCCTTAGACGCGAAGCCCAGCGCACCGAAATAGATTTAGGAAAAGCCTGAGTGATTCGCGCGGCATCCACTCGCGCCAGAGAAGTTCAAGCGTGTCTGCTCTTTTGCGTGTATACTTCTCCGAGAGCATTTCGGAGGACATCGGTGAAGCTCAAGAATGTTCTGCGTGTTCTAAGTGTGTCGGCGCTGCTTGCCGGGCCGATTGCGGCGCAGTGGCTGAATTATCCAACCAAGGGAACTCCTCGGAAACCCGACGGCCAACCCGACCTCGGGGCACCCACTCCACGAAGACCTGACGGCAAGCCTGACCTTACAGGGGTCTGGATGGGCGAGCCCAAGTACATGATCAACATCGCCGCGGATCTAAAGCCCGAGGAGGTGCCTTTCCAGCCCTGGGCAACGGCAGAATACAAACGGCGCAGGGATACGGAAAGCAAAGACGACCCCAGCGCGAAATGCCTGCCGCTCAGCATTGTCCAGAAGCAAACTCTCACCTCACCGTTCAAGCTCGTTGACGTTCCCGCCAAGGAAGAGGTCATCATGCTGTATGAGGGATCTCGCCACCGGGAGATCTTCCTGGATGGCCGACCTCTGCCCAAAGATCCCGATCCCGCTTGGTCTGGTTATTCCATCGGCCACTGGGAGGGCGATGATCTCGTGGTCGAGTCCGCCGGTTTTAACGGGAAGTCATGGCTGGATATTAACGGCCACCCGACCACGGATGCTTTGCGCCTTACGGAGCGTTACCATCGCTACGACTTTAGCCATATGTTGCTCGAAATAACGATCGATGACCCGAAGGCGTACACTCATCCGTGGAAGGTCAAAGAATTTCCACGGATCGTGCCGGACACAGAGCTTCTGGAAGCCGTTTGTGAGAACAATCAAGACCCGGCCCACATGGTGGGCAAATAACAGGAGTAGATCTGATGAACACTAAGTTTGCTATCTCCATAACGGCTCTTGTGATGATCGCGACGGTGCGGCTATGGGCGCATCACTCGTTTGCCGCGGAGTTTGATGCCAACAAGCGAGTCACTCTTAAAGGTGTAGTGACGAATGTGGATTGGCGGAATCCCCACATTTACGTCTATTTGAACGTGAAAGATGACAGTGGCAAGGTTACCGAGTGGGCGTGTGAATTTGGCCCGCCAAATGTCTTAATGCGCCAAGGCTGGAACCGCAATACGTTGAAGGAGGGTGACGAAGTCACCATTGATGGTGCGACGGCGAAAGATTCCTCCAATCGATGCAACGCTCGTTCGGTAACGCTGGCAAGCGGGCGCACGGTGCTGGGCGGTTCGTCGGAAGGCGGCACGGCAGGAAATGTTGCGGCTCAGGCAGCGCCAGGCGGTGGCCCTGCCGGCCCAGGCCCGCGGCCGGGGCAGACGGTCGAAAAAATCCGCCAATTGAAGCCGGATCTTTACATGGTAACGGGAGGGGGCGCCAATACCTTGGTCCGGGTCACAACCGAGGGGCTCATTGTCGTCGATACGAAGAATCCCGGCGACGAGAATTACAAGCGAGTAATGGAAGAGATTCGGTCGGTCTCGCCTTTGCCCGTAAAGTATGTGATCAACACGCACCACCACCCGGACCACGTGGGCAATAATCAGAACTTCATCGATGCCGGCGCCCAAGTGATCGGCCTCGATGACTTAAAAACGCGCATGGCGAACGATCCGCGCACCAGGAATATCCCCGGGCTGCCCACCATCACATTCGCCAATGATTATGACCTGACGTTGGGAGGCGCCGAGGTTCAGGCCCATTTCTACGGGCGCGGACACACCGGTGATGACACGATGGTGTACTTTCCCGATTTGAAAGTGGTCATGGTGAGCGACCAGATCACCGACAATACACCCATCGTTGATTTCGCCAACGGAGGCAGCGCCGTCGAGTGGACGCAAATTCTCGATGCGGTATTGAAACTGGATTTCGACATGGCGATTCCAGGCCGCGGCGAACCGAAAACGAAGTCCGATGTGCAGGCTTACCGCGCAAAATTTGCGACGCTTGTTGGCCGCGCCTCGGACGCGATCAAGAGCGGTGCGACGAACGAAACTCTCGCCTCTCAGGTGAAGACCGATGATCTTGGTTGGCACTTCAACGCGCAATTCTACGACAAGCTATACGACGAACTTACTAAGAAGTGAGGCGCCTTACTCGCCTGCAAGCCCCGGCCGACGCCGAACAGATCCGTTCCCGGCACGTGGACGTTATTTCACATTATCGGAAGCTTTTCTGCGTGACCACCCGTGCGATACTGCGGGGATGGAAGTCGGTCTCTTCCCCAATCCGCGCAGGCCTGGAGTTGGCTTGCGGCCGCGCCGCGAGCCCCAGCGTCCCCTTCTGCCCCAGCACGCTCGCCTTTGTCCGGTGCTCGAGGCCGGCAGCACCGCAGGTTTCCTGGTCCATCCTCCGCTCGCTGAAAAAGAGACCTTTCAAGTTGCGTATGAAGGGGAAGGTCGCTATCACTTTGTCTACTCTGTGAACACTAACGGAAAAAACTGGAATCCGGTCTTTACTGTGACGTACCAGCTAGCGGTGGGCGGGATCGGCGCCACCAAACGTGAAATCAAGATGCACATCCAGGACACTTTAGAAACGCGGGAAATCGCCGAACTGATGCCCGGGATGTTCATCTCCGCAGATGACATGGGGACGCCAGCAGGTGCCGTGACACTGCGGGGAGCGTGGAACTTCCAGACTGCGCCGGGATGGGACACGATCTACACTCCGGTTTTCAACATGATCGAGCGGCCCTTAGCTCCGATGCTGGTGATCCGTGTCGAGACCGATTGGTATGTTCATGACTCCGAGTTCCGGTACGTCCTCCAGCCGGGCGAAACGATTTCTGCGTTTCACAGCCTACCGATCGGTCAGGTGGTTTTTGTGCCACGAGAAGAGATAACCTTCCGCAACGGAACGGAAGAGGAGGTCGCGGTTCGACACCGATTAAGTCAAGCGTTCTGTGACGAAAAGGCGAGGACGAAGGTCAAGACGCCATACGGCGTGGAATACAGCCCACACTACCAGCGTACAAGCCGTAAGAATTGAGCCTACCCACCTATCCCGCTGATGAATGAAGCGTCGCAACCGAAACGATAATCGCCATTATCGGGAGGTATTCTGACTCGGTTCTTCGTCGCGACTGCTCGCGCCGTTCGCCCGCTGCTCAACCTCGAACCGGCGAGCGCGGAGGATGTGGTCTGCGACGCCGCGACAGCCATCGAACCAGCCCGGCGGGAACTCTGTCGGCTTGTAGTCTGGACCCAAACGACGACGACGGTTTTCGCTCATCAACTCAGCAGCGGTTCGTTCCTGCTCTGCCGGGGCCGCTGCATGCTCCAGTCGCCATAATCTGTGGATGATCGCCCTCATGCTACGCTGCCGTTCATACAAGCTCGATGGCGATTTCTGGTACAGCGTCGCCGCCGTGCTTTACTGCGCTCCGGTTCGAGGTATCCATCAGATCGACGACTCCGAAGCCACTGTTGGGGAGTAACCCGGCTTTATAGAGGCTCTCGATGTACGCGTTGTCAGCGGGTCCAAGTTCCCGCCCGGCCCGCATCGCGATCCCAAGCTACCTCGGCCCGCTGCGCTTAGGCCCGAGCCGATTCTCCAACCTGTAAGGCGGCTGTCGATGGCCTTCATCGCCGTGGGGCTCCAGTCGCGGCTTGTTCCAGTGCCGCCACTCGCGCCTCGATTTCTTCAATCTCGATCGCTTTTAGCAGCGTGGTTGAAGACGGAATCTGCTGCCCGAACGCGAACGGAAACGGGAGCGCCCGGATCGAGCATGATTTTCAGCAACGTTGTCACGGCTGCCCAGGTGCCTTGCTGGACCGCGAAATCGATTGCCCGAATGCGGCGCGCTTCGCGTCGCGGCAAGCCGCATCAAATTCCGGTTCCTTCATCCAACGGAGCAACGTCGCGGGCGAAATATCGATTGAGCGTGCCGCATGCTCGACGTTGGGTTGCGTGAGCAGGGCAGCGATGGCCGCGTCCCTCTTGCGCCCAAATTTTGATCCGTGGCCTTTCATCTGCGATTATCTGCCGTCATCTGGGTCTCCGGCGACCTCGCGACAGCATCGCGGATTTCCATTAGCGGGAGCCTTTCGCCATTGCCACCCACCTCGTAGCGAAAGCCTCCGGTTACAAACGCCGCCTGGACCAACGAAGACGACCGTCATGATCATTCACGGCGCGGCTGGCATGAAATGACGTTCGAGCCTATCTAGCTTCCGGTTGACTGCGCGGATCATATGCACACCCCACCAAGCAACCTTTTATGGCCATTGCATCGCTTTAGCCCTACACAATTGCCTTGCTTTTCGGGCGCAACAGAGTGATCGATGTCGTGACGGTAATCACCGCCCAAGGAGACAATATGATTTCGATCGCAGAAGGAGCCAGCGCCCCGGCCCCCGCCGAAGGCGAACGTTAGCGTTTCGCCCGGACCGGAGCGAGCGTCGTTGGCCGTGGGTTCGAAGTCGAACACCGCGAAGTACTCTTTCACATCTTCGCTTCGCTTCCAGGCAAACTCCGCACCGCGCGGTAGCAGAACCGTGTCGCCGGCCTGGAACGTCTCCTCTCGCCCCGATTTGTCGGCCAATCTGACTCGCCCCGCATTCAGGTGAAAAACCTCCGTGTTCGTCGCTCGATGGATTCCGCCATGAGCGCTGTCGCTGGCCCAAATCCCGGCCGATTCTTTACTGGAGGGCGCCTGATAGTAGCGGTAGGTATATGCTCTCTCGCCGCTATAGAAGGAAACTTTCGCCAACGGCTCTGACAGTCCCTTGCCTTCAGGTCCATCCGGTGCGAGTCGCATGATTTGTGGCAGCGCTTGAGCCCACACAGTCGCCAAGCCTGCATACGCGCCAAATGCAAGAGGAGCGGCGGCGACAACTTACTTGGCTCACCTGTGGTGGTAGACTAGCGCTATGCCACCGTCTGGGTTTCTTACCCCCACTGTCACCGTCGTTCTGCTTGTTATTTCTCTTCTTAGCGGCATTCTATCTGTGGTGCGGGAGGCCCAGTTAATGTACGCACCCTCGAAGATCGGGGATAAAAGAACCTTCTGGGGATTCGTACGAATTGCTTTTGTTATTGCAGCAGTGCTGTTATACCTTGACGAACACACCAAGGTGACACAGTTTCAGTCGCGCTATTCCGAATATCACACCCATCTTTACTTCGCGCCACAGGCTTCAATTACCATTGACAACCCATCTGTACCTAAATGGCCGTTCAAATCGGGCGACACTCCCATTGCGGCGACCTCACGAGGTAACGTTGGACACCAATACATTACAGATGTAGAGGTAGCCGGACAATTCATCCTTGCGGCTGTACCAGACTTCAAAAGCGGCAAGGCATTTGAGGATTTTGTATCAAATCCGACATCCTTCCAACAAATTGGCATCCTTGCTCCCAATCCCGCTTTTGGTCTGAATCCATTCAACTATACGACATACGCTGCGAAGACACTTGACTCCAAAGAGGTATATGGACTCGATCATGGAACGTTAGGGCTTGGGATTATGGGAATAGCACACTGGCGGGATGATTCGGGATGCTATTCCACTTATTACTTTGAATACGAAAGCGCTATCGAGCAGGGCGGCCAAACTAGCTGGGCCTGGCAAACCGGAACCAGGAGTGAACAGGAGAGTCCGATCTCATGCCGCAAATAACGGCTCATAGAGATTTCCGCATGGGCGGCGCGTTGACGACACGCTTCAGCAGTTTCCGAAACTTACGAAATCCTGGGGGCGGTTTAGGCTGCGCGCTTTCCTCGCTTTTGTCTTTTGGCTCGGGTTCTTTCTTCTGTCCCATCATCACCCCGCCTCCTGTGCTGTCAGAACGTCCCAAGTTAGACGCTTGCCGACGATGTGTTTCAATACTTCAAAGAACCTCTCGGCATCGGTCAGTTTCCGCTCGTTGTAACGGAAACACTGCTCATCGAGGTACCTGAACAAGTGGAACGGCTCTACGCTGATGTAGGTACCGTGCAGTCCGCGCTTCAGAAGCGCCCAGAAGTTTTCCATCGTGTTCGTGTGAACATTCCCGCGCACGTATTCCACCGCGTGATCCACCACTTCGTGCTTGAACTCTTGCGACAGGCCATCGTAGGAATGCAGATTGTCGCTGAAAATGGCCGAACCCGCTTGTACGTTCTGTTTGATCTTCTTTTGAAGGACGGGCTTGCTGCGTCCGCTCACATGCATCGCTCGCACCTTGCCGCCACGTTCGACCATACCGAAGACAACCTCTTTGCTGCCGGTGCCGCTCGACAAGAGTCCCAGTTTTTCGCGCCCGTCCTTGTGCATGTTGCGCGCCTTGCCACCGATGAAGGTCTCATCGACTTCGACGTGCCCAGACAGCGTTTTGTCAAAGCTGCCATGGTGCATTGCATAGCGGATGCGCTGAAGCATGAACCAGGCGGTTTTCTGAGTGACGCCGAGACCACGCGCAATCTCGTAGCTGCTGATACCATTCTTGCAGTTGGCCAACATCCACATCGCCGTAAGCCACTTATCCAAGCCCACGGGGGAGTCTTCAAAGATTGTCCCAACCTTGACCGAGAATTGCTTATGGCAACCCAGGCATTTCCACATCAGCCGTGTCTTCAGAAACGACAGCCGTTTGCTGTCGCACTTGGGACATTGCGGGCCGTTTGGCCAGCGCGTTTGGGCAACTGTTTCGACGCACGTTTTTGGATCGGAGAAGTACCGTATGGCTTCTAACAACCCTTTGTTCTCTAGCGACTTAACCGTATCCATGACCCAAGTATACCGCTGCCAAACAGGTGAGTCAAGTAATTTATTTCCGGAGCGGCTGTTTTGTGAAGTTTCGGCATTCTCATAATGTTACTCCCGCCGTACATCTGATGATAGCCGTGCTAGGATACGTAATCCATCGAGTTCGTCGAAAGAAAATGGCAGCGACTCCATGAGAAGTAAGCTGATCGCGTTGGGTGCTTATCTCAGCCTTGCATTGGCGGCGCCGATGCTGGAATTCGCCCAGGCACCGATTCCCGCAGCGGCCCGGCGTTATCAACTCGTCACGGAGGAGAGGCTCAAGAATCCAGAGGACGGAAACTGGCTGATGAACCGTCGCACGTACGACGGCTGGGGCTATAGCCCTCTCGATCAGATCACGCCTGCCAATGTTTCGCGGCTTCGGCCGGTCTGGGTGTTCTCGACCAACGACGGGAAGCCGCATGAATCGGCGCCGCTAGTGAACGACGGGGTGATGTTCGTCACTTCGCCGGACAATCAGGTGACCGCGATCGACGTCAAAAGCGGCAATCTTCTGTGGCGGTATAAGCAATCGCGTCCAGCCGGCAGTGACAGTGTAATTTTCAATGACACCAACCGTGGCGTTGCTCTCTATGAGGACAAGGTGTACTACGCTTTGCCGGAGGCGGTACTGGTGGCTCTAGATGCAAAAACGGGGAAAGAACTTTGGCGCACCACGATCGCGGACTACAAGAGCGGCTATTACGCGACACTCGCTCCTCTGATTGCCGACGGAAAAGTTATGGTAGGCGCCTCCGGAGGAGAATCTGGGATTCGAGGCTTCATCGCGGCGTTCTCCGCAGACACGGGCAAAGAGATATGGAGGACCTTCACAATTCCGGCGCCCGGCGAGCCGGGTAGCGAAACCTGGCCGAAGGGCGATCAATGGAAACACGGCGGGACGCCAATTTGGGTCACAGGCAATTACGACCCGGAGACCAATCTCGCTTACTGGGGGACGGGAAACCCCGGGCCTTACATTGGAGATCAACGTCCGGGCGATGATCTTTACAGTTGCTCGACGCTGGTGATCGACGTTGCAACGGGCAAGATCAAGGGATACTTCCAGTACAACCCCAACGACTCGTGGGATTGGGATGAGGTCTCCCCTCCCATTCTGGTCGACTTTCACCGCAACGGGCAGACCATCAAAGGCCTGATTGATGTGGCTCGCGATGGTTACATCTGGTTTCTGGAACGCACTTCAGACGGGGCAATTGGCTTCCATGAAGCGAAGCGTTTCGTGAAGCAAAACGTCTTCAAGAGCATTGATCCCACGACAGGACGTCCCGATGTGGACGCCGAGCACAAACCCGCCACAGGCAAGATGGCGTACTTCTGCCCGGGATGGTGGGGAGGAAAGAATTGGATCCCGGTTTCCTTCAGCCCCCTGACTCGGATGATTTACGTTCCGGCTAACGAGAACACGTGCGGCACAGGCGAAGGTACAGAGGTGAATTACGTGCCGGGCAGAGCGTTCACGGGTGCGCGCTGGCAGTTTCTGGTCGCGCCCGGCGCCGATCACATTGGCGAGGTTCAGGCCTGGAATGTGGATACCGGCCAGCGTGTATGGACCCACAAATATCCGCGATCATCAAACTGGGGTGGAATGCTGGCCACGGCCGGAGGCCTGGTCTTCAATGGTGGAACAACCGATCGGAAGATACATGCCTTCGACGCTTCCACTGGCAAGCTACTCTGGGAATTTCCCACCAACTCGGGAATCATTGCGCCACCGACGACATTCCTGGTAAACGGCAAACAGTATCTGGCGGTGTATTCGGGGTACGGCGGCGATGCCCGCGGTATGCAAGGCGGTCTCAACCGCGTTTTTCCAGGAGAATTTCCGGAAGTCCCCGAGGGCGGTGCGGTATGGGTCTTCGCGGTTGAGTGAGATTTAGACGTTTGCACCGAGACGGTGTCACACGTTCATGATTTCGAATTTCTAGGTGAACGTCCGAACGGCAGCGTGGCTGGCGGCTCTAGCGGGCGCCGATTCGCCGAAGATCGTTTCACGGTTCATTGAGCGCCCTGATGTCACGCAATATCGCTAGCTACCCTAATCCCCACCCCCCGCTGTCCTCTGCTATCTTTAGAGTCACCAAGGGTGAGTTTCAGGGCCAAGGAGAGACGGGGATGAAACGCGTTCATCTAATCGTTTTTTTCGCGGCAGCCTCTACCTGCCTGCTTTCCGCACAAGACGATCCGCCCGGACGCGTCGCGCGACTCGACTACACCTACGGCTCAGTCTCGTTTCGCCCGGCCGATCTTGACGATTGGTTCCCGGCCGACTTCAATCGGCCTCTCACCACCGGCGACCATGTCTATGTCGATACCTCCGGCACCGCCGAGCTGCAAATCGGCACCGGGACGCTGCTGGTCGCCAACCGAACCACCATGGATATCCTGAACCTGGACGACTCGAACGCCCAGTTCCGCCTCAGCTCCGGCACCCTGCTCATCCGGCTCCGCTACTTGGGCGATCAGGATAGTTTCGAAGTCGACACGCCGAATCTTGCCTTCACGCTGCTTCGCGCCGGCCTCTACCGCGTCGATGTCAACCCAGACACGAACAGCACCTACGTCACCGTGCGCGCGGGCGACGGCGAATTGAATGGCCCCGATCAAGCCTTCACCGTCCACACTGGTCAGCGGGTGCAGGTCGCGGGCGGCGATCAGCCTAGCTACCAAACCTTCGGCCTTCCGCCCCTCGATACGCTCGACAATTTCAGCGCGCAGCGTGCCCAGCGCGAGGATCAATTGGTCTCGGCTCGCTATTGCTCGCGCGACATGATCGGCTATGAGGATCTCGATCGGTACGGCTCCTGGCGCAGTACGCCCGACTACGGTATGGTTTGGGTTCCCAACGGCGTGGCCACCGGCTGGGCGCCCTATCACATCGGTCACTGGCTATGGGTCGATCCTTGGGGCTGGACCTGGGTGGACGATGCGCCCTGGGGATTCGCTCCGTTTCATTACGGACGTTGGGCGTACGTAGGCAGCTATTGGGCCTGGGTACCGGGTCCAGTCGCTCAGCGCCCCGTCTATGCTCCCGCTCTCGTAGTGTGGATCGGCTCGGGCGCGATCGGCGGCGGGGTCGGCTGGTTCGCACTCGGACCTCGCGAGGTCTACGTTCCCGCCTATCAGACCACTCCCGCGTATTTGACGCGCATCAACGTCAGCAACACAGTGATCGTGAACAATATCAATATCACCAATATCAATGTCACCACCGTAAATTATGTGAATCGCGCTGCCCCGAACGCGGTGGTGGCGGTGTCGCACGACGCATTCGTCAGCGCCCGGCCGGTGCAGAGCGCGGCCGTCGCGGTAAACGCTCAGGTGGCTCGGTCCGCGCCCGTTGTTGCCGTCGCAGCTGTCGCCCCTACCCGTGCGAGCATCGTGCCTGCGGCGGCGCCTTCCGCCAAAGTAGCCAGACCTCCCGCCGGTGTCGAATCGAAGCCCGTCGTCGCGAAGAAAACTCCTCCGCCTCCGCCCGTTCCCTTTGCTCAAAAGCAGGCCGCCCTCGCCGCCAACGCCGGAAAACCGCTCAATCGAAACCAGGTCCAGCAAATCCGCCAGACTCAGCCACCACCCGTTCGTCCGGCCGTTCGCCAGGTTCAAGCCCGCGCCCCCGCGCCCAACCCCCCGCCCGCGCGGCCGAACGCTCAGCCACAGCCGCCGCGCACCGCACCGGCTGCAGCTCCGGCCGCACCCGCGCAAGCGCCACAATCCGCGCCACGAACAATTCCCCAGCCGCAAACTCGCGAGATCGCTCCAACGCCCCAGCGCACTCCACCACCGGCTCAGCCCGCGCAGCCGCGTGAAGCCGCGCCCGCCAGCCGCTCCGCTCCAGCTCCCCCACAGCCCAGAGAAGCTGCGCCTGCGGCCCAACGCCCGCCCACGTCGCCCGCGCAGACCAAGTCGGCTCCTCCAGGGGGCAAGAATAATCCAGGAAAGAGCAACCAACAGGAAAAGAAAGAGCGAGATACGAAAGACGAGGACAAGAAATAGGCTTTCATGGCTTCACTCCACCGCCTCGGTGCCATCCGTCAACGTGTCCGGAACACAACCTGTGATCTCGCCGTTGGGCGCCAGCACTAAAGCAGATGGGGCGGCCGCATAGAGTGGCTTGGCCGTGGTTTGGCGCGCCATCGGCACCGGAAGTGGCAGGTCATGTCGAGAGGCTCCACGGATGCGGATACGAGTGGCTCTCGACGGAACGATCTGGCGCATTAAGCCGCAGGCGCCCAAGAAGCTGATGCGTGGTATGATTTCGCAGGGCAATTGCCATGCACCGCTCCGCTATCCAGAACCCGAGCCACCCAAGGAATTGCGAAAAGTCGATTCAATGCCCATAAAGCAATTGCCATGCCAAATCGCGGGCGGCTCGTTTCAATGCTTTCTATCGAAAGCGCTCCCGGAGACCGGTCTGAAGCTTCGCGGCAATTCGCCCGCGAGCACTCCCTATAGTTGCTCTTCATTAACGGTAGCCTCCGACAAGCGCCTTGCGGGACAAACGTGGAGGACTCTGGTGAGATCGGCTGCTGTCACCACGGATCTGGACCTCGTACAGTCCTTTCTGCGAGCGGCGTGTTTCGGGCACTAGGGAGTGGGCCGGAAGCACAAAAGCGTAGCTCAGCCCGGGATTGCCGGTGATACGATAAACATCGCAGAATTGCGGTCCATGCGTAGAGTGGCGGCGCACAATGTTCAGTCGCATTGCGGCAACGGTTCAACAAACCATCTCAATGTGTTCCATCTTAAGGGAGGGCACCATGAGCCCAACTTTCTTCAGCACCCGTAAGTACTTCCGTCCCCATGCGTGGGCCATCGCCGGCTTGATCGCCCTGTTTGCGTGCGGTGGGCCTAACGCTCTCGCGCAGTCAGGCACCCTAACCCCCGGTTTTTTGGAGCATCCGGCGGTGACGCCTCCGCTATTGTTCCGCGAGGTCTGGCAGCAACCACCCCATACCGGACCGCTAAATGACGAAAATCGCCGCATCACGCAGCAGGCCCTGACCAACCCGGACTTGGAACTGCGGCTTTACGGCCCGGACGCGCGCAACATACAGGCGACCGAGCACAACGGCATCCCCGATATTTGGAATGGCTTCACGACCTCGCCCGTGGCACTGACGCTGAGATACAAGAACGCCTACCTGGATCTCACGGGCCTGACGAGGATGCGCTGGAGAACGCGCACGGAGAACCTGCACGTGCTGCATCCGGTCGTGAAGCTTGCCGACGGCAAGCTGCTCGTGGGCAGCCAGACGTTCCAGAGCCCACAGAGGCGGATGGTGGGACCGGAGGGCTTCACGGGCGATTTCGTCGTGTCCGAGGTAACGTTTGACGATCAGCGCTGGTTCGAACTCGATCCGGAGAGGGTCGTCGTAAGGCTGGAAGTCAACAACCCGGACCTGAGCCGCGTGGACGAGATCGGTTACGTCGATCTCATGCCCGGCGGTGGACACGGTACTGCCGGATGCTCCAACGTCTCATGGATCGAGGTTTACGCGACTCCACGCAAGCGGTGAGCCGGCCGACGCCTGGCCATCATTTCCTGATTGCGCGTCACTCCGCAATGGAGCGCCGCCGGGCCGCACTACATGGCCAAGAGCGCTCGCACCCGTGAAATATTACGTTCAATCCCGGTATGTTAGATTCGAACACTGATATGCAAAAGACCATAGTCGTTTGCGGATACGGACCGGGCATCTCGGATGCGGTGGCGAACAAGTTCGGTGGTGAGGGTTTCCAGGTCGCGCTTGTCGCCAGGAGCGCTGACAAACTAGAGAAGGCCCGAGATGCATTCCGGGCGCTGGGCATCAGAACTGTTGCCTTCGCGGCGGACTTGTCTGATCCGAATGCGGCGAAGGACCT
>JASHQT010000573.1 GCA_030039005.1 Bryobacteraceae bacterium
TTTGGAGTACAAGAACGTCTTCGTCGGTGAGTTCCATCGCGAGCCTTGTTGCTTCCTCGGTTTCGTCCGGTGGGGGTATAGGCTCGCATGCAGCTCCTGCAATGATTTTAGCCATCCGCCGAATCTGTTCCTTTGCACGTGTTTGGCGTGCTTTCCGGTCAGCGTCCATAAGAAGCTCAGGCCAGTCTGTCGTTAAATACTGCTGGTGTTCGGCATTCAGTGCATCGAACTTGAGATCCAATGCTTTCAGATCCTCTACCACGTGCCGAAGTAGATAATCAGAACGTTCAGCGCCAATTGCATCGTGGTAATCGCTGAGGGCCTCGACCGCACCAACAAAATCGCCCGACAACAGCTTCGCTACGGAATCAACGGCCTTCCGGGCAGTGCCGGGAGCGTGCTGGCGCTGTTCGGCATCAATTTGCTCAAGTGCTCGTGCGGATGGTAAATCGTCGATTGCCATGATTGAAGCGTATCTCTTTGCAAGCGCAATGCTGGCTTTTAACGTGGAATTCAAGAACGCGTGATGGAAATCATCGGGCCGCTCCTGGCGTTCTTTTTCGGAGCCTTCGTTGTCTTCCTACTGGTGCTTGGTTGGCGGACCCGCGAAAAACCAGCCAAACACGAACGAATCGGAGCTAAGACGTGGCTGCTCTGGATCGCAATCTTGGTGGTCGGCACGGTAATAGCGCGAGCGTGCGGCATACACAGTGGCGGTACCAGCCCCTACTTCGACTTTTGACTGCGGAAGAACACGGGCCGCTGCCTAGGAACTGCCTATTTCGCCTATTGGATCCAAATCGGCTGATGAGTCAAAATGCACTTAGTTGCAGTCGGGCAAAGGTCTGCAAAACCTTTATTCGGGGGTTCGATTCCCCCCCGCGCCTCCAACGATTTAACGAAAACGCCACTCCATGTAGTTTGAGTGCTAAGGGTCTTGTCTAGAGTGTCCTCCAGGGTGGCGCGCGGAGACACATATGGTACGATAACCCCGTCATGGGCCGGGAAGCCCCTACATTTTTGCAGATGCATGACTTTCTCGGATGAGAATTTCGAGCAGCTTCGATCGAAGCTTCGCTTTCATGTAGGCTACAACGTAGGGTTCTTCTGTCCGGATGTAGAGGACATTGTCCAGGAAGCCCTGATGCGCTTTATGCTGGCAGTTCGAGAGGATAGGATCCAGAACCCGGAGGCTGTGGGCGCATTCCTGAACGGCATTTGCCGCAACGTGATCTCAGAATACCGCCGCAAGAACATGCGCGACGAACCCATGCCGGAAGTGGTGCCGGAGCCAGAAGGCAGATCGCTTCCCGATGCGGAACTCCTCGAGCTGCGGCAGGCGATTCAACAGGGCATGCAACAGCTCTCCGACCGCGACCGCCGGGTGCTCGGTGCGTTCTATCTCGAAGAAAAATCGAAGGATGAGATTCTGGAGCAGACCGGATTGAGCGACCAGAATTTCCGCGTGATCCTGTTCCGCGCCAAAGAAAGATTTCGCGCAATTTATTCGGCCCTGACGAAACATTCGGGCGGTTTGAGTCACCCCATAGTATGAGTCCACACGTCCACGATGATCCGGTCGCGCGCGAGGAAATCATCGCCGCGTACTTGCAACGCCGGCTCCGGGCCGATCTGGTCGAAGCCTGGGAGAGCCATTATCTGGGTTGCGACGATTGTTTCGAGGAGATGCGCGCCACGGAATTGCTCATCCGTGGTCTCGGCGAACCGCTGGTGCAGCGGAACCTGGTCAATGACGTCACCGTGCTGCGATTTGGGCAGGGTGCGCAGTTGCTGGCGGCCTCGCTCGAATTGGCCCAGCTTGCCAACGTGATCCGCGACCAGAAGGACACGAAGGTCCTGATTGACTTGAGCCGCGTCAGCCGCATCGATAGCACTGGTCTGGGCGTCCTAATGAACTGTTATTGCCATGCCGTGAAGAACGCCGGTGCGCTAAAACTGCTCAGGGCCGACGCGCCCGTCCGTCGCGTGCTCAGCGTGACCAAGATCGATTCGCTATTGCCGATCTTTGACGACGAAGCCGCGGCGATCGCCAGTTTTGCAGCCGCGACCCAGTAACGGTCCAGCACGAAGCCCCCTTCAGGCGCGAAATGCACCCGGCCGGTGTAACGAAATGGCCGGCGTGAGGCACTCGAATATGAAAGGATTCTTCAGCGTTTGAAAGCTGGTTTAGGTTTTCACAATGTTGGCCACCTTACTGCTTGACGCTGGGAGGGGAGGTTGGCTGGAGACTGAATGTACTAGGTACTTTTAGAGGTCCAAACCGGAAACTAACAAGACCCTGGCCCCGTAGCTTTGGGCAAAACCTGATATTCTGATCTCCACACGAAAATGGTCGGTCAAGCTCGAGTCGCGGATCGGTACGAGCTCAAGGACGTTTTGGGCGAGGGCGGCATGGGCGTTGTATTTCGTGCCTTTGACGTCAAGACCAAGAGTTTGGTCGCACTCAAAACCATGCGCGACGTGTCGGATCCGTTGGCCGTGGAGCTGTTCAGCAAAGAGTGGACCGTCCTGGCCAGCATCAGCCATCCCAATATCGTTGACATCCGCGATGTCGGCGAAATCGATGAAAACGGGCGAAAGAAGCCGTTTTTTGTCATGCCGCTTTTGCCCGGCACGACTCTGGCGAAGCTGATTGAAACCTCCAGTTCGCGCCTGACCGTGGAGCGGGTGGTCGGAATCATGGCCCAGGTTTGCCGCGGGCTCCAGGCGGCACATGAGCGCGGCCTGGTGCACCGCGACATTAAGCCCAGCAACATCTTTGTCATGGAAGACGACACCGCCAAGATTATCGATTTTGGGGTGGCGCATCTGGCCGGGTCGCATTCGGTGACGGGCCAGAAGGGCACCTGGCAATACATGGCGCCTGAGCAGATCGACATGAAGCCGGTAACGCCCGTGTCGGATGTTTTCTCTTTGGGCGTGGTCTGTTATGAAACCCTGACGAATCGCAAACCGTTTGCCTGCAAGACGCCGGAGGAAACGGCGGAAGCCGTGCGAGAGCGCATCGCGCCGCCCATTTTTGAAATCAATCCGGGCGTTTCACCCGCGGTAAGCGCCGTCATTCACAAGGCGATGGCCAAGCAGCCATTGCACCGTTTGTCCAGCGCGCGCGAGTTTGCCGAATTGCTGCAGAAGGCCCATCGCAATGAGTTGACCGAGCGCTTTGACCGGTCCAAGATCCAGCCGCGTATCGAGCGCGCCAAGAAGGCCTTGGCGGAGGCGGATGCCGATTTTGCCTCGGAAATCCTGACGGCGCTCGAAACGGAAGGCTATATCGACCCGGAAATCTCTCTTCTGCGCAACAAGATCGACCAATCGGTGCGGCAGCGCAAGATCCGGCAGCTCCTGGAGACTGCACGCACGCGAGTGGAGCAGGATGAAATCCCTCTGGCTCTGGAAAAGCTGCTCGAGGTGCTGGAGATCGACCCGGAGAATGCCGACGCTCTGGCCCTGCGCTCCTCGATCGAACACCAGCGCAATGAACGGCAGATCGAAAGTTGGATGGCCTTGGCGCGCCGCCACCTGGACCGTCACGATTTCTCCGAAGCTCGCCAGGCACTCACCGAAGCGCTGAAGATCAGGCCTTCCGATTCGGTGGCGCGCGGACTGCTTCAAGAAGCGGAACGGCGGGAACAGGAGGCTCTGCGCACTCGGGCGGAAATCGAACAGCTCTATGGTTCGGCGGTCAACGCCTACCATAGCGGTGAAATCAGCACCGCTTTGACCAAGCTCGAACAATTGTTGGAGCTCGGCCGGCAAGCGCCGGACGCGGCGTTGCCGGACCGGGATGCTCTTTACCAGAGCCTATATAAAGAAGTCCGTTCCGAGCATGACTCGATTCACAATGCTTACGAGGACGCCCGCCGGCAGCTTGCGGAAAGAAATTTCGGCCGTGCGCTCGAAATCTGCGAAGAGTTCCTGGGCCGTTATCCGAGCGATCCCGTATTCCAAGCGTTGAAACTGGAAGCGGTGGAGTTGCGCCGCCAGGAACTATCCGAGTATATCGCGGAGGTAGGAAGGCGCGCCGATGCGGAAAGCGATTTGGACCGCAAACTGAATATCTTCAAGGAAGCCTGTGAGCGATATCCCAACGAGCAGCAGTTCCAACAATCGCTGAAACTCACGCGCGAGCGCCGGGACCTGGTATTGTCGATCGTCGCCAAAGCGCGGCATTACGAAGACAAGAATCTCTTTACCGAGGCGCTGGGACAGTGGGACACCCTGCGAAACATTTACCCGCGTTATCCCGGCATCGACATTGAAGTGAGCCAGTTGATGAAGCGCCGCGACCAGCAGGCGAAAGAGGAAGCCAAGTCGCGGCTGATCGATCAGGTGGATCGGCTCATCGAGCAAGGCGAGTTTTCGCGCGCCATCGAGCGCTTGTCGGTGGCGCGCAACGAGGAGCCGCAGGATCCGGAATTGTCCGGCCTGGAACGGCTGGCGCGCCAGGGGCGGGAGCGCGCCATGGAGGCGCAAAGCATCTGCAGCCAGGCCCAGTCCCTCTATGAGCAAAAGAATTTTCCGGAGGCGGTGGATCTCCTGCATCGCGCTCAAAAACTCGACCCCAAGAACGAAGCGATTCAGGGAGTGTTGGTCAACGCACTGGTCGAGCAAGCGCGCCGGCTCGTGGATGGCGAGGATTGGCGCGGCGCGGAGCCACTGTTACAGGAGGCCACCGCGCTCGACGGCGCACACCCCGGTGCGCGCGGCTTGCGGAATCGAATCGCCGACAACCGGCGGATAGAGCTCGTTTCCCAATGCCTCGCCGAAGCTAGGGACCTGAAAGATGCCGGAAACGTCGAAGCCGCATTGAACAGGGTGGAGACCGGCCTGGCGCAGTATCCGAAAGAGAGCCGGCTCCTGCAACAGCAAACCGCGTTGCAAAACCTCCTCCACGGCGAGCGCCACCGCGCCGAACGCGCCAACGACCTGGGTGTTCTCAAGGATCTGCGCAAGAAGATTGGGGACGCTCCGCCGTCGAGCGACCTGGGCTCGATCTTCGATCCGTCTATTGTCGAATGTACCCAAGCCATTCAGAAGAAGTATCCGGATGATCCCGAGGTGGGGACCATAGCGGCGGAGATCAGCCACTTGGCCCGTGCCGGGCTGGCGGCGGCTCCCGCCACAGCAGCTTTCCCGGAAACGCTGTCTGTGCCAAGGCACCCGGCTCCCACGGCAAGCGCGAATATCGCGCCGGCGCCGGCTCAGCCCGTCGAGCAACCAGCGAGCTCGGCGCCAACCCCTAAACCTGCGCCACCCCGCGCCACTCGCAAATCGGGACCGCCGCTTGCGAAAGGCCGTCTTGTGCTTTATTCAGGCGTTGCCGCGGCGGTCGTCATTCTGCTCGGCGCCGCGATCATCGTCTCTTCCCGCAAAGCACACCCAAACCAGGCGCCTCGTACCGTGGCCCCTGCGACGATTGCCGTGGCCATTCGCACCATGCCCGCGGACGCCACCGTCGCCGTAAATGGAGAAACCCACTCCGGGACGGTCAATCTGCTTTCCGACCGCGGATACAGCGTCGTGGTTTCGCGCCCCGGCTACCTCACGGATCGAGAGTCCGACAAACGCGCGAGCGCCACGTGGAGTTTCACGCTGGAGCCCGAGCCCGTGCGGTTGACATTCGCGGCGTCCGACAAAGCTGGAAAGATTCTGGTCGACAATGTTGAGAAGACCGATATCCTCAGCGGCGTACCCCAGGATCTGGAAGTGCCGGCCGACGGCGCCGCGCATACGATTGCGGTGAAGGGCGCCGCAGGCGATGTCCCGCTCCAATTCATGGCCACCGCGAAACCCGCTGAGCTGCCCGTCATCTCGAATCTGAATCCCAAGGATCTGATCATCGTCAGCAGCTTTGGCCACGACGCCGTTGTATACACCGGCGGACGTACGTTGAAGGGCAATCTCGACGGCCAGCCGCCTCAGCCGATCACCGCGGATGGCCTCCGCTTGGCGCTGGCTGACAACGTGGAGAACGCAATCGCCTTCGACGACAAGGATGTTTCTAAGATATCGCTCGCGGTCGAAAATGCACCCTCCATCTACATCGGCTTGAACGCGGAGAAGGACATTGCTTACTTGACGTTTCAATGCAATGTTCCGTGGGCTCGCCTCACCGTGGATGGCATAGAAAAAAAACCCATGAGCTCCGGGAAATGGCGGCTGATGGGTCTAAAGCCCGGCCCGCATAACGTTTCCGTAGACGCCGACGGGTTCGAAATCTATTCGCAGCAGGTCCAACTCACCAAAGGCACTACCTTGCCCCTGAACGTGGAACTGAAGAAGAAGGTGATCACCACTTCCAGGCTGGTCATCGAAAACGGCACTCCCGGGGCGCAGGTCCTTGTGGACGGTCTGCCCCAAAAGCCGGCGCTGGATGCTTCCGGATCGGCGAGCATCGAAGTGCCGGCCGGCGATCACAGGATCAGCTTCCGCAAACAGGATTATGAAAACTCGCCCGAAATTACCCGCACCTTCGTCGGCGGACAACAGATCCTGCTGGGTACTGAAGCGCAGTTGAAAAAGATTGTGACGATCGTGGCTCCGCCCCCGCCCAACAAGGTGCCTCCGAAGCCACCGCCGCCGGTGGTGGTCGTGAAGCCGTGGACCATTCCCTATCTATTCGCAGAGCCGGACCAAATCGCGCAGGACGACGCCTGGTGGAAGTCTTCCGCACCGGTCGAATATCTGTTTCTGAAACCCGGTGTGATTCAGAAGTTCAGCCTGGCGTTCCTGGATCCGGGGAAAAATCTATTCGGCAAGCGGCGCAAAGTGGAATGGGTATTATCTTTCCTCAATAATCAGGACAAAGTCAGCTATGATTTTGACGGGAAGAAGTTGAGACGCCGGGCCACGGCGAAAGGCGAGAAATCCGAAAACGATTCTATTGCCTGCGAGGCGCATCCTGGCGATCTTCAGTTCCTGATCGCGATTGAACCGTCAAAGATCGTCGTTACGCCAGACGGGTGCGACGCGGAAACCTACGAATCCACCGCGAGGGACTTGACGATGGGCAAAATAGGGATCAAGCCCAACGCCGATTTCGTGATCCGGAGGCCGTAATGAACCTCCTCAGGCTCGCTTTCTTTCGGACGCCGGCGGGCTCCCTTCCCCTGCTGCCGCGGAGGTTCTGATGGCCACCATCGGCTTTACCCAGACCGGCCGCGCGCTGCGCATCGAGACGCCCCTGGGGCAAGATGTTGTGCTGCTGCGGAGCGTGTCCGGACAAGAGAGCGTTTCGCAACTGTTCCGCTTCCAACTGGAGCTGCTCTCGGAAAATGACGCCATCTCCTACGACGAAATCGTGGGAAAGAATGTGTCGATTCACCTGGAGATGGTGGATGCGCGGCGCGGTTTTAACGGCTTTATCAGCCGTTTCTCCCAGGGCGGGCGTGACGGCCGCTTTACGTATTACCGGGCGGAAATGGTGCCCTGGCTGTGGTTTCTGACGCGCAAGTCGGACTGTCGGATCTTCCAGCAGATGGCCGTGCCCGACATTATCCAGCAACTGTTTCAGGAGCTAGGCTTCCAGGACTTCGACCTGCGCCTTTATAAATCATACCCGCCGCGCGATTATTGCGTTCAGTACCGGGAGACGGATTTCAATTTCGTTTCGCGGCTGATGGAAGAAGTCGGGATCTATTACTTTTTCGAACACGAGCAAGACGGCTCCAAACACACTTTGGTGCTGGCCGACGACGCCGCGGCCGACAAGCCTTGCCCGGGCCAGGAGAAAGCTCGTTGCGATTTTGCCGCGGGCGGATGGCGGGGTGAGGATCTCATCAGCGAGTGGCGCGCCGAGCAGGAATATCGCCCCACTGCTTGGTCGCACACCGACTATAACTTCGAAACACCCAGCACCAGCCTGATGTCCACGGTCCAGGAAGAAAGCACCTACGAGATCTACGATTACCCGGGGTTGTATCAGAACAAGAGTGATGGCGGCGATCTCGCCAAAATCCGTCTTCAGGAGACGGTTGCATCCCGCAAGCGCGTCTCGGGCAAATCCAACTGCCGCGCTTTTTCCGCCGGTACCATGGTGGAACTCGTCGATCACTATCGCAGGGACATGAACCAGAAGTGGCTGCTGACCGCGGTTCATCATCAGTCCACGATGGGAGGAGCCTACGGGTCCGGCGGAGAGGACGAGGGTTTCTTTTACAGCAACACGTTTGAGGCGGTTCCGGCCGACGTGCCGTTTCGTCCCCTGCGCATGACGCCCAAGCCCAGCGTTCAGGGCTGCCAAACGGCATTAGTCGTGGGGCCCGCCGGCGAAGAGATATTCACCGACCAGTACGGCCGCGTGAAGGTTCAGTTCCACTGGGATCGGCTAGGCAAAAAGAACGAGAGTTCGTCGTGTTGGGTTCGTGTCTCCTATCCCTGGGCCGGCAAGGCGTGGGGCGGCATTCATATTCCGCGCATCGGCCAGGAAGTGATCGTGGATTTCTTGGAAGGCGATCCCGACCAACCGATTATCGTGGGCCGCGTTTACAACGCTGAGCGCATGCCGCCGTGGGACCTGCCGTCCAAGAAGGTGATCAGCGGGGTGAAATCGAACTCGACCCTGGGGGGCGGCGGATACAACGAAATCTCCATGGACGATACCAAAGGGACGGAGTTGATCAACATCCACGCGCAGTACGATCAGCACAAGACCATCGAGCACGACGAAGTGGTATCGGTGGGAAACAATCGGACGGAATCGGTCGGCAACAACGAAAGCATTTCGATTGGGGTGAATCGCACGGAGAACGTGGGTAACAACGAGACCATCACGATTGGGGCGAATCGCACGGAGATGGTCGGCAGCAACGAAACAATTACCATTGGCGCCAATAGAACCGAGGTGGTGGGCCAGAACGAAAGCATTACGATAGGTCAAAACCGGACAGAAAACGTCGGACAGAACGAGATGGTCACCATCGCTCTCCTGCGGACCCACAACGTCGGCGCTAATGACATGCTGAACGTGGGCGCAGCCCAAGAGATCACCGTCGGTGGCGCTCAAGCGATCACGGTGGGCGGCGCTCAAGCGATTACTGTTGGGTTAGCGCAAGCTCTGACCGTTGGGCAGAGTCAAACTGTCAGCGTGGGGCAATCCCAGCAGTCGAATATCAGCAAGGACTATGTCCTTAATGCAGGCGATTCCATCACTCTAAAAACCGGATCTGCGAGTATCAGTTTGACAAAAGATGGAACGATCACGATTCAAGGCAACAACATTACCATTAATGGCTCCGGGAGCATTACCGCAAAGGCTTCCGGAAGCATGACATTGAAGGGCAGCACCATATCAGAGAATTAAGCCGCCGTTTAGAATGGCACTCAGCGAAACCCGCGGCCGGATTTTGCGGGCTGGGAAGACGCTCGAAATCATAGTTTAGGAGCAACAGCGATGCCAAAAGCGATTGAGACGATGAGCGGAACGGACGTCCATCACAACGCAACAGACCAGGAATGGTTGCACCAGATTGTTGAGCAGCGGCATGACAGTTGTGCGCCGGAGCCTCGCCAGTCAGGCGAGCGCGGGGGAGCGGTGATTGGAGTCCTCGTCGCCCTGGATGGCACTGGGAATCCCCTAGTAGATTATCCTGCCGAGCGTTCTCGACAACCGGTTCGAGCGCGCGCTACCGTCCCGCTGAGCCAGAAGGACATAAGCCGGGAGGTTGTGTTGTTGTTCGACCGCGGAAATCATGCCGAACCCATAATCGTGGGGGTCATACGTCCGCCGGTAAGGCCATATAAAGACGGACCCGAAGTGGAGACACCGGTATCCTTAGCGGCGGCTGTGGAGGTCGACGGCAATAGGCTAGTCCTCAGAGCTGAAAAGGAGATCGTACTGTGCTGTGGCGATTCCAGCATCACATTGACACGTGCGGGGAAGGTTTTGATCCGGGGGGCGTACATTCTGAGCCGTTCTTCGGGTGTCAATCTCGTCAAGGGTGCTGCCGTTCAGATTAACTGAGCATGCAACCGGCTACAGCCCTGCCGCATGTTGACAGGGCGCCATGGATTGGTCGCAGACAAACTGGGGATTCCTCCCTCACCGCAACATTACTTTATGTGGGCCATCGATAATCAAACGCCCTTTCAGGTCGCGCGGAGTTTCGCTCGCGACCGAGACGGCGCCGAATGGTGGCTGGGCGTTATTAAAGGAACGTTTGATGTCAGGGCGGATAGTTCGCTCGCGATCGCCAGGGAGCAGGAACCCGTTCTGCGTGCCCCGGTTTACTTCGGTATGCCCGGCCAGTCGAGCCTCCGCTACGACGCAGACATGGTTCTGACTAAACCTACGACGGATGTTCTATTACATGGGCATGCCTACACACCACGTCGCCAACCCGGCACCGAGGTAACAGTAGAACTCTCGCTAGATTCGATCTCCAAGAAACTTTGGATCGTTGGTGATCGTGCTTGGAACGGGGATTGGCTATCCACCGAGCTAGGCGAGCCTGTGCCGTTCTCGAAGATGCCGCTGGTTTACGAGCGCGCATTCGGCGGTTCAGACGCGAAACAAGGTATTGGCGACAACAGGAACCCGATCGGTAAGGGTCTCTTTGCGAGCCGAAGTAGTCTAGCTGGAATGTCAGCCCCAAACATCGAATACCTCGCCGGCTCAGGCTCGCGCCCAACCAAAGCAGCACGGCCCGCCGGCTTCGGACCAATTGCGCCGAACTGGTCGCCGCGTCTAGAGCTCGCCGGCACCTACGATGATTCCTGGATGGTCCAACGTAAGCCGCTGGTCCCCACTGATTTCGATTACCGTTTCTTCCAATGCGCTCCGGAAGATCAGCAGACGCCGAAGTACCTGACCGGAGGAGAGCACGTCGAACTCGTCAATCTAACCCCGGAAGGGCGGCTAAACTTCCGCTTGCCGCGCGTTGCGCTCGGGTGCGCGACTAGTTTTTTTCGTGCTAGCCGCCGCGTGTTCCACCGGCCGAACCTGCACACTGTCATCCTTGAGCCGGATTTGCGACGCGTCATTATGGTCTGGCATACTTCCTTCCCCTGCCACTACACGCTTTATGACGTAAAGAGCACGCAGTTCTTCTTGAAGCTGCGCACCGGAAATGGGCCATCGGACGGCTCAGGGCGCCAAGACCGAGAGAACACACCACACGAAGCGCCGAATGAACCAGGCAGCTATGGGACCTTCACCTAAAGGAGTAGACATCGTGAGTGTGGGAGCTCAAACCGCCGTGGGGCGCTCGGCCCCAGCGACGGCCGCTGCAGTGCGAGCGCGAATCGCCTCTGCTGCCCTCCACCCTTATATGGTGGATCGGATGGGCGAGCCGCTCGCGATCGCCCGCGCGCCGTGGATACCCGCCGAATTGAGCTTTCCGCAACGTATCCTTTTGTTGGCTCGCGAAGCTGTCAAAGAAACACTTGCACCGGTCGTCGAGCCACTTGCGGCGGCTAATATCGAACTCGCCATAATCGTAGGATTGCCCGCCGCTCGCCCCGGCCGGCCGGGCGACCTCGAGCGAAAGGTCAGCAGTGCGCTGGCTCGCAATCTGCCCAAGGGGCTCCATCTGGCATCGACACTCACGATTTCTCTAGGCCATGTCGCCGGTTTGGTTGCCATTGAGGAAGGCTGCCGCCTGATCCGGGAAGGAAAGGCGGAGGCGTGTCTAGCTGGGGGCGTGGAATCGTACATCGAGCACCGAACCATCGAATGGATCGACTGGACCGGACAGCTCCACGCCGAGGGCAATCCCCGGGGCTTTATTCCCGGTGAGGCGGCAGCGTTTTGTTTGCTGGTTTCTGAAAAGGTTGTGCTCGAATGTCAGCTCGCTAGGCTTGGAACCGTGCTTGCGGCGACCACGACCATCGAACCTAAGCTGCGTCGCGATGGAGCTGTCTGCATTGGCGAGGGCCTCACCGAATCATTTCGCCAAACATTGTCTGCGTTGCCTGATGATAAGACGAAAATCGACCAGCTTATTTACGACTTTAACGGACAGCCCCATCGCGCTGAAGAATACGGCTTCGCTGCCATGCGCCTGGGACATCGGTTCCGCGATCCTGGCGCCTTCCAGGCGCCGGCGGACTGCTGGGGTGACGTCGGCGCCGCTTCCGGCCCTTTGTTCGCAATTTTGGCCATCGCGGCTGGTAGGAAAGGATACGCACAGGGCCCGTATACGTTGCTATGGACCAGTGCCATGGTCGCGGAACGAACCTCCGCGCTGCTGCATGTGGAGCCGAACGGGGAGGCCTTGGTGCGATGACCACGGTTCGAGTGAATGGCTTGACCCTGAGTCATCTTGGTAGCGGTGGAATGTCTACAGCGACCCTTCCGGATGTCTGCTTGACGCCCGCCCCACCGGGCCCGCCAGTTCCCATTCCGTACCCGAATATTGCCATGAATAGCAACCTGGTGAAGGGGACCACTACCGTCTTTGCGGACGGCGGCAACATGATCGCTATCCAGGGCTCGCAACTCAGCATTAGTTCCGGCGATGAGCCCGGCGTGGTCGGTGGAGTGATGTCGGGCGTCAACATGATGGAGACCGACTGGATGACGTATTCCATGAATGTCTTCATGGATGGCGCCAACGCTTGTCGCTTAAGCGATAAGCAGTTTCACAATCACTACAACACCGTCAACATGTTTGGCCAGGATGAATTTCCTCTTCCGACGGGCGTTGCGGACGCGCAGCTAAAGTTTCTTTGTATGCTCATGTGTACCTGCGCAGCGAACCCGGAACTTGGGTCGGGTGGACAAAAGCAGTATCAAAAATGCGTGGAAAATATGCTCCAGGCGAATGCATCGGCAAAGAACACACCCGGTTACCGGGGCCAAAGTTACCCCGATGTCACACCAGAGCAGGGGTATAACCCAGGCGACCCTCCGACGCCGGCGCCGCCCGGAAAAACCGGGTACCGTGCCCCCGATTCCATCATCAAGAACGATCCCAATCTTCCGGCGACCCAGGATAACATCAAGCTTCTTGTGGAAATGAAGTTTTCCGCGCCGGGCTACTGCGATGACTACTCCGATCAGCAACAGAAACGGGATCGCGAGATTGTCGGCGAGGATAACGAAGATAAGATTGTCGTTTTGACTCCCCGAAGGTGCGGCTGCCTTCAAGATGGCGATCAGGGCTGTGAGGACGACGAGCCGGAAGACCTCGTCGACGAAGAGGGCAAACAGCAAAACGCACAACCCGGGATATTGGACTATATTCTAGGAGGCTTGGCAGCCGCGGCCCTGGCCGTGGTCCTTCTCCCGGAGGAAGCAGTGGCCGGAGCAATCGCAGTTGCCGGCGATGCGATCGATTCGCTTGTCGGAGCCGGCGAAGCCGCAGGTGAGGCTGCTCCGGAAGTAGCTCCAGAAGTAGCTCCGGAAGCGGCTCCGGAAGCAGTCCCGGAAGCCCCGGGCGAAGCCCCGGGAGAAGCACCCGGTGAGGCGCCTAATGAACCGGCCAATGACAATGCGGAGCCCAACGAACCGGCCAATGACAACGCGGAGCCTTCCCAGAAGGCGGCACAAAACGATCCGCAGACGGGTCGGGCGGGTGTGCCTGGCACCGCCCCGCCGCCAACGTCGGTAGCCTAGCGATGGTTAGAAATTTCCATGGCACCCGATAATAATTCCACCCACCTTGAGCCCATTTCCTTCCGGAACGACCGAGGGAAGGTCATCGTGCGCATTGCTCTTCTACTCACTTTGTATTTCGAAAATGGGTTTGACCCACTGGTTCGTGGGCGTATAGGTGACTGCTTCGAATATTTCCGGTCCTTGTGCGGCGCACGGCTCCGTTGGGTGAAGCTGCCGGACGCCGTGCAGTGGCGCAAGATCGATCCCGTGGCATTCGAGCGTTTTCATGAATGGCTGCGGACAGGCGTCCCCAAATTTGATTGGGCCACTTCGTGGCGGAGCAGCGACAAATATACGGCAAGCGAATTTCAATTTAACGTGCTCGGCGACGAAGGACCGCCTCCAAAGCTGAGCTTTTTGCAGATCGTCTTGCCGTTGGACTGGCTCAATACTCCGCAGGGAAGCTTCCCTCAAATCTGTCTTCGACTATGCGAGATTCTCAAGCCGTATCACGGCTACGGGGGGCTGGGATTTGCCGAAGCGCGAGACGTCGGCGCTCGCGATCAGGCGCAGCCCCTCATTTATTCATTCGCCCGCCGTTTCCCCGGACTTGAAGTAGATCGGCCCGTCTTCCACATCTTCTATGTACGAGACGGGATTAAGGGAGTTAACTGGCTAACCATTCTCAGCGCACATTGGGTCGAAGCCATGGGGGGCCTCGCAACACTTCGGACTTCACTAAACGAGTCGTTTGTCTTTCATGAATATGATCAAGGTGTCTTGATTCAAGCCGGCCCGAAGCCGGAGCTTGGCGACCGCAATCAAAGGCTATGGCCGCGGCTATACCCGCAACTGGCGCGCGTCCTTAAACCCATTAGGATCACGAAGCATGGTAGCTTTGACAACCGCGGAAACGATCGGTTTACTAAGGAGACCTCCCAAGAGTGGCTGGCGCGGTTTGACAGCGATCCGTTTTAACCCTTATTCCGGACTAACACGATGATTATTACCGCGGTCGTATCCCGGCACGCCGAGGAAGCTGCTTTCTTATGGCTTACCCGTAACCACGCGGTCCATGCCCCTCACTATGATCTCGCCGATCTCGCGAAGCTCGATAGTCGGATTGAAGCCCATATGGACGGTCTTCGCGTTGCCGGTGACCCCGCCTGGGAACTGTGCCGCGAAGCCCTAACCCGTCCAGACCCTGGCGAGCTTTTCGCCGCTTCCGTTCTAGCGTTCGAGAACGGCCGGTCTGACCAAATCGATCAAGTGTTGGCGCTCGGCGCATCTTCGGTTCCGCTATCTCGCGGTGTAGTCTCCGCACTCGGATGGTTGACCTTCCGCAAAGCCAAGACTGCGATTGACAATCTCCTCGCGAATCCCACTTGGTCGATCAAGGCTATTGGCGTGGCCGCCGCCGCGGTCCACAGATCATGGCCCGAAATAGTTACGAAAGCACTGGCCAGTAGGGAAGCCTGGGTCCTCGCGCGAGCGTGCCGCGCCGTCGGGGAGCTGGGACTGAACGAACACGGAAACACTCTGCACGATCTTCTGAAGTCGGACGACCACTGCCGCTTCTGGGCCAGTTGGTCCGCCACGCTCCTAGCGCCGGATCGAGACGCTCGCACTGTCTTGAGTTCCTACGTCGATTCTGATGGAGAGAAGGCGGTTAAGGCACTCGACATGATTGTTCGGCGAGACGAAATAAATGCTGCGCGAAAACTCATTGAGCAGCTCGCTGAAAAACCCGATCGAGTCCGCTTGGCATTCATGGCGGTAGCCGCTTTAGGGGATCCGCATTTTGTACCGTGGTTGATTCAGCAGATGTCTCAACCGCCCCTTGCTCGGCTCGCGGGAGAGGCCTTCACTATGCTGGCTGGCGTGGACCTGGCCCGGGAGCGCCTTGTGTCTCCGAGACCGGAAGGATTTGAATCGGGCCCCACGGAAGATCCCAACGACGAGAACGTGGAGATGGATCCGGACGAGCGCCTGCCTTGGCCCAATCCAGTTGCCGTTGAAAATTGGTGGCATCAACACCAGAGCGAATTTACCCCGGGAATCAGATATCTGTTGGGAAAACCTCTCACCTTGGACTGGCTGGAGCAGGTGTTGCGAAAAGGGCGTCAGCGGCAACGGGTCTCGGCGGCCCTGGAACTTTCCATACTACAGCCGGGACGCGCCCTTTTCAACGTCAAGGCCCCGGGTTTCCGCCAACAACGGTTGCTCGCCCACGATTGATGAACTGCACCCGGTTTCCTGAAATCCCGATTTATTCCGCTCACGGCTTGGGAGCTTCCCACGCGCTTCTGGTATATTAACCATTACCCATGTCCATTGATTTGGAACCTGCGAAACTCCTGAGCCTGCACAGCCTTACCAAGGACGTTTCACAGATTTGCCAGCGCCGCTTGAAGTCGGAAATCGATGCCATGGCTCCGCTGTTCCGCCCGCGCCGGCTGCTGGGCGATCATATCGATAGCACAAGCAAGGAAGCCGTCCCCGGCGCCGACCGCAACCTGGCGGAACTCCAGGAACTGTACGCGCGCGTGGCCGTCAAACCGTTCGATCTGCGGCCGGAGCTGCGCAGTCCCCTCGAATCCGTCAGCACTCAGTTTCAGCTCGATGAATGGGAATACACACACGCCACGCAAAGCGATCGGGGCTGGACTTCCATTCGTGTCACGACGCCGCTCACCTGGGTTATTTCTTACGGCACATCGTATTCGCTCGCGACGTTGCGCGGAGTTGTCTCCGGTGTCGGCCAGCGTGATCCGGAGGCGGTTCGTTCGTTTGTGCTACGTGCCTGCCTGATGTTCGAGTTGTTTGAAAAGATACCCGCGCTCAAGACCTTGCTGGAAGCTCTGCGCTACAAGACCGAAGTGCGCCGTTCGCCGCAGCTCGGGGAACTGCCGCTGGTCACCATTTCGGCGCCCTTCAAGACCTTTCGCCCAAACGACGAGCTGGTTGCCACCGCTGCCGGGCTGGCGGGCGGCGCTTCCTTTACGGAAGTATTGGACGTGGAGAGCGTTCGTCATCTGAGCGATCCCCTGCGAGAGGACGCCCTGGCGATCTTGAGCCGGCACCGGGTGGAGATCTAGCGCGCATGAAGCGCCAGCCACGCGTGGTTTGGACCAAGGGCATGTTCCTTGCCCCGCAGCATTTCCAGGCCCAGGACCGCTATTTCGAAGACCTGATCCATTCCCGCTTCAGCGCTTCCAACTTCGCCAATTACGGTGTGACGGCACTGGAGTTGGACGCCGACGCCGTATCGAATGGCGTCTTCACGGCCACTTCCATCCGCGGCTTCATGCCCGACGGCGAACCCTTCGACATGCCCAATTCGGATGAACTGCCCGCCAGCCGGCAGTTCGCGCCACACTGGCCGGCGAGCGAAGAATTCCTGGATGTTTACCTGGCTCTTCCCGAGCGCCGCGCCAACGCCCGCAACGTGACGCTGCCGGGGCAGCGCGACGGCGCCCACGCCGTGGACACGCGCTACCTTTCCGAGATTCGCTCCGTGCCGGACGACAACCAGGGCGGCGATGAAAAGCCCGTCCAAACCGGCAAGAAATGTTTCCGCATTCTGTTCGGCACGGAATTTCGCGACGGCCATTCGACGTTTCGGATCGCGCAGTTGCAACGCAGCGCCACCGGCGTTCCCGTGCTGCGGCAAGCGTTCGTGCCGCCGTGCCTCGATCTCGCGTCCAGCGAATATCTGATGGGGCTGTTGCGGCGGCAGGTGGAGATTCTTCTCACCAAGAGCGCGGCCCTCTCCGGCCCGCGGCGCGAGCGCGGGAAAGCGGCCGCCGGATTCTCGGCCACCGAGACGGACAAGTTCTGGCTGCTGCACACGGTGAACAGCTATCTGCCGGAGCTGCGCCACATTTTCATGACCCGCCACGGGCACCCCGAAGCGGCCTATGTTGCCATGTTGCGGCTGGCGGGCGCGCTTTCCACGTTCTCGCTCGAAGGCGATCCGGGCACTTTGCCCGAATACGATCATGACAACCTGGGCGCCTGCTTCACGGCGCTCGACTTGCGCGTGCGCGATCTGATGGAGATCGTGATTCCATCCAAGTACCGGTCGATTCCCCTCACCGAAGCGGATCGGTTTATCTGGTCGGGTACGATTGACGATGACAACCTGTTCAAGAACACCCAGTTCTATCTGGCGGTGAGCGCCAGGATGGGCGTGGGCGACATCATCCAGAAAGCCCCCCAGTTTTTGAAGATGGCGGCGCCGGACGATCTGGACCGCGTGATCCGCAACGCGCTGGCCGGCGTCGTGCTGCGGCACACGCAGGTTGTGCCGCAAGCAATTCCGATGAAACTCGATAATCAGTATTTCCAACTCAACCAGAGCGGCCCGCTCTGGGAACGGATCGTGCTCTCGCGCCGCATCGCCGTGTACGCGCCGGGGGAAATCGTGGAGCCGACGATGGAAGTGGTGGTGGTGTGGGAGTAGGCAGCTAGTTCGTCGACACTTGCTCCCAATGTTTGAAAGCGTAACTGAGCGCCTTTAACCACGTTGAATATTCGGGATCGCTGTCATCGAAGTTGCGAACCGCCAGGACGCCG
>JASHQT010000574.1 GCA_030039005.1 Bryobacteraceae bacterium
GATACCACCCGGCGGAGCCGGGGTTTGACCGAGTGCGCAAACCGCGCCCGCCAGCACAATTGTTAGAGCGGATGTGTTCGCTCGCATTTTCGTTATGATACACTGCCCCCGAAATCCCATGCGTTTACTACTTCTGTTCGCCTGTGCCGCCGGCGCGTTTGCCGCCGCCCCCGACGGCGCCGAAGTTTTCCAGAGGAACTGCGCGTCGTGCCATCAAGCCGCTGAGGCGGGATCGCGTGTCCCCACTCGCGATGAACTCGCCAAGCTCACTCCCGAACAAGTAATGAACGCGCTGCTGCGCGGCAAAATGACCATCCAGGGCGGCGCGCTCTCCACCAATGAGATTCGCGCTGTTTCGTTGTACGCCAGCGGCAAGAGTTTTTCGACCGTGGCCATCGATCCCGCGGCCGGCCGCTGCCCCGGCAATCCCAAGCCGTTCTCGCCCACCGCCGGCGATTGGAACGGATGGGGCGTGAATCTTTCCAATGCCCGCTATCAGGCGAAGCCGGGCTTAACGGCCGCCGACGTGCCGCGCCTCAAACTGAAATGGGCTTTCGGCTTTCCCGATGACACGCAGGCCGCCGCCCAACCTACCATCGTGGGCGGCCGCATTTTCGTCGGCACCAACGGCGGCACGGTGTATTCGCTCGATGCCTCCACGGGCTGCGTGTACTGGACCTACGACGCGGCCGGCGTCGTGCGCACGGCCATCAGCATTGAGCGCTCTCCGAACTCCCATCGCTGGGTCGCCTATTTCGGCGATTATCACGCTTGGGCGCACGCCGTGGACGCGGAAACCGGTCAGGAGATCTGGAAGGTGCACGTGGACGATCATCCGGCCGCGCGCATCGTCGGATCGCCCACTTACTACAAAGACCGGCTCTACGTTCCCGTGGCGTCGTCGGAAGAGCTGCTCGGCGGTTCGCCGACATACGAATGCTGCACGTTTCGCGGCAATCTCTCGGCGCTCAACGCCGAAACCGGCAAGGTGATCTGGAAATCGTATTCCATTCCCGATCCGCCGAAATTCTACAAGACCAATTCAGCCGGCACCAAGCTGTACGGCCCCGCGGGCGCGGGCATCTGGAACTGCCCAACGATCGACGAGAAGCGCCAGCGCGTGTACGTCGGCACCGGCAATTCGTTCACGGGCATTGACGTGCCTTCCAGCGATTCCATTCTCGCGTTCGATCTCTCGACCGGCAGTTTGCTTTGGGTCTCCCAGGCCACGCCCCACGACAACTGGATGGTCGGCTGCCCGAAGAATCCCAATTGTCCGGAGAATCCCGGCGAAGATACCGATTTCGGCAGCGCCTCCGTGCTGCGAACCGTCAATGGCAAACAAATCTTAGTCGCGACACAAAAGACCGGCGTCGTGTACGGCCTCGATCCCGATCAGCGCGGCAAGGTCATCTGGCAAACCCGCATCGGCGTGGGCGGCGCGCAAGGCGGCATCCTGTGGGGCGGCGCGCTCGACGCTCGCACCATCTATGCCGCCGTGTCCGATCTCAACAAACGCGACGGAATGCCGGGAATGTACGCGCTCCAGTTTGACTCTGGCTCCAAGCTCTGGGGCACGCCCGCGCCCGAGGGAGCCGGCGTGAAAGCTGCGCTGGCCGCCGTCTCGGCCATGCCGGGCATTGCATTTTCCGGATCCTGGGGCGGACACCTGCGGGCATATTCGACCAAGACCGGCGAAATCGTGTGGGACTTCGACGCCATGCGCGATTTCGAAACCATCAACCATATTCCGGCGCACGGCGGATCGTTCGACGGCGGCGGACCCGCCATCGCGGACGGCATGGTGGTCTCGACCAGCGGTTACGGATTCGTCGGCGGAAAAGCAGGAAACGTGCTGCTGGCGTTTTCCGTCGACGGCAAGTAGCCTTCACGCATCGGCGCGCCCGCGCAAACCATCCAGCGCGGTCAGGATCTCGAGCTTCGCCAGTAGATCCTTCGCGTGGATCGGCTTGGACATGTAGTCGTCCATTCCGGCCGCGATGCAGCGCTCGCGGTCGCCTTCCATGGCATGCGCGGTTAGCGCCAAAATCGGCGTATGGCGGCCGCTAGCATCCTCCAGCTTGCGGATAGCTGCCGTCGCGTCCAACCCGTTCATGTTCGGCATCTGCACGTCCATAAGGATCAGGTCGAACTCGCTTCGCGAGCATGCCTCCACGGCCTCCCGTCCGTCCTTGGCGATCGCGACCTCGTAGCCATGCCGTTTGAGAATATTGGTGGCGAGAATCCGGTTGGTGGGTTCATCTTCCACCACCAGAACCCGAATGCTGCGGCCGGCACGTGCCTCTGGAACGCGCAGCGAAGTCAGCGGGGGCGCGCCGGCCTCGGTGAGCGCCTTCACCATCGCTTCGTGCAGCATGGAAGTAGTGACGGGCTTGGTCAGATAGACTGAAATGCCGAGTTCCTCGCATTGTTCCGAACTCACTTGCCTGCCCACGCTGCTGAGCATCATGATCGGTGGCCTGGCGGGCGCCGCTTGCGCCAGCATTCGGCGTACCAGCTCCAACCCGTCCATGCCTGGCATCTGAAAATCCACCAAGATGAGTTGGAACTGCCGCCCTTCACGTTGCGCCTCTCGCGCCAGCTCCAGCGCTTGTGCGCCGCTCGACGCTTCCACCGGATTCATGCCCCAACGTCTGCAGTTTTCCATCAGGATTTGCCGATTCGTGGCGTTGTCGTCCACCACCAGCGCGGCGAGGCCCCGCAAATCGATCGGGCTTGACTCGCTCCCGGCCCCGGTACTGCTTGCGTGTTCGAATCTCGCGGTGAAATGGAACGCGCTGCCCTGGCCCGGCTCGCTTACCACCCAGATCGCGCCGCCCATCAGTTTCACCAGGCTGGCGCAGATGGCCAACCCCAGCCCCGTTCCGCCGTGACGCCGCGTGCTCGAGCCGTCCACCTGCACGAAAGCATCGAAGATGGTCGCCTGCTTGTTGTGCGGGATTCCTACGCCAGTGTCCGCCACCACAAAATGGACCACAGCGCTGCCTTCGCTAGTCTCGTCCAGGTGCGTGGTGACTGTCACTTCGCCGCGTTCGGTAAATTTGATCGCATTGCCGATCAGATTCACCAGAATCTGCCGCAGACTGTTCGGATCGCCGATCAGGCTGCCCGGAACATCCTGCCGCACCTGGTAGGCCAGCTCCAGGCCCTTCTCGTGCGCCGGCAGCGCCAGCGCCTTCACCGTATCGGCCAGCAGGGCCTCGAGATCGAACTCCAGGCGCTCCAGTGTGACCTTGCGGGCCTCGAGTTTCGAGAAATCCAGAATGTCGTTGATGATCGCCAGCAGCGAATTCGCCGAATTCTGGACGATCTCGAGAAACTCTCTCTGGTCCGGCTGCAACTCCGTCTCCAGAACCAGAGCGGTCATGCCGATGATACCGTTCATCGGTGTGCGAATTTCATGGCTCATGTTGGCCAGGAATTCGCTCTTCAGGCGCGCCATTTCCTCGGCCTTCTCCTTCGCCGCGCGGAGTTCCTCGTTCGCCGCCCTCAATTCTGCTGTCCGCTTGACCACTTCCCCTTCGAGCTGCGCGCGATGCTCCTGAAGCTTGCGGTCGCGTTCGGCCAGACGCGCGTTTTCTTCCTCCAGCAGGCTTTTGGCAATGGCGCTGCCCATCTGCTCGCCAATAAATTGGATGGCGCTGATCTCCTCGCCCGAATGCTGGTGTGCGTCGCGATGATGGACGTTGATGACGCCGATGGTCCGGCTCTTGTACACCAGCGGCACGGATAAGAACGCCTCATAGGTGTCCTCCACCAGCCTGGAAAACATCTTGAACCGTGGATCGGCGGATGCGCGCGAAGCCAGCGCGACGACGGACTGGTGCTCGGCTACCCAGCCGGTGATTCCCTCGCCCAGTTTCACGCGCAGGTCGTCCATGTGCTCGGCCCGCGGGACCTGAGACGCGCGCAACACAAAATCACCGCTCGCCGATTCGAGCAAATAAATAAGACAGGCGTCGCAGCGTGTGGATTGCGCGGTCAGCCCGACGATCTGGCCCAGCATTTCGTCCAGCGACAATTCCGATGTGACGATACGGCTCACCTGGTGTAGGAGCGTGAGGGGGGAGCCTCGCCGTGACAGGTCATCCGACATGGGGTAAATTCGAGCCTAAGAGAAGGGACGGGACGGGTCAATCAAAACTTCAATCAAAACTTTCTATGATGGGCATACAGGTGGCGTCCAGGGCAATGCTGCGCGCCCACGATATATAAAGAAAAGATAAAAGTTCTAAAAAATCTCACGCAGCGTCCCTTAAATAGAATGCCGCGCCAGGCGCCGCAAACTTCCTTCTATCACCGAACTGCCGCTTTGGCGGAAGAGATCTTCGATCATTGGTCGCGCGATAACGCCCCGCGCCTGGCCGCCTCCCTCGCCTATTACACAATTCTTTCCTCGGCTCCTTTGCTGGTAGTCTCGATCGCCGTAGCCGACTTCTTTTTCGGCGACAAAGCCGTGGAGGGCCAACTGGCCTGGGAAATCGAGACCCTGGTCGGTGGACAGGCCGCGCAAGCCATTCAGGCCATCCTGCGCAACGCGCATCGGCCGTCCAGCGGCCTCATCGCCACGATATTAAGCATTGCGACACTCATGGTGGGCGCGTCTTCCGTAGTCGTTGAATTGCACTCGGCGCTCAACCTGATTTGGGGAATTCCCGATCCGGACGGCGGCTCCATGGTGGCCAACGTGGTGGCATTTCTCAAACAGCGCTTGTATTCGTCGCTCATGATCCTGGCGGCCGGATGCCTGCTGCTGGTTTCGCTCATCGCCAGCGTCTCCCTCGCTGCCGTCGACAGCTTTTTTCAACCCCTCCTGCCATTGCCGCCAAGCCTCCTGCATTTGGCCACCTTCGCCGCCTCCTTCCTGATCGTTATGCTGATCTTTGGGGCCATCTACAAATTGCTTCCCGATGTGCGCTTGACATGGAACGATGTATTGATGGGCGCGGCGGTCACGTCCCTGCTGTTCACCATCGGCAAGCAGTTACTGGCGATTTATCTAAGCCACGTGGGCTTTCAATCCACCTATGGCGCGGCCTGGACTCTGGTGATCTTCCTGGTGTGGATCTATTACTCGGCGCAGCTCTTCTTCCTGGGCGCCGAATTCACCAAGGTATACGCCCGGCGCTACGGATCGCACCGCGGCGTAACGAAAACCCTAACCGGGGGTCCAACATAAGTGCGCTGCTCGCTTCGGCCGGCGCGAAGGAGGGCGTGTGCCTTCGCATGCCTGCTCACATTCCTCGCCCTCGCGAGAGCGCCGGCCCAAACACAAGCCTTCGAGTCTTCCGGGTTCGAAGGCAAACCCATCGTCGATGTTCAGTTTCCTAACGGCCAGCCTCTCGACCCGGCCGATCTCGCGCGTGCGATGCCGCTCAAAAAAGGCGAGCCCTTGCGAGCCACCAACGTGGCACAAGCCATCGACGGGCTGTACGCCACCGGCCGTTTCGAGGACGTCGTGGTCGAAGCCGTGCCCTCCGGGGCGGGCGTCATAGTTCAGTTGGTCACCACCAATGCGCGCTTCCTCGGGGGGACCAGCGTGAAGGGCAGGGTGACCGAGGAACCCAATGACGCTCAGTTGCTCAGCGCCACCGAGCTTTCCCTCGGCGCGCCTTTTCACGACGGCGACGTCACCGAAGCCGTTGATCGCATTGAGCGACTGCTCAAAGCCAACGGATTCTACGGCGCTCAGGTGACTCCGCTGCTGGAACAAGGAAAGGACGCGCAACAGGTCTTTCTTTCTTTCGAGATCCACAAAGGCGAGCGCGCCAAGTACGATACGCCCATGATTACCGGCGTGACCAAACTTCCCGACTCCACGATTCTCGGCGCTACCGGCTGGCGCTTTCCGTTCATCCATTGGTGGAAACATGTGTCCAGCTCCCGCACCCGCGGCGGCGTGCAAGGCATCCTGAAGAAATACGCGCGCAAGGACCGGCTGATGGCCAAGGTGGAGCTGAAAAACCTGGATTACGACGCTGTTCATAGACGCGTGCATCCGGAGCTCGAGATTCAAGCCGGGCCCGTCGTCAAGATCACGTCCGCGGAAACCAAGGTCTCGCACCGCGTTTTGAAGCGATACGTCCCCGTTTACCAGCAAGGCGCCGTGGACGACGATCTTCTCGAAACCGGCAAGCGCAATTTGCAGGAATATTTTCAAAGCAAGGGCTACTACGACGTGAGCGTCGACTTCAAAGTGCAGCCCGTTCAGGACGACCGCGAAACCGTGGAATATGCGATTTCGCGCGGCATGCGCTATCGGCTGGTGCGCGTCAGCATCAGCGGCAATCGTTATTTCGATACCGGCACCATTCGCGACCGCATGTTCATGCAGCCGGCCGGATTTCTGGTCCTCCGCCACGGCCGCTACAGCGAGGCGTTCCAGCGCCGCGACGAACAAAGCATCGCAAACCTGTACGCGTCCAACGGATTTCGCGACGCCAAGGTCACCACGGAAGTCAGCAAGGATGTGCGCGGGCGGACCGGAGACATCGCCGTTACGGTTCGTATCGACGAAGGCTCACAGTGGCTGGTGAGTGATCTGGCTATCCAGGGCCTAACGCAATTCAAAGCGCCTGATCTCCCCGGACTCGCCTCTTCGGCCGGTCAGCCGTTTTCCGAGTTAAATGTTGCGAACGACCGCGAGACCTTGCTCAGCTTCTACTACACGCGCGGTTTTCCCAAAGCCGACTTCAAGGCCTCCTGGCGCACGGTGAGGCCGGACCGCGTGAGCCTGGTTTACGACATTACGGAAGGCCGCCGCGAGTATGTTCGGGACGTGCTGACCTCGGGGCTCAAAGTCACGCGTCCCAGCGTGGTGGACAAAGTCATGACCATCAGACCCGGCGATCCGCTATCGCCTATCGAGCAGACTGACATCCAGCGCAATCTCTACGATCTCGGCGTCTTCGCCAACATCGAGACGGCCATCGAAAATCCGGACGGCGACACGGACCACAAATACGTCCTGTATCATTTTGACGAGGCCAATCGCTATACGTTCTCGGTGGGATTCGGCGCGATCCTGGCGCAATTTGGAACGCCCAATAGCACTTCGCTCGCGGCGCCGGGAGGAACCACCGGGGTCAGCCCAGAAGGATCCATCAGCGTCAGCCGCTTGAATTTCCTCGGCCTGGGTCACACTGTAAGCTTGCAAGCCGCCTACTCCACCATCGAGAAGCGGGCCGCACTCACTTACACCCAACCGCGATTTCTGGGCGACCAGGGCCAGACGTTGACCTATTCGCTGCTTTACGACAACACGCTGGACGTCCGGACTTTTGCCGCGCGGCGTGAACAAGCCTCCGTGCAGCTCTCGAAGAAATTCTCGAAAAGCCTGACGGGCCTGTTCCAGGCTTCCTACCGCTCGGACTCCGTGAGCGACATCGTCATCCCGGTTCTGCTGGTGTCTCAATTTCTCCAGACCGTCCGGCTGGGCATCCTCTCGGGCAGTTTCGTCCAGGACCGGCGCGATAATCCCGCTAATCCGCATCATGGCATGTACAACACCGGAAACTTCGAGCTGAGCGGAAAATTTTTCGGATCGCAGCGCAGCTTCGCGCGCGCGCTGCTCCGCAACGCCACGTATTATTCGCTGGGCAAGAACTGGGTGCTTGCGCGCCAGACGCAATTCGGAGTGATCGTGCCGTTTTCGCCGCCGGCCGGCATCGACGCTCAGGAATCCGTCCCGTTGCCGGAGCGCTTCTACGCCGGCGGCGCCGATTCGTTGCGCGCGTTCCCCTTCAATGAAGCCGGCCCGCGCGATACCGGCGCGCCGCTCGTGCCAGGCGGCCCCACGTCCGAACCCACCGGCTTTCCCCTCGGCGGCAATGCGCTTTTCATCAATAACGTTGAACTCCGTTTCCCTTTCATAGGCGAAAATATTCAAGGCGTGTTCTTCCACGATATGGGCAACGTCTATTCCAGCCTCAGCGCGATTTCGTTCCGTTTCCATCAGAATAACGAGCAAGACTTCGACTACATGGTCCACGACGTGGGATTCGGCGTGCGCTACAAGACGCCCGTGGGCCCGCTGCGCGTGGATCTGGCCTACAGCATCAATCCGCCGCACTTCGTCGGCTTCTCTGGAACGCCCGCCGAGATATTGAACTGCAACCCCAACAAGCCCCTTTCCCAGCTTCCCGGCTATTGCGCCAGTACGCCGCAAAGCATCAGCCATTTCCAATTCTTTGTTTCGATCGGGCAAACTTTTTAGCATGCGCGGTATGTGTGCGATCTTGGGACTTTCGACCATCCTCTCCGGCGCCGTGGTTCTCGATCGCATCGCGGTCATCGCCAGTGGTCACGTTATCAAGCTGAGCGACATCGACCGCGACATCCGCCTCACCGATTTTCTCAACCGCGTAACGCTCGAATTCAATGCCGTCACCCGGCGGGCGGCCGCCGAACGCCTCATCACGCAGCAGCTCATCCGCGATGAAATCGTCAGCGGCGGCTATCTGCGCGCGCCCGAGTCCCAAGGCGTACAGTTGGAATCCGAGCTGCGCCGCGACCGGTTCGGCAGCTCCGAGCAACGCTTTCGCCAGGCCTTGCAGAGCTACGGCCTAACGGAAGACGAATTGCAAACGCAACTGCTGTGGCAGATTACCGTGCTTCAGTTCATCAACCAACGCTTCCGCGGAGGCGTCGTGGTCACGAATGAAGACGCCCGCGACTTTTACGACGAGCACTACGCCGAGCTGCAGCAGCAGTATCCCAAAGACAACAGTCTGGAAGCCCTGGAGCCGAAGATTCTGAAAATGCTGGAGGAGCAGGCTGTCGATCGCGCGTTCAATGAATGGTTGGACGAAGCGCGCAAGAACGCAAAGGTGGAGTTCAAGGATAAAGCGCTGGCGGAGGGCGCTGGGAAATGAGCCGGCCTCTGAGAATCGTGCGCAACCTCGCGATTGCGCTCGCGGCGCTGATCGTCACACTGGCCATTGCGGCCATCCTGATCATCCGCTCTCCATGGTTCCAGAACTATCTCAAGCGGACAATTGTCGCTTCCGTCGAAGACAGCACGGGTGGACGCGTCGAGATCGGGACGTTGCACTTCAATTGGACAAACCTCAGCGCCGTGGCGACGAACTTCGTCATTCATGGGACGGAGGACGCGGGCTCGGCGCCGCTGGCGAGTGTCGCCCGTGTCGAGGTGGATCTACGGCTGTTCCCGAGCCTGCATCATCTCTATGAGATCGCTTATCTCGGCATGGATCGCCCTCAAGCGAACGTGGTCGTGTATGCGGACGGCCGCACCAATTTCCCAACGCCCAGGCAAAAATCGAATGTGGATCCGCTCCAGACCGTCGTCGATCTCGCGATCGGGCGTTTTGAGCTCAGCGACGGCTTGCTCGCGCTCGCGGCCCAGAAGCATGAGCTGAACGTGCGCGGAACCAACTTTCGCGCCCAGCTCTCCTTCAATACACTCACTCAGCAGTATCGCGGGCAGATGTCACTGGAACCGGTCTACGTGGTTTCGGGCCGGAACACGCCCGTGAATTTCACCGTCCATGTTCCGCTTGTGATTTCGCGCAATCGGGTCGATATCCACGAGGCCAACATCTTCTCGCGCGCCTCCGCTATCGACGTCAGCGCTTCCATTGAAAACCTCCTGAATCCACAACTTTCCGGCCATGTCTCGGGACATATCGCTCTTGCCGATCTGAAAAATGTTGCCAATCTGCCTCTGGCGTTGAACGCGCGAAGCGTTCCTTCGGTCATCGATTTCGACGCGAGTGCGAGCAATGCGAACAATACTCTCGATGTCAACGCGCTTCATCTGACGCTGGGACATTCCAACTTGCAGGCTTCCGGCAGCTTGCATGGCGGCCTGCACTTTGCGAGTAGCCTCGCCCTGGGCGAATTGGGGCGCCTGATGCGCGAGCCTGCGCTTCCCGATCAAACCGCCAGCCTGAACGCCATCGCAAAGCTCGGTCCCCAAAACCACCTGACCCTCACGGGCCTTGAGGCTATGGCGTTGGGCGCGGAATTTTCCGGCGACGCGTCGCTCCAAAATTTCGCCGCGTACCAACTGCGCGGCAATCTTCACCACCTCGACCTCGCAGCCACCCTGCGTGCGCTTGGGGCATCGAAGCTTCCCTACGACGGCGTCCTCTCCGGCCCGGTCGAGCTTGCGGGCAATCTCGATCGCGGGCGGCGCGGCGTAACCGCCCGGGTCCAGCTCGCGATTGCTCCGGGAGCGCTAGGAATTCCCCTGGCCGGCAACGTTACCGCCGAATATTCGGGCGCGCGCGATGACGTTTCGATCCAGCGTTCGGTTGTTACGCTGCCGCATTCGCGGCTCAGCGTCAATGGATCTGTGGGCAAGGAACTGAACGTTGCTCTCACCACCACTAACTTCAGCGATCTGCTCACCGCTGTTCCCCCCAGTTCCCGGCCGGACATCGCGCTGCATCACGGCGATGCCGGCTTTGACGGAACCATCACCGGCAGCCTGAGCGCGCCCAATATTTCCGGCCATCTCACCGCCACGCGCTTCAGCGTCCAAGGCCGTGAGTTCGATTCGTTCGCCGCGGATGCCTCCCTCAACCCGCAGGGCGTCGCGGTCGAAAACGGCTCCTTGAGCCGAAGCACGATGCAGACTCATTTTTCAGGAACGCTCGCGCTGCGCGACTGGAAGCCGCTTCCAAGTTCTGCGCTCCAGGTGAACGCCTCCGTGCAGAATGCGGACCTGGCAGATCTCCTGGCGCTGGCCGGCGAAGCTGGGAGCGGCTACTCGGGCCAGCTTAGCGTCAACGCCTCCATTTACGGCACGTTTGGCAATCCCCTAGGCGCCGCCTCGCTGGTCGCGGCGAATGGAACCATCCAGGGCCAGGCCTTCGACGGCGCCGAAGCGCAAGTGAATTTGACCGATCAGCTCGTGACCGTGCCAACGGCTTTTGTCCAGCTCGGCCGGGCACGCGTGAATCTGACCGCCGAATACCGGCATCCGCGCGACAGCTTCAGCACGGGCCAACTGAGCGCGTCCGTGCAGAGCAGGCGGATCGATTTGGCGCAGCTCGGGGCGCTCCAAAAAGAACAGCCCAACACCGCCGGCATCATACAGATCAATGCGAATGTCTCCGGAAGTATTTCCGGCGCCTTTCAGCTCGCGAGCGTCAACGGCAACGCCTCCGTGCGCGGCCTCAAGTGGCGCGGCCAAAATTACGGTGACCTAACGGCAAACGCCGCCACTCGCGCCGGGAGCGTGAACTATAGCCTCGTATCCAATTTCGCCGGCTCCAACATTCGCGTCAGCGGCAACACCGCGCTGGTCCGCGACTATCCCACCACCGCGAGCGCCCAACTCACCGATCTGCCCGTCCAGCGTGTTCTTGCTGTGGCAAATCGCAGCGACATTCGCGTCAAAGGAATTCTATCGGGTTCGGCTAACTTCAGCGGCACCCTCGCCAACCCGCAAGCGAGCGCGGATCTGACACTCACGAATGGAACCATATACGACGACTCCGTTACGCGCGCCCATACGCGCGTGAACCTCGGGCCGCGAAGCGTGGACGTGCCGGAACTGGAGCTGGTCTCCGGATCCAATCGTTTAGACTTGAGCGCGACGTACGATCACCCGGCGGGCAATTTCGATTCCGGAAATCTGCAACTCCGGCTGAACACCAGCCGGCTCGATCTCGCGGCCCTCAAAACCCTCCAGCGGGAGCGGCCCGGCCTCGGCGGAAGCCTCGAAACGAATCTGACGGCTGCCGCTCAAGTACAGCCGGCCCAGCCGCGCGTTGAGCTGCGGGATGTGAGCGTCAATGTCAAAGCCAGCGGTTTGGCGATGGACGGCAAGAATCTGGGCGACCTTTCGCTCGCGGCCAACACCTCCGGCGGCCGGGCAAATCTCACGCTCGCTTCCAATGTGGCGGGCGCATCCATCGAAGGGCATGGGAATGTGCAACTCGCGGCCGATTATCCGGCCGACGTACAACTGAACCTGCGGAACATCAGTTGGGCGCGCCTTCGGCCGCTGATTAGCTCCGCCGGGAATGAGGGGCAAAACATTGATGCGGCCGCGGACGGCCAGCTGTCGCTCAGCGGGCCGCTTGCCAACCCACAACAAGTCACCGGCTCCTTGCAGATCACGCGGTTCCAACTGAGCGGAGCGCCTTCTTTCTTTCACAACGCGACCCACCTGGTGCTTCAAAACCAAGGCCCGATCGCCGCGACGGTGAATCGGGGAGCGCTCAAAATAGACAGCGCGCATCTGACTGGGCCACAAACGGACTTCCAGGCATCCGGCACGGTCCCCTTCAACGGACAAGGCATGGATGTCGCGCTCAACGGCCATGTGAATCTCGTGATCCTGCAGCAACTGGAACACGGCGTCACTTCTTCGGGCAGCATCGTGCTCGCGGCCGGAGTGCGCGGCGCGGTCTCCAATCCGCGACTAACCGGTCAGGTGGAGCTGCACAACGCTTCGTTCGATAGCAGCACGTGGCCCAACGGCGTCTGGAACGCCAACGGGGTGGTCGCCCTCAGTGGAAACAGCGCCGTCGTTCGAAACCTGACCGCACAGTCGGGCGGCGGGCAGGTGAGCGTCACCGGTTCGGCCACCTACAGCGGCCAGTTGCGATTTAATCTCGAGGCCAACGCGTCGCGCGTGCGCATCATGCCCCAGGAAGGCCTGGGAATCGTGGTCTCGGCCAAGGCGGCACTAGCCGGTACCACAGCGAATAGTTCCATCTCCGGCACCGTCACCATCGACGACATTTCCTATGCGTCGCGAACGGACCTGGGATCGCTGTTGAGCTTGGCCGCGCCGCCGGTGCAGGCCCCTTCGGCGCCCTCGCCGCTGCTCGAAAACATGCGCCTGGATATTCGCGTGCGTAGTTCGAGCGCTCTGGGCGTGCAGTCTACCCTGGCGCAAAACCTCCAGCTCTCCTCTGATCTGCGGATTCGCGGAACCGCGGCTAATCCGGGCATACTGGGCCGCGTGCAGATCACCGAGGGCAAGCTGCTCTTTTTCGGTTCCACTTATACCGTGAACACCGGCACGATCTCGTTTTACAACCCGGTCCGCATCGATCCGGTTCTCGACCTGAGCCTGCAAACCGCGACCCAGGGGGTTACCGTAGTCCTGAAAGTGACCGGTCCCATCGACAACATGAAACTGAGCTACACCTCCGATCCGCCTCTGGCGTTCCAGCAAATCGTCAATCTGCTCGCCACCGGCGCGACTCCCACCACCGACCCCACGCTGCTCGCCAATCAGCCGGCGCTCCCGGCGCAAAGTTTCCAGCAGATGGGCGAATCGGCCATCGTGGGACAAGCCCTCGCCAATCCGGTCGCCAACCAGCTCCAGCGCGTCTTCGGCGTCACACAGCTCAAAATCAATCCGACCTTCGCCGCCGGCTCGCAGCTTCCCGAGACGCAGTTGAGCCTGCAGCAACAGATCTCCAACAACCTCACGTTTACCTATGTGACTGGGCTAAACACAGCGAATGCAGAGACCATTCAAGCTCTCTGGACTTTCACACCGCAATGGTCCGCGCAGGCCTTGCGCGATTACAACGGGATCTTCAGCGTCACGTTGATTTACAAGCGGCAATTTCGCTGATCGAAACGGTACTGGTTAGTGCCGCGAAGTCGCGCCAATCGGAACCGCATCCTGATGCGCCAGCTTCAGGTGCTCGTCCACCACCGGAAGAGTCTTGGCCGCGTACGCAGGTAGCCGGGCTGAATCGTGTCTTCGTGCAGCGGTTCAAGCACTCCGCGGACCGCCCAACGGCAACTTCGACTTTCACGGCAACCTAGTTCAATTTGCCCAGCCGCCGGCCGATATGGCCATCAGATGTCTGTGTCGCGCCTGATCATCGTGACCGCGGTAGCCGCTGGGACGGCTTGGGGCCAGTCCTCGGGATCTTTCGATCTTTCGCAGGCCAGCCTAGAAGACTTGATGAATATCCCGGTCACTACGGTCTCGAAAAAGGAACAAAAGCTGTCCAAGGTCCCGGCGGCGGTGTTCGTGATCACGCAGGAAGACATCCGCCGCTCGGGCGCCACGAACATTCCAGACCTGCTGCGGCTGGCGCCCGGGGTGGACGTGGCGCGCGTGGACGCCAACCGGTGGGCGATCAGCATCCGCGGATTCAGCGATCAGCATGCCAACAAGGTGCTGGTGCTGGTGGACGGCATTTCGGTCTACGACCCCACGGTCACGGGAGTGTTCTGGGACATGGTGGACGTTCCGCTCGAAGACATCGACCGCATCGAGATCATTCGCGGGCCCGGAGGCACGATCTGGGGCGCCAACGCGGTGAACGGCGTGATCAACATTATTACCAAAAAGGCCTCGGTCACGCGCGGCGGGCTGATTGCGGCGGGGGCTGGAAACGAGGACCAGGCGCAGGGTCTGGTGCAGTACGGCGGCAACATGGGCCCGGAAGGTTCCTACCGAATTTTCGCAAAATATTTCGACGTCGCAAACGCGGTGTTTCCGGGCGGCCAACAAGCGGCGGACGGATGGCAGGGCGGACATGCCGGTTTTCGTTCGGATTGGGATGTATCGCCGCAGGACGGCCTGACCGTGGAGGGGGATTTCCTCAAGGCGGACGAGAGTCAAACGTTGACGACGATGTTTTACAATGCTCTGCCACAGCTGGAAACCTACGACAACGCCATCCGGAGCACGGTGGCGGATGTTCTGGCCCGCTGGACGCACACGCTCGCCAACGGATCGGAAATGTCGCTGCAACTGTACGACCGTGATTCCGGCCGGCTGGACCAGGGATTCTCCAACGACCAGAACACGGTGGACCTCGATTTTCAACATCACGTCCATGCCGGGCAGCGCAACGATATCGTCTGGGGGCTGGGCGCGCGGGTCATGAATTTGCACTACGACACCGGCTACGCGGTCACCATCGTACCGGCCCACCGCATGGATCATTTGATGAGCGGCTTCCTTCAGGACGAGCTGAAGCTTACCAATTCGTTATCGTTCATCATCGGATCGAAGCTCGAACACAACAGTTTTACCGGGTTCGAATATGAGCCGAGCGCGCAACTGGTCTGGACAGCAACCTCCCGGCAGACGCTTTGGTTGTCCGCTGCCCGCGCGATTCGCCAACCGAGTGCGATCGATGTAGGTCTCGAGACGGACGTCGCGAGCGTTCCGCTGGGTCCCACTTTCGGAGTCATCCAAACCGTAGGGAACCCAAACATTCGAGACGAAACCCTGCGGGATTTGGAACTCGGCTATCGGGTTGAGCCGGCCAAGAAAGTATCGCTCGATGTTGCCGGCTTCGCTGGACTGTACCGCGACCTGGAATCCCTCGCGCCGCAGCCGACCTACATCGCCATGCAGAATGGGGTTCCGTATGTGGTGATCCCGGAAATGTTCGTCAACCTGGACGGCGCCCTGACCTATGGAGCGGAATTGTCCGGGAGCTGGAATGTAACTAATCGATGGCGGATCGGCCCCGGGTACTCGTATTTTCACATGAATCTTCGAGGCAATGCGGATACGATCAACACAGTTCCGGGTGTCTCTCCGGATCACCAGTTTCAAATCCGATCCGAGCTCGATCTGCCGCGTCACCTGGAATGGGACAGCACCCTCGAATACGTGGACAAACTCCCGGCCGGGAACATTCCCGCTTACGCGCGTCTGGACAGCCGCGTGGGTTGGCGGGCCGGAGAAAACGTGGAATTGAGCCTGGTAGGGCAGAATCTTTTGTCGCCCCGGCATGCCGAATTCGCCGATTTGTATTACCCGGTGCACCACACCCTGGTGGAACGAAGCGTGTTTGGGAAGGTGACGTGGCGCTTCTGAATCGGCGGAGTTGAATTTGCATTGGCGCGCGCATATGGCAATTCCGTTGATCCCTGTGGTTTGCGCCACCGCTCTGGCGGCGGCCGGACTGCTCGGGCAAGCCGTGGACGAATACCAGGTGAAGGCCGCGTTTCTCTACAATTTCGCCAAGTTCGTGGAGTGGCCTCGGGAGGAATTCAAGACGCCCAGGGATCCCATCCTGGTGTGCGTATTGGGTCACAATCCGTTTGGAACGAGCCTGGAGGACGTGATTCGAGGAAAAACCATCGACGGGCGCGGCGTTGCGTTCCGCCAGGTCTCGAACGCCCAGCAAGCCGGCGCCTGCCAGATCCTGTTTGTCAGCTCGGAAGACGGACAACGCTTTCATTCGCTCGCGCGGGGTCTCAAGCCCGCCGGAATTCTGACCGTGGGCGAAATGCAAGGTTTCGCCGCCGAGGGCGGGATCATCAATTTCAAACTGGACGGCGACCGCGTGCGGTTCGAGATTAATGTAGACGCCGCCGAGCACGCGCAGCTGCGCATCAGCTCCAAACTTCTCAGCCTGGCGCAAATCGTGAAAACGGAGAATCCGCGGTGAACTTCCCGGTCAATTGCTCTATGAACTGCCCTGTGAACTGGAAGACCCGTTACCGCGATCTGCCGATCCGCCAGAAGCTGCAGGCGATCGTGATGCTGACGGTGGGCGCCGCGCTGCTGGTGGCCTGCGGGGCGATCCTTCTATATCACGACTACACCCTGCGCGATTCCCTGCGGCGGGACCTTGGCGTGCTGGCCGATATTACGGCGGACAACAGCACCGCGGCCCTGACCTTCGCCGACCGGAAAGCCGCCGAGGAATTGCTTTCCGCGCTGAGAGAGAAGCGTTCCATCGTCACCGCGACGCTGTATTCGGCGGACGGCAAAATACTCGCCCGTTATCAGCGCGATCCCCGGAACGGCCCACCCGGTCAGGAACGCCTGCGCCTGGCCCAGCGCATCCTGCTGGATCAGCAGGCGATCGGCCGCATCGAGCTGGAATCGGATCTGAGCGACGTCGACTCCAAGCTACGCGAGTTCGAGCTCATCGTCATGGCCACTTGGATTGCCGCACTCGCGGTGGCGTTCCTGTTTTCCGCCAAGCTGCAAAACGTGATTTCCCATCCCATCGCGCGGCTGTCGCGCACCGCCAAGGCGGTTTCCGCGCGCAAGGACTTCTCCGTGCGCGCCGTGAAGACCGCCGATGACGACCTGGGCCAGCTTACCGACACGTTCAACGGCATGCTGGCGGAAATTCAGGAAAGAGACCGGCAGTTGCGCGGGCATCGCGAGCGCCTGGAGCAGGACGTCGCTGCACGTACCGTCGAATTGGTGGCCGCCAACGCCGCTTTATCCGCGGCCAAGGAGAAGGCCGAGGCCGCCAGCCGCGCCAAGAGCGAATTCCTGGCCAACATGAGCCATGAAATCCGCACCCCGATGAACGGGGTGATCGGCATGACGGACCTCCTCCTGGACACCCCTCTCAGCGAGGAACAGCGGGATTACGTCACCACGGTGAAGCTTTCGGCGGACTCGCTGCTGACTATCATCAACGATATTCTGGACTTTTCGAAAATCGAGGCCGGGCGGCTGGAGCTGGATCCCATCTGTTTCGATTTGCACCACAGCCTGGAGGAAACCGTGCGCGCTTTGGCGGTGCGAGCCCATGAAAAGGCGATCGAGCTGCTGTGCGATTGGAAAGCGGACGTGCCCGAGTACGTCATTGGCGACCAGGGGCGCCTCCGTCAGATTCTGGTGAATCTGCTCGGCAACGCCATCAAGTTCACCCCAGCCGGCGAGGTGGCTATGGAAGTTTCCGTGGAAGCGCTCGCCGCCGAACAAGTGGACTTGCATTTCGTCATTCGAGATACCGGCATCGGGATCGCGGCAGAAAAGCAAAAACTGATCTTCGACGCGTTTTCACAGGCCGACGGCTCCATGACGCGACGGTTCGGCGGAACCGGATTGGGCCTCACGATATCGGCGCGCCTGGTGGAGGCGATGCAAGGCCGGATTTGGGTGGAGAGCGGGCTGGGCTCCGGGAGCACCTTCCATTTCACCGCGCGCTTTGGCGCCGTGGCGCAACCGGAAGCCGCCGGCGAAAGGCGATTTCCGGGAGGGGTGGGGGTTCTGGTAGTGGATGATAACGCCACTAATCGCCGGATTCTGACCGAGGTTCTGTGGCGCTGGGGACTGAAGCCGGTGGCTGCGGCCAGCGGCGCGGAGGCGATCGCTCTGATGAGACGGGCCCGGGAGGCACGGCATCCCTTCCCGCTCGTCATCACCGACGTGCATATGCCCGAAATGGACGGATTCGAACTGGCGGCGAAACTGCGAAGCTCGCCCCATGGCGTGGACGCCGAGGTTCTCATGCTGACCTCAGGCGATCGCCCGGGAGATATCGGGCGGTCGCGGCGGCTGGGCGTTTTCAGTTTGCTGCTGAAGCCGGTGCGACGGGAGGAGCTGAAGGATGCGATCGCCAGGGCGCTGAACCGGCCCGGCTACTCAGAGACCGCCGAAGAGAACGCCCGGCCCCAGGCGCAAGCCAAGCGAAAACCGCGCCCGGCAGCCCATTCCCATATCCTGCTGGCTGACGATAACCTGGTGAACCAGCGCGTGGTGCAACGGATGTTGGAGAAGGCAGGCCACCGGGTCACCGTTGTCTCCGATGGGCGCGAGGCGGTCGAGGCCTTGAAGAATACGCAATCCGGCAAAGGTTTCGATCTGGTCCTGATGGATGTGCAGATGCCGCAAATGGACGGCTTGGAAGCCACTCAAGCCATTCGGGAGTGCGAACGGCGCGGTTCGGAGCACGTTCCCATCATCGCCTTAACCGCACATGCCATGAAGGGCGATCGCGACAAATGCTTGGCCGCGGGAGCGGATGGCTATCTTGCCAAACCGATTCATACGGCCGATCTTCTCGAAGTGGTGCGGATCTATGGGAAGGCGGCGCCGGCATTGGAGACCTGAAGCCGCGGGGCTTTACCTGGCTGCGGGGCTTTGCCAGGGTGCTGCGCTAGGCCGCGCCTTGGGCCGCCAACTGGCGAACTACCTCCTTGCCTTTGTCAGTGGGCTTATAGGCGCGGCGAGGGCCTTTGGGCTTGTTTGCACTCACCGCCACCAGGAGGCCATCCTGCGCGAGTTGTTCCAGCCGCGCATTGCTGTCGTCGTTAAATCCTGAACTGGCATGTCCCGCTGTGACTACTATCTTCAGGGTAGCGATCGTTTCAGGGTCCATGTTCATATCCGTCTCCATCGTAGCATCCAGCGGCCCGGGAATCCCGCGATTTTTCGCGTATTTGGGCCTTGCACCCGCGCAGCGAGTGTGCTTATACTGGAGCTTCATGTTCGGCAGCGCCTACAGCTCGTTTCGATTTTGGTACTGGTTTAGCGCCTGAATCGGGGCGAGTGGCGTTGGCTTAGGCAGCACCAAGTTTTCGAACAAGCAACCCACTCGAAAGAGTGGGTTTTTATTTTGAGGAGACCAAGATGATCATCTCGATGAAACTCCACTCGACGAAAGAGGAGATCGACCAGGTGTGCGAGCGCATTCGGGATTTCGGATACAAGATCCACGCCATCGAGGGCGAGGAGCGCGTGGTGATTGCGGCTGTAGGCATCGGCGATACCAGCGCGTGCCTGGAATCTGTGGAGGCCATGCCGCAGGTGGAAAAGGCGGTGCGCATTTCGGCGCCCTATAAGTTTGTGAGCAAGGAGTACCGCTCCGAGCGTACGCGCATCCGCGTGGGCGATTGCGAGATCGGCGGCGACGAGTTCATCGTGATGGCGGGCCCGTGCTCCGTGGAATCGGAAAAGCAGATTATGCAGGCGGCGGAAGGCGTGGCGCGTGGGGGTGCGAAACTGCTGCGGGGCGGGGCGTTCAAGCCGCGCACTTCGCCCTACGATTTTCAGGGTCTGGAAGAAGAAGGGCTGAAACTGCTGGCCAAGGCCAAGCGCGCCACGGGCCTGGGAATCATCACCGAGGTGATGAGCGATCGCGACGTGGACCTGGTGGCCGGCTACGCGGACATCCTGCAAATCGGCGCGCGCAACATGCAAAATTTCGCGCTGCTGAAGACGCTGGGCAAATGCAACCGTCCGGTGCTGCTCAAGCGCGGCATGAGCTCCACCATCAAGGAGTTGCTGATGTCGGCTGAGTACGTGGTGGCGCACGGCAATCCGAACGTGATTCTGTGCGAGCGTGGCATCCGCACGTTTGAAACCGCTACGCGCAACACTTGCGACATCGCGGCCATCGCGGCTCTCAACGAGCTAACTCACCTGCCGGTGATTCTCGATCCCAGCCATGCCACGGGCAAGCGCAGCCTGGTGCCGGCCCTGGCGCGGGCGGGGGTGGCCATCGGCGCCGACGGGCTCATCGTCGAAGTGCACCCGGCGCCGGAGAAGGCGGTGAGTGACGGAGCGCAGTCGCTCGATATTCCGCAGTTCCATCAGATGATGCGTTCGCTGCAGCCGTACATCGAGCTGTGGAAAGAATCGCGCGTGAGCGAAACCGCCGCGGTGGTGTAAGCTGCCTTGTGATGGCGCGTGCTCAGCTCCGATGGCTCTTGGCGGCGACGCTCGCCGTTTGCGCCGTTGCGGGCGGGGCCGGCTTCTATTGGTTTCGGGCGCGAAAGGCGGCTGAACCGTCGGACCTGGTTGCGTATCTTCCTGCCGCCAATGCGACGGTGATTTACATCGACGTGGATGCGTTGCGGCGCTCCGGGATTCTGGGGCAGATCGCCGGCCCCAAGACTGCGGAAGACGCCGATTACCGGCAGTTCGTGGAGGCGACCGAGTTCGACTACAGCCGGGATCTGGACGCGGTTGCGGCGGCCATCAAGGACGGCCGAATTTATTTCGCGTTGCGCGGGCGGTTCCATTGGAGCAATCTGGCGAGTTACGCGGCGCACCAGGGCGGTTCCTGTCACGAGAATTTCTGCGTCGCGCCGGGCAGCCAGCCGAACCGGCGGATTTCGTTTTATCTAGTGAAATCGGGCGTGCTCGGGATGGCGGTTGGTCCGGATGACTTTAGCGCGTATCAAGTGACGCCGAAGGCGGCGCAGGCTACAGTCGCCCGGCCGAACGAGCCGGTGTGGGCCGTGATCCCCTCGGCAGCGCTGCGGAACGCGAACGCACTTCCGGCGGCCGCGCAGGCGGTAGTTCCGGCGCTCCAAGGCGCGGACCAGATCGTTCTGGGCATGGGGACCAATGCCGACCGGAAAATCGAGCTTTCGATTCACGTCACCTGCAAGGATGCAGCAGGAGCGACGGCGCTTGAGGCGCAATTGGAATCCGCCACCAAAACGTTGCGGGATGCCGTGGCGCGGCATCACCAGAACATCGACCCGTCCGATCTGACCGGCCTGCTGATCGCCGGAAACTATCGTCGCGCCGAGCGGCAAGTGTACGGAACGTGGCCCATTCCGAAGGATTTTTTGGACGCAATTGCGGGGAATGTGTACTAGAACCATCGTAACTTCCGCGATTCGCGGCCGGATGCGAAGCTGAGACTGCGTGACGCGTAGGAAACTCCTGTCATTGCTTCCGCTGGCCCTTCCCGCGGCCGGTTGTGCCCCAGCGTATGCTTTCGGCGTAGAGCCGGCCTGGCTGGAGCGCACGCTGACGCGGGTCAAACTGCCGTGCCAGAATCTTACGCGCGGCGTGCGGATTCTGCATTTGTCGGACTTTCACGCTTCGCCGGTAGTTCCATTCTCCTTGATCGAAAACGCCGTCGAACTGGGCCTCGACACCAAGCCCGACATCATCTGTCTCACAGGCGATTTCGTCACCGATGCGACGCCGTTTGATCGCGCGGCCTATGCGAACATCCTGCGCCAACTGCCGGCGGCGGCGCCAACGTTCGCGACCTTGGGTAATCACGACGGAGGACCTTGGGCCGGGTCGCACGGAGGGCTCAAGGATACTGCGTCCATTTGCGCGCTGCTCGCTGCCAGCAATATTCCCGTGCTGCACAATCGGTCGGAGGTGGTGCGGGTGCACGGGCAGTCCCTCCGATTCGCCGGAGTCCCGGATCTGTGGAGCGGCGAAGTGAATGGCGCCGCGGCGTTCGCCGAAGCCTCCGCCAACGATCCGGCCATCGTGCTGGCCCACAATCCCGACACGAAGGACCTGCTCGCGGATTTTCCCTGGGACCTGATGCTGAGCGGCCACACGCACGGCGGCCAGGTTGTTTTGCCGCTGGTAGGCGCGCGCTTCGTCCCGGTGCGCGATAAGCGCTTTATCGCCGGGCTAAAGCCCTGGAAGGGACGCCAGCTTTACATCACGCGCGGCGTGGGAAACATCGATGGCGTCCGCGTGAACTGCCGCCCCGA
>JASHQT010000575.1 GCA_030039005.1 Bryobacteraceae bacterium
CCCTATTCGATCACCAGTGCGCCGCGAATCGCCGGCGGCATGGTGGTGATCGGCAACGCAGGCTCCGAATACGGCGTGCGCGGGTATATCACGGCGTACGATGCGGAGTCCGGGAGGTTGCGCTGGCGGTTCTACACCGTGCCCGGCAACCCATCGGCGGGATTCGAATCGAAGGCCATGCAGCGCGCCGCGAAAACCTGGAGCGGCGAATGGTGGAAAACGGGCGGCGGGGGCACGGCCTGGGAAGGCATCGCCTACGATCCCTCGCTCGATCTGCTGTACTTCGGAACTGGCAACCCGACGGCGTGGTACCGCGCGTTACGCGGCCCGGGCGACAATCTCTACACGGCTTCCATCCTCGCCGTGCACGCCGCTACCGGCCAGTTGGCTTGGTATTTTCAGCCAACGCCGGGAGACAACTGGGATTACGACGCCACCGAACCGCTTCTTCAAGCCGACTTGACCATCGGCGGACGCACTCGAAAAGTGGTCCTGCAAGCCAATAAGAACGGTTATTTCTACGTTCTCGATCGCGCGACCGGGCAATTTATTTCCGGCGCTCCGTTCGTGAACGGGATTACCTGGGCCTCCGGCCTGGATGCTAAGACCGGCCGTCCCATCGTGTCCCAAGCGGCAGCCGATGGGCTGCAGCCCGCGATTGTCTCGCCGAGCTCCGATGGGGCGCACAACTGGAATCCCATGGCGTTCAGCCCGGCTACCGGACTGGTCTATCTGGCGGCCAAGGCAGGAACTCAGTCCCTGGTGGCGCCGGATGCAAAATGGAAATACGACCCCGACCGGGACAATACCGGCATCGACGATTCTTACGCGGGGCCGCTCCTGGCCCAATTCCATAAGTTGCCCGCCGCCACCGGAGAATTACTGGCCTGGGATCCGGTGGCGCAGAAAGCGGTCTGGAGCGCGCGCTATCCGGTGGTGGAAGGCGGCGGCGTGCTGGCCACCAGCGGCAACCTGGTATTTGAGGGGCGTTCGGATGGCGTGCTGGCGGCCTGGCGCGCCACCGACGGCCAGCAACTCTGGGCATTCGATGCCGGGACGGGCATTATGGCGCCTCCGGTGACGTACCTGGTGGATGGCGTCCAATATCTATCCGTGATGGCGGGATGGGGCGGGGCGGCGGGTTTGTACAACTCCTCCCAATTGGGCGCGGTGAAGCCGGGTTTCGGCAGGCTTCTCACGTTCACTCTCGGCGGAACTGCCGCGCTCACGGCGCCTGCCTTTGGGCACGCTGGCCCGCCACCAGCGCCTGAATTGAAGATCCGGACGTCGCCGCAATTGGTCAGCGAGGGGAAGCGGCTTTACGCGTCGCTATGCTCGCGTTGTCACGGCGGAGATGCAGTGGCGGGCCCACTGCCCGATCTCCGCTATTCGAACCAAGAAACGCTTGCTGGGATGGAGGACATTGTCCTGCGCGGAGGCCGTGTCGCCGGCGGGATGCCGTCGTTCCAATCGCTTTTGAAGGCTGCTCAGGTGCGGGCGATCCAGGCCTATATCGTGGCCCGCGCTCGGGAGTCCGCAAGACTTACTTCTTTAGAGCCGCGTCCCAGTGCACCACCAAAGTCATCGGTGCATCGGACTCCGGGTCCGCGCCATTGAGGATCAGGAAGCGCTTGCCATCGCGGCTGATGTCGAACGGACTGGCCGGCGGCATTCTCACTGGAAATAGCGCTTGGGGAATGCCGTGCTCGAACTTGGCGCCCGCCTTTACCGGGACCGCCATGATTTTGCTGTCGGTGGAGACATAGAAAAGTTCCGTTCCGTCGTGGCTCCACAACGGACGCGTACCTCCTTGGGCAGAAACTTGCCATTTGCCATCCGCGCTCGGGAAAGGCTGCACATACACCTCGGCTTCACCCGTCTCGTTGGACTCATAGGCCAACCAATGCCCATCGGGTGACAGCTTCGCATGCAGTTCCCCGAAATCGGCTTGGAGAAACGGAAACGCCTTCCGGTCGCTCGCCAGCGGCAAAACCCAGACGTCGTCTTCGGCTTTGGAAGTGGCATTGTCGAAAATCGCGAAACGCCCGTCCGCCGACCAGTCCGTCGGCAAGGTCACCCCGCCGGCTTCGTACAGCAACTGTTCCTTTCCCGCTCCGTTCGCGGCCTTCTGATAGAGGCCGTACCCTCCGCCGCGGTTGGAAGTGAACAGAATCCGGCTGCCATCCGGAGACCACACCGGAAACATGTCGTTGCCGGGGTCGAAGGTAAGGCGGGATTCCGTACCATGAGCCAAATCGAGAAGCCAGAGATCGTAAGTGCCCAATGCCGGGTCGAGGCGGTCCACGACTACTGATTTGCCGTTTGGCGCCAGGACCGCGGCTTGCATGACGGCAGCCGGGCCCACTGTTCCCAGCGGCTGCCCGCTTCGATTGAACCAAGTGAGTTGCGATCGCAAGGACCCGCCGCCGGAGGAGTAGGCCAGCACGCCGGTTTGCGACACAGAAAATTGGCCTTGAGCGGTGCCCTCCACATAGTTCACGTGCTCGGCGACAGGCAAGGGTTCGCCGATCGTGCGCAGGCGCGGGGCGTCGAACCGTTGCGCCATCAGAGTATTCCGCCGCATGAAGAGCAGAACCCCAGGCGGTGAGTAGACCGCGTTGGAGGCAGCGGCAATCACCAGCCGCCGCTCCTTCGATTCCAAATCGCCGGCGTAGACGGCCGTCTTCTCCGGGCTTCCGCTGCGTGCTGTAAAAAGAAAGTGCCTGCCATCGGGAAGAAACCACGGAAAGCGGTGACTGGTCTCGCGCGCCGGTGCCTCGAGCGTGGTTACCGGACTCGGAGTGCCCCCGGCCGCCGGAACGCGAAAAAGTGGCGCGCCATAGCTGGGCGTGAAGACGATGACATTATTCTGGTTCCAGCTTCCGCCGCGGCCATCGGGCGCATTGCACAGCCGGACTGCCGGGCCGCCGGCGATCGCAATCGTTTTCAGTGCGCCGGGCACGAAGAACCCTACGAACCGGCTGTCCGGCGACCAAAACGGATCGGCGGCGCCATCGGTCGCGGGAAGCGGCCGCGCCTCGATCGCGTCGAGATCGCGTATCCAAAGTTGTGGATGACTGTCGGTTTCCGCCACGAAAGCCAGGTGTCGGCCGTCCGGGGAAAGCGCGGGTAGGCTGACGCCTGAAAAGCTGGCCTTTCCCGGCGGCGCCACGAAGAACCTTACCGCCGGCGGTTCCTGGGCCGCGGGCCGCGGCCAGAGTACGGCAGTCGCAACGGCGACGATGGCTGCGACAGCAACCCAGGCTAGCCAAATCCGGCGGGGAGGCCGCGCCGCAGCCGGCTCCGCGGCGGAAGGCTCGCCCAATTCATCCAGTAAAACGCGCGCCTCGCCAATATCGCGCAGCCGCGTATTCGCATCCTTGCGGAGGCAGCGGACAAGGAGACGGCGAATGTGCGGCGGCGTCTCGCGAGGCAGCTTATTCCAATCCGGCGTGTCCTTCAACACAGAGGCCACCGTCGCGGCAATCGTCTCGCCGACGAACGGGCGCGAGCCGGTCAACATTTCATAGAGCACGACACCGAAGGCCCAAATGTCGGCGCGTTTGTCCACTGGCTTGCCACGTGCCTGCTCGGGCGACATGTAGGCGGCGGTGCCTACGATCATCCCCGCCAGCGTCACAGCGGGCGAAGGCGTGGGCGACACCGCGGAATTCAATTCCGGCATGCTCGCCGCGTCGTCCGGGGATTTGGCGAGGCCAAAATCCAGCAACTTGACCACACCGCTGGGCGTGATCCTGATGTTGGCGGGTTTGAGGTCCCGATGCACGATGCCCCGCTCGTGCGCCGCTTCCAGGCCGGCCGCGATCTGGCGCGCGATCGGGATGGCGTCTTCGAGTGGCAGCGGGCCACACAGGTTGGCGCCTTCCACAAACTCCATCACCAGCGCGCCACGCTCAACGGCGTAAATGGCGGCGATGTTGGGATGATTCAACTGCGCCAACACCTGCGCCTCTTGTTCGAAGCGCGCCATGTACTGCGCATCGCCGGCGAGCACCGCAGGCAACACCTTGATAGCGACATCGCGATTGAGCTGGCTGTCGCGGGCACGGTACACTTCGCCCATTCCGCCCGCGCCGAGGGCCGCGACGATCTCATACGGACCTAGCCGGCTGCCCGGCGACAGCGTGCCGAGGCCTCCGGGCGCCGCGATCAATCGCGCGGCGTCTTCGATGGCGCTATTTTCGAGGAACTTCGCGCCCGCGGCCTTCCGGTCAGCTTTCAGGAGCCGGGCCACTTGCGCGCGCAATTCGGGATTTCCAGCACAGGCGGCCTCGAGAGCAGCGGCCCAGTGCGATTCAGGCAACTCGCGGAGCTGATCGAAGAGGTCGACCGCCTGCCCGTACTCGTCGGCCTGCATCGTCGAGATTATAGCCGATCACAACCGCCGGGCCCGTAGTCCCAGCGGAATCTGTTGCGGTTCGCCGCGCCGGGAAGAGTTGGTGTACGCTTGATGCTTGATCCGGGGGAGGAATTCGATGAATCGTTTTCGGTGGATCACGTTGGCCGCCGCGCTCGTGGCGCCGGGGGCGAGTTTCGCCCAGATCGCGTGCACACGAGACGGCATCGCGGAAGCTACCAACCTCTATATAGCGGCGCAAACCAAGGGCGATCCGTCCGCGCTGCCGCTGGCCAAGGGGCTGGCATATATCGAGAACATGCAGGTGGTGGACATCAAGTCCGGGGTGATCCAGAAGCCGATGAAGATCGATTTTCACCGCACATTGATCGACCCGGCCGAGTGCCAGAGTTTTACGGAAATCATCGTCACCGATAAAACCCATCCCTACGTGCTTGGAACGCGGCTGCGTGTCAATCACGACAAGATCGTGGAGATCGAATCGATGGTGACGCAGCAAGGCGACTGGCTGTTCAACGCCGACAACTATTACAAATGGTCGCCGAACGAAAAATGGGGCGAAATTCCGCCGGACGAGCGCGATACGCGCGATACGCTGGTGGCTGCGGCCAACGCGTATCTGGATGCGTTCCTCGAAGGCAAGGGCGAGCTGGTGCCCTGGGGCTATCCATGTGAGCGCACCGAAGGCGGCCTACGCACCGGCAAGGAGGTGCCGCAAGATACCTGCCAGGTGGGCGTACCGAGCGGCGTCAACATTGTTGGGCGGCGCTTTCTGGTCGACGAAACCATTGGCGCGGTGGTCGCATTTTGCAATTTCGGCGTCGGCGGATTGCCCGATACGCATCTGTTTCGCGTGGAGCACGGCAAGCTACGCTACGTGCACACGCTGACGCATGTGCCGCCGGGATTCAAGGTTCCGGTTCCACGCGGCCCGCGTCCGCCGGCTACGGGAAGCCAGGCACCCGATAGCGGGAAATAGCCCGGCCCAGCACTCCGCGCGGCCTGACTCAATTTTCTGTGTCAACGCGCTCAACGCCTGCGTCGCTTCGCTCAGGTCGCGCCGATCGCCCACGCCAAAATGCGAGAAACCACCTACTAATTGCGCCCCCGGCGTATGGGGGAACGGCGCGAGCCGTGCTTCTCAAGCCGCCCGAAGGAGAAATCCATGAAGCGTGGGGTTCATGTCTTGTTGGGCGCGTTGTGCGCGCTCGCGGTGCTGGGTCTGGGGGCAATGATGTACGTCAAGCCGGCGAGGGGGCAAAACGCGGCGCCCAATGCGCAAACCTCGGGCGCGTTCTTCAAGAACGTCACAACGAGCACCCTGAAAGGGCTCACGCCGAGCGATTTCCTGGCAGCCATGGGCGTCATGTCGGCCGCCTTGGGATATGACTGCTCCAATTGCCATCCTGGCGCGGGCACGGATGCCATGGATTGGGCCAGCGACAGCATTCCGCAAAAAAGAATCGCGCGCCAGATGGTGGAGATGGTAGCCGATATCAATCGCCGTTACTTCGGCGGGGCACAACACGTGACCTGCTGGACCTGCCATCACGCCCTGGACGAGCCCACTACTTCGATCGCTCTGGATAAGCTCTATGGCGAGCCGAACGACGAAAAGGTCGACGTTGTGGCGCCCGCGGAAAACGAACCTCCGGCGGCGCGGATTCTCGATCAATACATCGAAGCGTTGGGCGGTGCGGAGAAGCTGGCGCAAGTCAGGAGCTACGTCATCAGCGGGCACAGCGAAGGCTACAGCGATTTGGGCGGCAACGGCGCCTTCCAGATTATTGCGCAAGCACCTGATCGCCGCGGCATGTGGATCCACTTCCCCGAGCACCCGGATCGCGGAATCAGCGCCTGGACGTATGACGGGACAACTGGATGGATCAGCACGCCGCGCGGTTTCTTGCGCGAATACGAGCTCAACGGAAACGATCTCGCCGGCGCCAAGCTCGATTCGCTGCTCGCGTTCCCGGCGGGAATCAAGACAGCCCTCTCCAACTGGCGCGTGGGCCTGGACGACGCCATCCAGGACCGTCCCGTCTACGTGGTTCAGGGTAGTGCCCCGGGCGGGCTGCTGGCCACGTTCTACTTCGACAAGGAGACACATCTGTTGCTGCGTTATGTGCGCAGGACGCCGTCACCAGTGGGGCGCGTGACTGTTCAGCAGGATTTCGGCAATTATCGCGACGTAGACGGCGTGAAGTTCGCCTTCCAATATTCATTCCTCTGGCTGGACGGCCGCTTCACCGCCGTGATCGACGACGTCAAGCTGAATGTTCCCGTGGAAGCCTCAGACTTCGGCCGGCCATCGGGAAGCAAAATCGCACAATCGCTCCCCGGAGGCCGATAGCCGTGGCGCAGGTCATCGGCGGCATCGCCGGCTCGCATTCTCCCACCATTGGCTTCGCGCTAGACCGGCACAAGCAGGGACGATCCCGCGTGGGCCTCGCGCCCGCCGGCATCCGGGAAGCCAGTCGACGGATAGCCAGAAATGAGCTGACGTCCGAATATTCTCTATAATTCCCATAGGCAACTGTGAATCACAATTGGTATTGACAATCTAACAGATACTCTGTATAGTCAATAAAGTTAGTGGACTTTAGTGCTGTGGGGACTAGCTTACGCCTCTCCGGCACGAGGTCGCCATGGTTTGCGACCGCCAAAACAGGAGCTGTTTGTGTCGGTAACCATGATGTCAACACTCGTCAACTCCCCGGCTGATTTCGCCGCCCAGCTGGCAACACCGCGCTGTTGTTGCCGCCGCTGTCGCTGCTAATTTCCGGTTCTTCACTAAATCACAGGTTCATTCGAGGGGGAGGGATCAGTGTATAAATTCGGGGCAATTCTTGTTCTATTCGGCCTGAGCGCGTTTGCGCAGCAGGTGGAAAACGCGGTGGTGGTCGGGTCGGTGTTCGATCCCACGCACGCCGCGGTTTCAGGAGCTGCGGTGACTCTCACGCATTTAGCCACCGGGTCAAAAACGGAGGTTCGCACCGACGATCGCGGCGAGTATCGGACGCCTCCGCTTCGCATCGGCGCGTACGAAATCGACGTGGTCGCGGACGGGTTCAAGCGTTTCGAGCAGCGCGGCGTGGTGCTCGACATCGGAGACGTGCGCGAAGTGGATGCCACGCTCGAAGTCGGACAGGTTTCTGACACCGTGAACGTGGAGGCAGCGGCGCCGCTGCTGCAAACGGCCGACGCCACGGTGGGGACCGTGATCGGAAATCAGCAGATCACCAACCTTCCGCTCAATGGGCGCGATTATCTTCAACTTGCGATGCTGTCGGCAGGGACGATCCCCTCTACAACCATTGCTTCCAATGGCGCGCAGGTTGGCGTCAGCATCGGGGGCCAAGCAGGAACCGCAGCGGCGTATCTGCTGGATGGGATCGATAACAACACCCAGACCATCCTTCCGGACCACGGCAACCAGAAAGAGGTCATCAAGCCGTCGGTGGACGCCATTCAGGAGTTCAAGGTGGTAACGAACCTGTATTCGGCTGAATACGGGCGTTCGTCCTCGGGTGTAGTCAGCGTGACGTTGAAGTCCGGCAGCAATGACATTCACGGCGTGGGTTATGAATTCGTTCGCAATCAGGATTTCGACGCTAAGAATTTCTTCGCCACCGAAAAATCGCCGTTCAAGCGCAATCAGTTCGGCGCGGCGGTGGGCGGGCCGATCGTTCGCAACAAGCTCTTCATTTTCGGCGATTTTGAGATTGGCCGGATTCGTGAGAGCGCCACGGAAGTAGATACCGTCCCGACGCTAGCTGAGCGCGAAGGCATCTTCCCCACCACGATCTACAACCCCCAGACGTATAACAGCGCCACGAATACGCGAATGCCGTTTCCCGGCAACCAGATTCCGGCTTCGTTGTGGGATCCGATCGCGGCCAGGGTTCTCGACTTTTATCCCCTTCCCACCCGGTCCGGCGCCACCAACAACTACGTCTATGC
>JASHQT010000576.1 GCA_030039005.1 Bryobacteraceae bacterium
CCCGGCGTTATGTAGTTCTTGCCTGGCGTCGCGGGCTCCTCCGCTTGTGGTTTTCTCGTAATCCCTTTCCGCATCTCGTGGTCCTTCCATCATCTGCGGCCCTAACTGATTTTTTCACGTCTTCCAGTCTGTTAGCGATCCTATCCATCATCTCGGACACGTACCGGCGCAGACATGGTGAGCGCGGAAAGGCTGATGTCGCGCTCTCTGGAAACTTCTCCCGCGTGAATGACTTGTGAAGACGGCAATATACAGACTCCCGTAATGTCGCCTCCACGGAAGTTTCCGATAATGCGCGACATCAGGCGGCAGTCTCGGGCCAGATCAACACCGAGACCGAACTGCTACCCTTACGCACCTCCATGTCCGCTAGCGCGTTAACCAAGGTGTGTGGATACTTGTAGAATCGTCAATTCAACACTACGATCTGGATGATTTGGAGCTACGCATCTCACCGAAAACTGACTCTTTTTGCGGGCTCATCTCCCGTTTAGGCCAGATCCGGCTGAATTCCCAGTCGCGCGCCACAGTCCACGGGGAAATCTTCCTGACTTCGGCGATTTCGTCCACGCTCAAACCCCCGAAATAGCGCAACTCGACTGCCCTCGCCTGACGGGGCGCGATTTTCGCGAACTCCTCCAGCGTCTCGTGTAGCGCGAGGATGGATCGATCGCGTTCCGGCGCTATCACAGCCACATCATCCACATTCACCTTGATCGCACGCGATCCGCGTTTTCGCGCGCCTCGCGCACGCGCGGAATCCACCAGAATGCGTCGCATGACCTGCGCCGATAGGGCGAAGAACTGAGCACGATCCCGCCAGCCCGCATTCTGGACGTCCGCCAGATGAAGCCAAGCTTCATGGACTAGGGCCGTGGTCTGCAGGGTGTTCCCCGGCCGCTGATTCTGCATGTAACGGCGGGCCATGCGCTGCAAATTGTCATAAACGATCGACCAAAGGCGGTCAAAGGCCGCCTGGTCGCCATTGCTCCAAGCCCGCAGCAAAGCCGTGATTTCCGCCGATCCGGGCGTCATTTGGCGTGTTGCGAACAAAAATAACACGGCGTGGCAGTCTTCGCGCGTGACTTCCGTCTGCCCGGGCGGAGGTTCGAAGGCCATGAGGATTCCGGGCGTAATCACGATAGCCGTGGTTTCAGCGGCCCTGGCTTGCGCGGGCGAGCCTGTCGGGCCCGCGGCACATAGAGTCGCGGTTTGCAGTGTAGTGAATGACGAAGCCAAGGTCGGGCTTGTCGAAGCCCATCCCCAGAGCGACAGTCGCCACCAGGACTTTGATCTGATTCTTGAGGAGTCGGTTCTCCAGACCTTCCCGCTCGTTTGTGTCCATGGCGCCGTGATAGGGCTCCGCATCAATTCCCTGAGATTGAAGCCAGTGCGCTAAACGTTTCGAGTCCGGGACAGTCAGCGTGTAGATAATTCCGCTTCCAGGCAATTGAGGAAGAATGCCGGCAAACCATACGTTCCACTTGGGAACGCAAGTTGATGTTCTGGAGACTGAGGCTCGCTCGTGTTAAAGGGCCACGCTGGACTTCGAGATTCGGACCGAGCTGTTCGACGATATCCCCTACGACCCGATCATTGCCCGTCGCGGTCGTAGCAAGAACCGGGATGGTCCGCGGAAGCGCCCTCAATATCCTGACGATTCTCCGGTAATTTGGTCGAAAGTCGTGGCCCCAGTCGGAAATGCAGTGAGCCTCATCGACAACGAAGAGACTGACCCTATTGGCGATGGGCAGAAGGCATCGAGTCACAAACTCGCCATTAGCGAGTCGCTCCGGTGAAATCAAGAGCACGTCGATTTCATTCCGGTGCAAGGCGGCTTCAATTCGCCGCCATTCTGTCTCATTCGTCGAATTAATGGTTTCCGCCCTAACTCCGATCCTTCCGGCCGCCGCAATCTGGTTTCGCATCAGTGACAGGAGCGGCGAGATCAATATTGTGCAGCCTGCTCCCTTATCGCGACGAAATCTCGTGGCGAGAAAATACACTAGGCTCTTGCCCCATCCCGTCCGCTGGACCACAAGGAGCCGTGCCTCGCGCTCAACCAGAGCGGAGATTGCCTGCCACTGTCCGTCGCGGAAGGTCGCAGTATTGTCGGCAATTGCCTGCCGAAGAAGTTGGAGCGCTTTTGCCTGCATAAGCTGTCGCCGCCCATGGTAGAGGCATCGCTGATCGAAAAGATCATTGTAGTTCCGAGCGGGTACCCTGCGTTGCGAGGAAGGAGGGGCAGGTGCAGATTCCGGCGGCAGCAACGCAGAGTACCTTCATGAGATCAACGCAGTGATCGTCTCAGGGAGGCGTTTGATTGGAATTGCCAGCAACACATCACACGGCGGTTTACTGAGGAGCAGATACGGAATGTGCTGGCGCCATTTGAGAAACGGATGCAAGAGCTGATGATGGAAAATGAGCGGCTTCGCGTAGAACTCGCAGTACGAGAACTGAAACAAACCTAGCAGGAATCGTCGCCATCCCCGACGCTGTGAGTCCTTCGGCCATCCGGGCTGGATCAACTCGCGAGCCGTGCGCCCGGTAGAGATGAGCATGTTGTCACGATGCGCTGAATCGAGGCGTCCACCGTAGGCCGCTCAAGTCCAACTTGAGGCCGAGGCCTGGCCGAAGACACACTCCATTATGTGAGCAGCAGGCGGCTCCTGCCCGGCACAGTCTAAGCACACCGGCTGTCCATTAAGGCGGACCACCGTTTGTTCAGAACAGCCGACGCATTTTGCTGGGAGCCCAAGGGAAGATTTCATACCGCTACCTCCTCACCCCGATTGTGACGTTGAATTGTGCCCGCGACCATGGTCCTATCGGTCTGGAATGCGGGGCTAGCCGGTACTGACGTTAAGGTTTTTTGCGGAAGGAGTTCCGAGCGTTCGATGTTAGTATGACCGCCGCCACCTGCGGGACATCGTGGTATTGGTAAACTGTCGTGGGCTTTCTCCGCAATGGCGGGAGCCCTGGCTGATGCTGCATTGAGGCGCGTGTTCACCATGTGGACAGGCGTTAAATGATCTTTTTGAGGACCTAAGGGCAAAGTTTGAGGAGAGAACACTATGACATTCTGGAAGTCAATTGTTTTGTCTACCATCGTATTCGCGGCGTTGAGTTTTGTCAGGCCAGCACATTCACAAGTCTCGATAGGTGTGAACATCGGGCCTGCGCCCGTCTGTCCATATGGATATTTCGATTACGCGCCGTATAACTGTGCTCCGTATGGGTACTACGGGCCGGATTGGTTTGTTGATGGCGTATTTATAGGCGTAGGACCGTGGTTCCACGGCCCTGCGGGTTTTCATGGCCACGTGGATAACCGCTTCGATCCGCATCATGGATACAAAGGCCCGCTACCCTCGCGTGGTGCGGAGGCATTCAATCATTTCCAAGCGAATGAGGCTCGTGACGGTCGCGGTCATGTGGTCAAAGCACCAAGCCACTCTGGTGCCGGAGAACACGCGCTGCCTGGGTACCGCGGTGGTGGACGCCGCTAGAAAGGACGGCGAAGTCCCCGCCAAGAGGAAAGGCCACGCCGGGCTGGATCACATCCGCGTGGCCCCAGTATCAGGCTGTCGAATATTACTCAACCTTCTGGCGGTGCACCGTCTCGGCCTGGCTCCCGCCGGTCCAATCGAACGCCTTGCACGATTGCACTGTTTCCTGAATCAGCCGTGCCGACGGCAACCCCAGCACATACCGGCACGCGGTGTGGGTCGCCTTGTAGAACGTCTCCCGCTCGTTCGTACGCTTCGAGTGCACTGAAATCGACAGGAGCGAATTGTTCGGCGGGGCGGCAGGTTCACTATAGCAGCGGCAACCTGCACTCACACCATTTCAGGCGTCATCTCTATCACTTCCACAATCTGCGTGAAAGGGATGTGAGCGCGCTGATTGGCTTCCTCGACCGCAGCCTTCGACTGAGCTTCGAAATAGCAGTGTGTCTGCGCGGTTTCCGGCAAGTAAAAGCTGCGAATCCAGCGAACTGGCTGCCCTTCGTTCGTCATTTCGGCGCAGCACGATTTTGCCCGGATTCCAGCGCTCTGGAGAACTTGCGGCGTCACTCCCGGCAGATCACGTTTCACGACAAAGAACGACATTAGCTTTCCTCCTTCTTTTCCACCTCTAACGGCTCTAAGACTTTTCCCAAGTCAGCGCGGAGGATGCGGATGGCCCGCTCGCCCGCTACCCGAAACGCTGGCAATCGTCCAGTGCGGATGTACGCCCGCATCGTCTGCACGTGGATACTGAGTGTCTGAGCGGCCTCTTCCGGCGTCAGGTATTCCCGCGATTTCGTTTTTTCAACTGTGACACCCTCCGGCTTGGAACCGTTGGTCCGCTCGGAATCCAGCTCGGCGACAGCGGCGCGCCACGATGCGCTCGTGATTCCGTGCACACGCTTAAGTTCACCCATCAACCCAGTCTCTTCGTTGGCGAATGCTGCCAGGAGATGATTCACGCTTATTCCGCTCTCTCCGACCGATTTTGCGATTTGCGCGGCGCAATCAAACAGGTCTACGGCTTTCTGCGAGTAGGCCACCTTGGGGCGCGGGCCATCGGGTTGGCGGAGCCAGTCTACGCCGAGCGATTCTAAGTCCAGGCGCCACGGACCCACGGTTGCGATACCGAATCGCGAGATTGCCCTCAGGCACCCAAGCAGAATGTGGTCTGGTCCAACTTCAGCATCTCCTCGACTCTTGGCTGCGAAAATCGCGAAGGAAGAGGCGACATCTGTGAGATTCATGCGCTACAGAATATCTTGAACAACACTAAACTACCTAAAAGTAACTGTCAAGAACCAAATCTTTGAAGGAACGGCCGAATCCGAGTACCATTTGTAGCTGCCCAGATTATTCGCCCTATCTTCGCCTATACTAGAAGGCACTAACATACGTGAAATACCAAGTCAGGCAGGTTACGCTTTCCTTTTCGTGACAGGCTGACTGCTACTTTTGTGCTTGTTCTTTGCGGGCCTACTAATTTGCAAAGAATCCACCAAAGGTAAATGGCTCCAGTTTGAGATGGGCGCGGTCAACATCCTCTCCAACAATCAGGTCCTCCGTGGAATCCCCTACCACGTGCCTCACTTCGTAGATAAATCCAGTCTGATGTGGTGTGGAAAAATTGGCATATTTGTAATCCACGCAGCCAGTGACGACGAATCTATGGGAGTGCGTGAACAATCTGGCCGCTGGTTCGGTAAGCCCAGGCACAAGAAGCGGCGCGATCTCAGGATGTATGCTCTGGCGGAGTGGTGTAGCCGGATTGTACCCAGGGAACACAACTTGATGGCCTTTAAATTCAAGAGATCAGAACACTCTTTTTCTTGTTCCCTAAGCGGTTCCATGGCGTTTCGCCCCATTGCGATTTCAGTGGGAACGGAAGAGTGAGCCCTCGATCCGATCATTACCTGAACTGCCACAGCTGGCGACCTTCCAGGATTATTCAAGGCGTAAGAAAATTCAAGAAGAGCGTTTCCCGAAGAATCGAAGTGAATCCCGCTGGCGATTTCGACCTTAGGGTTGATCCAAGGGCGATCAAGAGCTTCAAAAGATTGTCGGCTGACATCGAGCGCACGTTGGCTTACGGCAGCATGGTAAAAAGCAGCAGCGAGAGCCAAAAAGGACCAACAGGCCAGATGTTTCTGGACCTTAAGTCCAGCCCGAGCTACAGCATATTGCCGTATTTGAAGGCGATGGGCTTTGCGCTCGGCGGCTTCGCTCTGGCGGGGCTCTTCTGGTGGAAGACATCAATAATCCCAGCAGAATGAACGGTGCTATCTGCGGCTGCGGAATGGTTCTCATGATTTATGGATTTGGTTGCTTTCCGACCTTCTCTGATTCATTACCTTCGTCGGCCATGAGCTTGCGTAGTTATTTTTGCCTGTTGATGATTATACGTCGATCCATTTCGACCTTGGAGATCTTCATGATCTTCCTCATGCCGCGTTTGAAGCGCCGGAACTCGGGGGTATTTCGGAACTCTTCGTCGGTAAGGCGCGGCTCTTCCCACGCCCTTCGCGTTTCAGGACTATCTTGTGTTCGAGGCCCTTCATCAGCCATGTTGCGTAGCCTGCGATTTACCGGTGAGTTGCTCGTAAGTCAGCCGCCGTCCCACGATATGCTTCAAGATGGTTGCGAACCTTTCAGCGTCGGTAGTTTTTCGATGATTATATCGAAACGCCTGCTCGTCAAGGTAACGGAATAGATGGAACGGTTCAACGCTGATGTAGGTGCCGTGCAGACCACGCTTCAAAAGGCTCCAGAAGTTCTCCATCGTGTTCGTATGGACATTGCCGTTCACGTACTCGGCGGCATGGTTCACAACTTCATGCTTGAACTCTGGCGACAAACCGCTGCCGCTACGGGCCGGATGCGTCGCGGATTCGTGATCGCCCATTCCTGCGGACTCGCGCTAGTCCACCCGTCCGAATCGGGCGAGTTCGGCGTCACCGAACATGGCGCTGACGAAGACATCCGGCAGGGATGGCTTGTGACGCATACGTCGTCTGGCAAAGGTTTCGGCCTGACGCTCAGTTTCAAGCGCGCCACAGACGCACTACTATTAGCGGCATCGTTTGCGGTCGATTGGACGCAAGACGCGGACACGCTCAAAGCTGACCCGGAGTTCCGCCGGGCCGGATACTCGGTTCAAGCCCAATTCTCCAGCGGGCACGAGAAAGAATCGGCCAAGCAGAAGCTTGCTGACTTGGAGCGTGCGGCATGACGGCCGACAATGCGGTCATTGGGCCTATCGCAGCTAACAATGGCGCGAAGGGGGCGGACATGGTTCCGCTCCCCCTCGATCAAGTCAGGGAGTTCGCGCGCCACAGCAAGGCGGAGAATACTCTCCGAGGTTACCGGGCGGATTGGCGCGATTTCTGCGAGTGGTGCGAGGCGCACGCGGTGGGTCCGTTGCCTGCACTACCTGAGACCGTGGCGTCTTATATCGCCGAATGCGCCCGCCGGTTGAAGGTCGGCAGTATCCAACGGCGGCTAAACGCCATTGCCGAGGCGCACAAGGCGATGGGCGCGGAGTCCCCAACGTCTGCCGGCATCGTGCGGGCAACGCTGAAGGGCATCCGACGCACTAACTATAGGGACCGCTGCCAACCCAAAGGCCGCCGCACTGACAGACGACATCCGCACTATGGTGGATGCGGCGGGCGACGGCACCATTGGCGCGCGTGATCGCGCGCTAGTCCTGCTCGGGTTCGCGGGGGCTTTCCGCCGGTCTGAACTCGTGGGCTTGGATATCGAGGATTGCGCATTCGGCAATGACGGCTTGACCGTGACGCTGCGGCGCTCCAAAACCGATCAGGACGGCGTCGGGCGCAAGATCGGCATTCCGTATGGATCGAATCCCGAGACCTGTCCGGTCCGCACTATTGAGGCCTGGATCGAGCAGGCCGCACTATCGAGCGGCGCACTATTCCGGGCCATCAACCGGCATGGGCAGGTGCAGGCGGGCCGATTATCCGTGGCGACCTTGAGGGACTGGCGTTTCCGGCGCGTTGGACCACCGTTTTGCAAGTTCGGAAAAAGCGTCAGGTATCCCGTCCGCGAACTGGAGAAGTTCGCGGAAGCGGCCATCGTAAAAACGGCGGCGTAAATCAGAAGGGGGCCTAAAGCCCACCCGCTTGCGTTTCAAGGTACCGGGGTACCGGGCTTTTCCCCCTCTGCCGATCCCTCCAGATTTCGGCCACGGTGTGCTTGCCCCCTGGGCTGACACAAACGGTTAAGACACCGTTGGCCGTTCGCTGAAAAATCCTCGACCGGCAAAACGACTGTAGCGCATACTGGTTCCCGGCTGGTGAAGCGGAGGC
>JASHQT010000577.1 GCA_030039005.1 Bryobacteraceae bacterium
AGGCGATGGTCCCGGGCGAGCGGACGGCGGTTCCCAATAATCGGCTGGCGAAAGCGCTTGCCGTTACACCAAAGAGGAAGGTTCTTCGGTTCATGCGACCCTCCGAGCGTCTTTGGTGCTTTGGACGCCGTCCGTGGCGTTTCGGTTTCCTTCCCGGACGGGCGGAATCGCGATCTAAAACTGGAAGCGTGCGATGAGCTGTCCGCTCCGGGGTTGGGCGCCGGCGCCCTCTACATAGTTCACGAAGCCGTAGCCCGCCGATAACAGGCCGCATGTGCTGCCAATGCAATTACCGTGCGATGGTAGGGTCTCGGGAGTGGTGGACGGCAGGCCGAAGATTCCGACGCCATTCGCCGGCAGAGAGTAGAATAGCCGGTTGAAGATGTTCTGGAATTCGGCGCGAATCTGGAGCGTCATACCCTCGCGGATGCGGAAGATGCGGCCGAATCCCAGGGACTCGGCGGGCTGGCGCTGCCAGCGGAAATTATTGAGATAGGGCGAGGTCTCCCCGAACTGGCCTGCAGGCGCATCTGTCCAGGCAGCCGGATTGAGCACCAGTTGCGTAGTGGGATCGAAGTGGGAGTTCGGATTCACCAAGAACAACGGCTGGCCGGGCACGAGGTTCTGGAACGTGGTGCCGCCGCCCCACAGCGCAGGGTTGTTTGCGGGTCCAACGCCCAACTCGGTCAGAAGATTGTTGTTGGATGGAGGTGTCCGGATCAGTTCGCCGCTCTGGTAGCGTAGTAGTCCACTCAGGGTCCAGTCGCGAGTCGCCCATGACAAGGCGGTGGCTCCCTTATAACCGCCTTCCCATTTGGGAGTGGTGTAGGTGAAGTTAATGATTAACTCCTGCGGAATGTCGAAGCCGGAAAGCTGCTTGTCGATCGAGGGGTTGAAAATGTCGTTGATCAGCGGAGCGTCCGGTGTCAAGTACGACGTATTCGAGTTGACGCCGTTGGTCAGCTCTTTCTGATACGTGTAGGCGACACCCGCGGTGAGCCCATGCGAATAACGCTTAGTAAACTTCACCTGCAACGAATCGTACCAGGTGTCTCCGTCTGGAGGGCCAAGGAATGGCGGAATGCCGCCATACCATTGCGGTTCTGGAACCAATGCGGCGATGAGCGGTTCTGAGTTGGGGAATCCCGGGTACACGTTGTTGGGATTGGCCAAATACGGGAAGCGAGCGATCACGCTCGGAGAACTGATCGGCTCGAGCAAAAGCTGCTGATCGACCGGGTTTTGGATGTTGAGCCCGTATTTCGACTGCAACGTCTGTGGCGACACACCGTCGTAATTCATGGTGGCCAACAGCGGAGCGGTCCACCAAGCGCCGCGATTGCCGACATAGGCAGCTTCGATAACCATATCCTTGGAAAGCTCGCGCTGGAAACCGATGCTCCATTGGAAGATGCGGGGAAGCCGCGCGGCATTGGGAGCAATGGAAATGAACGGCGAACTGGGTGGGACGACGCCGGGCGCCGCTGCTGCCGGGTATTCGGGCGTGCTCGGATTATAGAAGTCCTGGAAAGTAAGGACTGGATTGCCGTACACATTGCCAGGAGCATACGGATCGCCGTTCTTCAGGATCGCGGCGGGCAATCCATAGCCTGGAGAGCCCAGCGAAAGGAAGTCCGGGACACTGACGTTCAGTCCGGCCTGGTCCGCTCCGGCTGCATAATTGATCGCACCGCCAGCGCGGAAGACCGTCTTGGGGGTAATCTGCCAGGCGACCCCTAAGTGCGGCCCGATCGAAAACGGATACGGGTTGGCGAAGGAGCAATGGCAGGTGGCTCCGTACTCTACAGTGCCGAGCCGGTCGCCGATCGTCGGGTTAGGCTCGTCGAACACCGCATTCTGCATGCGGCCATGTTCTTCGTTCCACAACGTCGCGTAATCCCAGCGCAAGCCCAGCTCGACCGTTAAGGTGTGAGTGACTTTCCAACTGTCTTGGAGGTAGATCGAATAGGAATGCATGCCCAGCCGTGTGCCTGTCTCGGGCGGGGCCACCTGAAGACCGCCGGCCAAGCCCAGCAGGAAACTCGCATAGCCCATTCCGCTGCTGGCGTAATTTGCAAAAGGCTGGCCATACTGCGCGGGATCCGCGGTCTGGACGTTGGAGAACTCAAACTCTCCGTTGGCGCGGCTGCTGGTAATGGTCGGAATGCCCTCAAACATTGCCGTCGCACCCAGCTTGAAGGTATGGTTCCCTTTGATCCACGTCGCATTGGCGTTAAAGGTCGGCTTCACATCCTCCTCGAAAGGAGCTTCAAAGAACGAAGCCGTGTTGGTGCTGTTGGGGAAGCCGCCGCCACCGGTGAAGCCTGAAAAGCCAAAGGCATTCGCATTCAGTCCGGAGAGATAGGGGAAGTTGTTTCCAGGGAACGGAACGCCATCCGGGAAGAGACTCGCCTGGTTGTAAGAGGGGGTGACCGACGGATTCGTGGTGTGCAGTAGACCGGCGCCGAAATGCAGCAGAAAAGTGGGCGTGATCGTGTCGTCCAAATTGAGGCGCACGGTCTGCGCGAGAGAATTCTGGACTTCCAGCGTGGATAGCGGCAATTGCGCCCCACTGAAACCGTTGCTTTGCGGCGAATAGGTTTTGGTCGCCGAATAGTATCCGGACAGCTTCAGCTTCGAACTGAGCAGTTCGTCGATCTTGATGGAAGGAATCGTGGTATGGCGGTAATCGGAATAACCCGGGACGTCGTAGTTAAAAAAAGCCCCGGCCGCGGGGTTATTGGGCATGGGGAACAAATTCTGAATCAGCAACGCCGTTGCATCGAACCTGCTGGCCGGGATTACGTTGCCCGCGAACGGATCCGTTACTGGAATGCCATTCACTAGGTGCCGGGTAGAAGGATCGAAAATCTGATTCGCGCATATCGTTTGATTCACAGACGCGACGGTATTGCAGCCCAGGACGGCAGCACCCACAGCCGCGTCCACGGCGAAATTTCCATCGCGCTCGGCCGCGTCGGGAACCTGGGAAACCGCGTTGCTGGTGAAGTTGGTCTGGCGGAACTGTTCAAAGCTGAAAAAGAAGAAAGTCTTGTCGTGACCGTTGTAGACCTTGGGAATGTCGATTGGGCCGCCGAGCGTGAAGCCATAATCGTTCTGGTGAATCGGATTCCGGATGTTATAGTTCGAATTGGTCGGATCGATGGTGAACGGCAAGCCCGCATTCAGGACGGTGTTCGTCATATAGTCGAACCCGCTCCCATGCAATTGGTTGGTGCCGGATTTCATGGTGTAGTTGATGTAACCGCCGCCAGCCTGGCCGTATTCGGCGGCGTAGTTACTGGTTTGCACGGTCACTTCCTGGATCGCGTCGGCGCCCTGTTGGTTGATCTGCGTGAGCTGCTTCCAGAACCCGTTGCTCGAATCCTGGCCTTCCACGTTGATGGTCTGCGAACTGGAGGGCATGCCATTCACGCGCAGCGTATTGTCGGTGGCGAAGTCCGTGCCCGGCATCAGTTGCAGCGCCGCCAGCGGGTTCCGGATGTTTCCCAGCCCGCTGGTATTCCCGAAACCGGCAGGCGCGCCCACCAGCGTGAGGATGGGCAGATCGTCCAGGCTGTTGGTCGGGATATCGTAGCTCACTTCCGTGCTTTCCGTCTTCAGCATGGGAGCTTCGGCGGCCACCACCACCGATTCGGTAGCGGAACCCACCTCCAGCACAGGGTCGATGCGATAGATCCCGTAGGCTTCCACCGTGATCCCTGTTCGCGTGTACTTTTTGAATCCGGCGACAGCCACAGAGAGCTCATAAGTGCCCAGAGGGAGTTGTGAGATGGTGTAATTACCGGTGGCTGAAGACGCCGCCGGATACACGGCGCCGGTAGCGATGTTCTTCGCTTCCACCGGCGCGTTGGGCACCACGGCCCCTGCCGGGTCGGTGATGGTGCCGGTGATGGTGCCTAAATTCGTCTGGCCAAACGCCGACAAGGCAAAAAGAGAAAGACACACTGCTGCTACAACGTGGCGCATACGCAGTCTCCCATCGCTGGAATTGATAGCTTGAATCAAAACACCTCAGCGAGTCTGGTGGGGAGCATATATCAACCAGATGGATGGGGTCAACGACTCGGCAGGAAATTTGCCGATACTTTGCTCTTGTATTCTTAGAATCATTTGTTGGGCTATTAATTGGCAATGTACAGGCTAAGCGCAAGCTATGAGCAAAGCGGCTTGCCCGATGGGTCGCTCGCGGACTTTCCCCGGCGGCCGGCCGGTCAGGGGGGATTCCACAAACGCGGACGTCGCCAAGTGAAAGCCGGTGTTCTTCCTAGAAAAAGTCCAATCGTTTCTATCCGGTACAATGCTCGACCTGCGGTAACCAAGTCCCTGGCCCGCGATCTCGCTCGAATGTAATGCACGATACTCTACGACCGGTACAGGAACGTCCACGGCAAGTGCGAACTCGATCACGATCAATTTCATCATTACGCAGCCCGAAGTTGCGGTGGGCGGACTGACGAATGGCGCCGCTGCCGGCACTCCGAACTTGGTCCTCAGTTATTGGCAGGGCGACGCGGCGGGCACCGGCTACGCGCTGGCACAGTAGTTAGGCAATTCCTCCTCTGTGGCGCTGGCCGTGAATGAAATGTTTGCGGCCAGCGCAATCCTTTTGTCTCACAGCGAAACTCCTGCCTCGTACCGAAACGCGATTCCGGTGTTCGCTCCCGGACGTTTGCGTTCCCAGTCACGAGCGCACTAACTTCTAGAGGACATTGGCCTAGAGACGCTGGCATGGAGATTGCCCAACCAGGAACGGAGATATTCCCCCATGCTGCTGGAAGCCCAGGAACCCGCCGTGGAATCGCAATCGATCGAAGCGCGTACGGAGAGAGTTCTTGTGGTGGACGACCAGCCTGACGTCCGAGAAGCTTTGCGGCTGCTTTTGAAAAGCGCCGGATTCGCCATCGAGACCGCACGCTCGCCGGAGGAGGCCTTGGCGGCCGCCGCGGAAGGGTACGACGTGATTGTGGCCGACCTGAACTATACCTGGGACACGACCTCGGGCCAGGAGGGCTTGCGTCTGGTGGAATCGTTGCGGGCGCAACGCAGCGGCGCATCGATCATCGCCATGACCGGCTGGAGCAGCCTTGAACTCGCCGTCCAAGCGATGCAGCGCGGGGCCAGCGATTTCATTCCAAAGCCCTGGGACAACGGCCGATTCCTCTCGGCGATCCGAAAGCATCTCGATGCCAAATCCAGTGGGGCCCGCGCGGTTGACTCCGACCTTGCGAGAGCGCGCCAAGTGCAAAAAAGATTTTTGCCGCAGCCCCATTTGCAGAAATATGGCCTCGAATGCGAATGCGTCTCGTTACCGGTCTGCGAGATCGGCGGAGATCTGTACGATTTCCTCGAACTCGACGGCGGCGCAATGGCGTTCACGTTAGGGGACGTGAGCGGGAAGGGAATTGGCGCGGCCCTGCTGATGGCGAACTTGCAGGCGACTCTTCGCTCACACCGGGAGCTCGGAAAATCTCCCGCCGCATTGATGGAGCGCGTTAACGGCCTGTTCTTCGAATCCACGCGGCCGGAGCATTTCGCGACGCTCTTCTACGCGGTGTACGAGCCGTCGGCGCGCATGATCCGGTACGTGAACTGCGGGCATCCCTCCCCCGTGCTGCTGCGCAAGGAAGGATCGTTCGAACTGCTGGACGCCAGCGCAACCGTGCTCGGCGCATTCCCGAGCCAGAGCTTTCGAGAGCGCACGCTCCCGGTGAGTCCCGGCGACCGCCTGGTGCTGTTCTCCGACGGTTTCTCCGAGGCACAGATGGACCGGCTGCCGGAAGAACAAAGCGCTGCTTGGGCGGTGGAAACGATCCTCTCGCTCGGCCGGACGGTAGCGAACGGACTGGCTGGCGTCCTGGCGTCCCGAGCGGCCTCTGCTGGCCCACAGGCCGATGACATCACGGTCATGGATGTTCGTGTGCTGTAGCCTCTTTACTCGGCTCGACGGCCCGCGCGACGGCGTCGGAGATATCCGCCGGCCAGCACAGCCAGTGGACACAAGATCAGCAACGGCGATTGATTCCACAGATACCAGCGGAACCTGGGCTGGGTGATGGAGTCCACTATAACCCGATGCAGCTCACCCACCGATAACAGCAAAATAATTTGCACAATCGCAAACAGCGGCACGAGCGCTCTGCGATGTTCGGCGTGAAATCGGGACACGATCCACCCGCCGGCCATGAAAGCAATCGCAGCGGGAACAAAATACAATATGCGGAAAACATAATTTAAAATCCAGAGCGACGAGGGAAACTGGCTCAGCACTGCAATCAACAGCCAGTGATCTCGCAGAGCTACATTCAGCGCCGAAGAGCAAAGCATTACCGCTACCTGTCCAGTGAGGATTGCTCGGATCGTCAGCAGTTTGTGCCTGTAGAGTTCTTTGCCGATGCTGAACACAATCGCCGCCAGCACCTGCTTCCAGAGCCAGATGCTGGAGTGACCGTTCAGAAATTCTTCGTGGATGTCGCCAATTAGAGCTGGATTGTTTGCTGTTACCCTGAAAACCTTCAGCAGCCAAGCGGCTGCGGCGGGCACTCGGCGCGTGTTCATGCCGTACCTCCCTCGAGTTTCGGAACGTCTCGCCACAATTTGACGAGAATACGTTGCGTTTCCCGCACTTTCTTCAGCCCCGGAGCCGTGACGTTGAAATATCGCTTCGCTCGGCCGCCGCGCTCCGGAGTCGGATCGGCCAACCTGGATGACACGTAACCTTTCTCCTGCAGCCTGTCGAGCGTGGCGTAGACCTTTGCGAGCGATGGTTCGCGGCGCGTTTGCGCCTTCAGTTCCCGAGCGATAGAAACTCCGTAAGCGTCATCCCCCAGGCGCAGCACGGCGAGCAGGACGATCAGTTCGAAATCCCGCAGATAGGCGTCCTGATCCATATATTCCAGAATCCAGAATATATCACAAAACGCACGAGCTAGGAACTATTTGCCGATGTCGCGGTGTGTCTCTTTGACTTTAAAGCCCGCACGCGCGAGCCGTTTGCGGATCTCGCCTGCGATCATGACCGAGCGGTGACGCCCGCCGGTGCAGCCGAACCCGATGGTCAGGTAGCTTTTGCCTTCGCGAATGTAGTGGGGAATCAGGTAGATCAGCAAATCCGAGATGCGGTCGATGAATTCCTTAGTCTGCGGGAAGCTGCGGATATAGCGCGCGACGCTGGGATTCCGGCCGGTGAGGTTCTTGAAGGCTGGAATATAGTTGGGATTCGGTAAAAAGCGCACGTCAAAAACCAGGTCGCTGTCCGGCGGGACGCCATGCCGGTAGCCAAAGCTATTGACGTCGATGCGAATGCTCGATTCATTGCGGCTGCCGCTGAATTTTTCGCCGATCACCTCGCGCAGCTCGTGCACGTTGAATTTCGAGGTGTCGATGATGTGGTCCGCCACTTCGCGAATGGGCGCCAGCAGCGCGCGCTCCTTGCGCAGGCTCTTCATGACGGTGGCGTCGGTGCCGAGCGGATGGGGCCGGCGGGTCTCACTGAAGCGGCGAACCAGAGTGCTGTCGTCGGCTTCGAGGAACAGCAGCGTCACCGGACTGCGGCGGCGCAACCGCTCGAACAGCGCCGGAAACTGCGCCAGTTGCTCGCCCTCGCGAATATCGATCACCAACGCCGCGCGGCGTACGTGCGGAGAATCCTTGGCCAGCTCGGCGAACTTCAGAATCAGCTCGATGGGCATGTTGTCCACGGCATAGTAGCCCAGGTCCTCGAAGGCTTTGAGGACCGTGGCTTTCCCCGATCCGCTCAGACCTGTGATGACTACGAGCTCGGCGGCCTGAGGCTCCCGCTTACGCGAGCGTTTGGATGCACGCCCGCCCGGCTGCCCGTTCGGTGACGGCAGTGCGCTGGCCGGCTGTGCTCTAGCTTTCAATGAGATCGAAATGACCGTCGGGTCGGCGCATCAGGACCGTGACGCGATCGGTTTGGGCGTCGCGGTACACCAGGTAGTCTTGCGATGATTCCATTTCGAGCATCGCTTCCTCCAAGGTCATGGGCTTGCTGTCCTCGGAATGGTTGACGCGGAACACCTGGCGGCGAGCCGCCTTCACAGCTCCGGCGGCGTCCTTGGCGCGGATGGCCGTCTTAGCCGGCTTCCCCTTGGAACCCGCGGGACGAGCCAGAGGCTGCAAGCTGGCGCTGGCCTTGTTGCCATCGGCCTCCTTATCGCGCACGCGCTTGGTGTCACGCCAGCGCGCGCGGAGCTTCAAGAGCTGCTTCTCCAACCGGTCGAACGCCTCCAGCGCGGCTACCGCGATATCGGAATCGGCGGCGATGCCGACCATGGCGTGGTCCCAGGCGTTGACCGTAATTTCCACCTTGTGCAGGAAGCGCTCCTGGGTGAGCACGATGTGCGTTTCTTTTTCTCCGCGCCGCTCCAGGACCTTGGAGAGCTTTTGCAACTTCGCTTCCAGCTTGGCTCGCTGCCGCGGAGGAATCTGTTCGGAATTGCCTGTATAGACGATCTTCATGGATTTCGCCCTTGCCGGCAGGGAAATTCTCAGGCCCGGACCCGGCGCTGGTGCGTGGAGGGAATCTTCATGTCTTCTCTGTATTTGGCGACTGTCCGGCGCGTCACGTCGATGCCTTCGCTCTTCAAGCGCGCCGTAATCTGCTCGTCTGTCAGTGGATGCTGGGAATCTTCCTCTTCGATCATTTTCTTCACCCGCCGTTTGAGGATGAGCAGCGGCGTGGCGCTTCCGGCGATTCCCTGGACCGCTTCGGAGAAGAAGTACCGCAGCTCGAAAACTCCCTGCGGCGTATCGGCATACTTGCTGGCTACCGCGCGGCTCACCGTCGAAGGATGCACGCCGATCTCTTCGGCCACTTCCTTGATCATCATGGGCTTAAGCTGGTCGATGCCTTGTTCCAGGAAATCGCTCTGGCGCCGCACGATGGACTGGCAGACCTTCAAGATAGTCTGCTTGCGCTGCTCGATGTTCTTGATGAGCTGAATAGCGGCCGCATAGCGATCCTTTACGTAGTTGCGGATCTCTTTGCTCGGCTCCTGGTCCCGATCCAGCATCTTCCGGTATTGCGCGTTCAAGCGAAGCTGGGGAAGATCGTCATCGTTCAACTGGATGATGTACTCGTCACCTTCCTTGAAGATGTAGACGTCGGGTTCTACCTGGCGCGCGCCGCGGTCCGAATAGCGCAGGCCGGGATAGGGGTCCAGGTGCCGGATCACGTCGACGGCCAATTGCACGTGCTCGAGCGGGCGGCCAAGCTGCTTGGCGATTTCCTTGAACTGCCGGGTCTCAAGCAGCTTCAAATGGTTGGAAATGATCTGCCAGGCTACCCCGCCTTTGCCATTACGGCTTTCCAGTTGCAGCAACAGGCATTCGCGTACGTCCTTGGCCCCGACGCCCGCCGGATCGAGCGACTGCACCATCCGCAGACCCTCCAGGACGTCGGCAAGGGAGTGTTTGCCGGACTCGGCGATCTCTTCGAGGGTGGCGGTGAGGTATCCGTTTTCGTCCAGGTTGCCGATGATGTTGTCGGCGGCGTCGCGTACGTCCTCCGACATGACCAGCACAGCCAACTGGGAGTGCAGATGGTCAGCCAGGGTGACCGGCGAGGAAAGGAAGGTCTCGAAGGACGGTTTCTCCACCGTTTCCGATGCCGGGCTCTTGTATCCTGGATCGAGATAATCGTCGAAAAAAGTGCCAAAATCTATTTCGTCGAACGGATCTTTCTCGGTCTTTTGCTCGGGAATTTCGGAGTCGGCGGCGGGAGCTGCGACGCCGTCAGCGGGACTGCCCGCGGGGGGAACGGCGGGGTCGAAATCGGCTTCCGCGGGCGTCGCTTCGGGCACTCCGGCGGCAATCTCGGATTCGGAAGCCACGCCATTGGCAGCCTCCAGGATTCCCTGGTCGGAAGGCTCGGCCACCCGCTCGGCTTCCAGAATCGATTGCATCTCCTCCGGCGAAAGCTCTTCGATGCCGTCCACCGATTCCTCGAGCACCGGGTTTTCGGCGATCTCCTGAGTGATCATGTCCTTGAGTTCCAGCCTGTTTAGCTGGAGGACGGTGACCATCTGGACCAGGCCGGGCGTGAGGATTTGCTTCTGCGAAACCTTCAGCTGCAGTCTGGGGGACAGCATCGACATCCTAGAGCCATCATAACACCGGGCCGCTTGCAAGTAACCGGCCAAATGTGAGTAACCGGCCAAATATGCGCGGCGGGGAGAGAAGAATCCCGGAAGCCCGCTTGGTGAAACATCGCTATCCAATGATGATGGCCGCTATATTGTTGATTTGAGCCCGTTTTGGCGCTCAAGGTCAAACGTATTGGGCCACCACGATCGCCGCGGCGATTGGCGGCTATGACGGCTGCTTCGCGGGGGCGGACGGGCCGGCTCGCGATGTGTTAGCCTTTAGCGCCCACCGACCGAAGCTTTCCGCGCACCGCGCCCTTGGCGAGAGTCGCCACTGTCTCCCAGGCAGCCCCGGCGCGCATCGTGTTCCGCAACACCTGACGCATGGCGGAGAGAAACCAATCCAAGTCGTCTTTGGTCACGACCAAGGGCGGCAGGAACTTGACAACCTCGGTGTGATAGCCGGCAACTTGCGCGAGAATATGGTGTTCCTGCAGAAGAGGAATAATGATCATCTGGCCGAAAACACCGAAGTTCAGCGCGTGCAAGGTATCCCAGGCGGCTTTCAGTTTGGGGAACGCCTCCGGCCGCTCGAAATCGATACCGAACATCAGGCCCTTTCCACGAACCCCCGCGACGAACGGGCAGTCCTGCCCGATGCCCCGCAACTGTTCCATGGCGTAAGCTCCGAGCTCGGCGGCATTCTCGATAATGCGGTCTTCCTCGAGCGTGACGAGCGTGGCCAGCGCCGCGGCCATGGCGAGGTCGTTCTGCCCAAACGTATTCGAATGAACCACGCAACGTTCCATGGAATTAAAAACGGCGTCCATGATTCGAGGGCCGGTAATCACGGCGCCCACCGGAACGTAGCCTCCCGAAAGCGCCTTGGCTACGCAGACGACATCCGGCTCGACGTTGGGCCAGTGCTGGTAGGCGAACCATTTGCCGGTGCGCCCCAGCCCACACTGCACTTCGTCGACCACCAGCAACGCTCCGGCCCGCCGGCACAACTTTTGTGCGTTTTCGAGGTACCCGTCCGCCGCCACCTCACACGTCTTGCCTTGGACCGGCTCGACGAAGAACGCCGCAACGTCCTTCCTCGATAACGCGCGGTCCAGATCGTCTAGATGGTTGAACCGGACGCACTCAGTGGCCGGCATCAGTTCGCCGAAGCGCTCGCGGAAAAACTCGGAGCCGTTCAGCGAAAGGGACCCGGTGGTCAGGCCGTGAAACGCGTGATCGCAATAGAGCACACGCTGCTTACCGGTAAAGCAGCGCGCGAATTTGATGGCGGCTTCAATGCTCTCGGTGCCGGAATTGCAGAAGAATACGCGATTCAAACGGTCCGCGCCCGCGGAAGTGTGTTGCGTGAGTTTTTCGGCGGCGAGTCCGGCGAGCAACGAGCAATCCATTCGCACCAGATTCGGCAGATCTCGCGAAAGGATGGCATCGAGGATCGCTTTCACCCGGGGGTGATTTCTTCCCAGCGCAAACACGCCCCAACCAGTCAGAAAGTCCAGATAACGAACGCCCTCAGCATCGTAGAGATAGCATCCTTCCCCACGCACAAACCCCTTATCGAAGCCGATGGTGCGCAACATCTTCGTAAAAGCGGGATTGATGTGCCGGGCGTGCAGTTCATATTGCCTGCCCTGCTGCTCGGCCAGCCACTCCAGAAAATCGGCGCTCATTTCGGATGGGGAGTTGAGTTCACTGCTCGGCGGAGTCAACGTTTGCTTCATCGAGGCTCACTCGGCAGGCTGCTGCGGCCGCGAGGAGTGAGCTCCTTTCCGAACCAGGTTCAGAATATCATTACTCCACCAGACTCCGCCCGCCGGAAGCCCGTTGCGTGCGGGATTCCAAAGCGGGCGCGCGGCAGCTTCAGGAGATGCGGGTCAGCCTCAGTAAAAGCCCATCCAGGACAGTGTTCGTGAACGCGCGGCTTAGCAGCCTGCTGACGCTGTTCGCAGCGTGCCAGGCCAGCCAATCGCCAATGGCCCGTTGCTACTTCGTCGCAGAGCTGCGAACCGCTACTGGAGCCGCCTGGGATGACCACACTTCCGCAACCTGGCCGTTCTCAGCACGTTGGTGCTCCTTGTCCAACTGCTCGAAGCTCGCTTTGATTTTGACGGCCAGCTGTTCGACATGAGGAAACTTGAACATGCCGTCGTGGCTGCCCTGGACTTGATAAACCGTCCACTCTCCCGCCAGAGGCTGCTTCCATTGAACCGCCATCTGCCAGTGATGGCCTTTCGGAACATCTGTCCCTTGCACCACGAGCACACGTCCGGCATAAGGCGGTGTATCGTACTGGCACGCGGCGCGAACCACAATGGGATTGATGTCCATCATCTTTTCGTTGATCTCCCAGTCGCCCGCGCTTTCGGGGGTTCTTCCCTGCGTTAATTGTTGTCTGTGTTCCTTGATTTTGCCGCGGAGAATCTTGACGTGTTCGATGAAGTAACGGGCTTTCTCGCTCGGGCTTCCCGCAGCCAGGTTCTGCAGATGAAAGAGGGCCTTTTGCACCCCCATGCGAAGCCGTTCCCACGCCGAGAGAGTTTTGGGATACGCCGTATTGCGAGTATCGAAGAGCGTAAGAAGTTCCACCCGCTCGCCCTGAGCAGTCAACTGGCGCGCGGTCTCGTAGGCTAGCACGCCAAACAGGCACCAACCGCCGATGTAATACGGACCCCGCGGCTGATACTCGCGAATGCCTGCCACCACGTGTGCGGCCAGATCCTCCAGCCTGCAGGGATTCGGTAGCTCGACTTTCGGGAGCTGATCCAGATCGAAGCCGCAGAACGGTTGATCCGTTCCCAGTAGCCGGGCGAACGGCAAGAACAGGGGGCTGGCGCCCAGGCAGATAAAAGGGGGCCGGGTTCCCTGCGGTTTCAGAGGGGTTACGCGGCAAATCGCGGCTGATGCTTTGCGGCCCGCAATCACCGCCGCCAGGGTCTCAATGGTGGGCGAGGCGAGCACGGTGGCGACGCTCAGCTTGTGCCCCAATTTCTTTTGCACCTGCGCGATCATCCGGATCAGCAGCAGCGAATGTCCGCCCAGATCGAAAAAACTCTGGTCAATGCCCACCGGCTGCTGTTCGAGCAGATCCTCCCAGATCCGCGCCAGCTTCTTTTCGATAGAGTTGCGAGGCGTCGCGCGAGCGCGCGTTGGCCGGCTCTCCGTGTGTTCCGGCGCAGGCAGCGCGTTGCGATTCAGTTTGCCATTGGAGAGCAGGGGCAGGGAATCCAAAAAGAAGACGCGCGCCGGCGTCATGTAATCGGGCAAGTGCTCGCGCAAGAACGCCTTGAGCTCCAGCGCTTCGAGCGCTGGGCCCGCGGGGACAACATAGGCGATGAGTTGCGCGCCGCCCCGATCCTGATGGAGCACCACGGCCGCCGCGCGCACCTGCGCATGCGCGAGAATCGCGCTTTCCACCTCACCCAGTTCGATGCGGAATCCGCGCAGCTTCACCTGGTTGTCATTCCGGCCCAGGTATTCGATATTGCCGTCGGGCAGGAATCGCGCGCGGTCGCCGGTTTTATACAGGCGCGCCCCCGTTTTTCGCGCGAACGGATCAGGAATGAAGCGCTCCTCGGTAAGTTCCGGACGATTCAAATACCCTCGCCCCACCGCGATTCCGCCGATGTACAGCTCCCCCGCGACGCCGATGGGAACAGCCTGGAGATGCCGGTCCAATATGTACGCCGTGACATTCGCGATCGGCCGGCCGATTGGCACGGTCGCGCAAGGCGCCTTCCGCCGGCAGTCCCAGTACGTCACGTCCACGGCCGCCTCGGTGGGGCCATACAAATTGTGCAGCTCCGCGCTCAGACGGTCGTAGAATTTCTGCCGCAAGTCCTGCGGCAGCGCTTCGCCGCTCGAGAAAACGCGCCGGATGGAAGCGCAGCGATGCAGATTTTCGACGTCCAAGAACTCCCGCAGCATGGAGGGGACAAAATGCAGGGTCGTGATCCGCTCGGCATGGATCAGGCCGGCCAAATAGTCAGCATCACGGTGTCCGCCCGGCTCCGCGATCACGAGCGTAGCGCCGCAGGCCAGCGGCCAGAAAAACTCCCAAACAGAAACGTCAAAGCTGTAAGGCGTCTTTTGCAGGACGCGGTCGCGTGTTTCCAGCCCATACTCCGCCTGCATCCAGAAAATGCGATTCGCCACCGCCTCGTGGGTATTCACGGCGGCCTTGGGCATCCCGGTCGAGCCCGACGTGTAAATCGCGTAGATCGCATCCGTGGACTCGATCGCGATTCCCGGATTGGATGCCGGCTGCGTGTCCAAGTCCTGCCGGGCCGCATCCAGCACAATGGTCTCGCCCGCCCAATCCGCCAGCTTCACCGCCAAATGGTGCTGCGTGAGCACACAAACCGGCCGCGTGTCCTCGAGCAGCATCTTGAGGCGGGAGGCGGGCAGCTCCGTGTCGTACGGCACGTATGCGGCGCCCGATTTCGAAACCGCCAGCAGCGCCACCACCATTTCGGGCGACCGCTCCAGGAAAAGGCCGATGAAAGATCCGCGCCCCGCGCCTAGTCGCCGCAACAGATGAGCCAGTTGGTTCGCACGGGCGTTCAATTCGGCATACGCGATCCGCTTTCCGCGAAAAACCAGCGCTTCGCGACGGCCGTTGCGCTCTGCTTGTTCCTCGAACAATTCGTGCAGAAGGCGCTTCGGGAAGCTCTTGGCCGTATCGTTCCAATCCTCGAGCAGCATGCGCCGCTCTGGTTCGCTGAGCAGCGTGGCTTGTGAAAGCGCCTGGTCCGGATCGGCGAGCAGATTCCGCAGCAGCTCCTCGAAATGCGTCTGCATCCGCAGGATGGTGGCCCGGTCGAAAAGCTCCGTGCTGTAAACGAATCGCCCGGCCAAAGCCTCTGGATGCTCGGAAAACTCGACGAACAGGTCCCACCCGGTGGCCGCGCTGTGCGCTTCCATGTCGGTGACATCCCAACCGTCGGGGAACTCTTCGAACGGCGGCCGCATGGAGAACAGCACCTGGAAGAAGGGATGACGGCTGGGGTCGCGCTGGGGCGCCAGGTCGCGCACGATGGCGTCGAAGGGCACGTCGCTGTTCGCCAGCGCGCCGAGCACGGTCGTCTTAACGGCCGCCAAAAAATCGCGGAATGAACCATCGCCATCCACGTGCGTTCGATAAACCACTGCGTTCAAGAAATACCCCAGCAGCGGTTCGAGCTCCGGGCGCGTTCGCGTGTTGGTCGCGCCGCCCACAATCACTTCATCCTGCCCCGAATAGCGATACAGCAGTACTTGGAAGACGGCCAGCAGAACCATGTACGGGGTCACGCCTTCGCTGCGGGCCAAAGCTTTGATGCCGTCGATCAGCGCCGCCGGTATGACACATGTTTCCATCCCGCCCCGCCAGGTGCGCGCGGCCGGACGCGGCCGGTCGGTCGGGAGCTGGAGCGTAGGCGGGTTCTCGCCGATCGTCTCGCGCCAGTATTTCATCTGGGCTTCCTGATTGCCGCCCGCCATCTGCCGTTTCCAAGCTGCGTAGTCGCGATACTGCAAAGCCAGCTCGGGAAGCGGGGAGGGCTGCCCGTTCGAGTAGGCTTGGTACAGCGCGCCCAGCTCGGAAATCATGACCCGGTACACCGACACGCCGTCGAACATCAAGTGATGCAGCGTCAGATAAAGCCGGTGATAGTCTTCCGACCATCGCACCAATCGCCAGCGGATCAAAGGAGCGTGGTTCAGGTCGAACGGACGGCGAACGTCTTCGGTCGCCAGACGCTGCGACTCGTTTTCGCGCTGCTCCGCCGAGAGAGAGCTCAGATCGTCGAACGGCAGCGCGACATGAAAATCCCTCTCAACCTGCTGCACCACTTTGCCATCGATGATGGGAAATGCCGACCGCCAGAGCTCGTGGCGGCGCGCCATCTCGTTCAAACAGCGCTCGAGGACCGCGCGATCCAGCGGCCCCCGCCGGTGAATAGTTACCGATTCGTTGTAGACGGGCGCATCGCCGGCCAACTGGGCGTGAAACCAGATCTGCTCCTGTCCGGGCGACGGCGGGCCCTGGTGGCCGGGCGTTCGCGGGATCGCGGGTTCGCGCGCAGCGGAGGAAGCTTGCCACTGGCCGCGCTGGATCTTTTCGAGGAGCCTTTGCCGCGCTTCGGAGATGGTTTCGCTATTCCTCATGATTTGTCATTTGTCATGATTTGCCGGGGCCGCGGCGCGCCTCACTCGTGGACCAATTCCAAGCGCGAGGCCGATACGTCGTCGCGCACTGCGTCGAAACGAACGGGCAAGGCGCTGAGCCCCCGCAAGCCCAAATTTTCACGCCATTCAAAATCTTCCGATGCCAGTTCCAGATTCTTGAGCCGGCCTAACAGCGCGCCGAATGCGATCTGTCCCTCCAGCCGCGCCAGCGGAGCGCCGAAGCAGAAATGTGCCGCCCATCCGAACGCCAGATGCCCCTTGTCCCCGCGCTTCAGATCCAAAACGTCGGGATTCGGAAAGCGCTCCGGATCGCGATTTCCCGCCGCCAGCACAGCTACGACAGTTTGACCGCGCCGGATCAGCTTGCCCCCTAGCGTGAAGTCGTCCTGAGCCACGCGCGCGGTATGCTGAATCGGGCTCTCGAAACGCAGCAGCTCTTCTACCGCCAGCGGAATGAGGGACGGATCGTCCAGCAGCATGCGCATCTCGCCGGGATGGCGCAGCAACGTCAGCAGCCCGCTGCCGATCAGATTCGTGGTGGTTTCCTGTCCGCCGATCATCGTCAGAATACAGTTGGCGATAATCTCTTCTTCCGTCAGCCGCGCTCCGTCCACTTCCGCCCGCACCAGCGACAGCACCAGGCCTTCCCGCGGATCGGTCTCCTGCCGGTGGATCGCGGCGCGGAAATACTCGGTCATGTCGCGCACGCTCGCCGCCACGCGCGCTACGCGATCCGGGTCGTGCAGGAAATTTCCCAGTATTTCGGCGAAATCAATAGACCACTGCTTTAATTTATCGTGGTCGCTCACCGGGACGCCGAGCATTTCGGCGGTAACAATGGCGGGCATCGGCGCGGCCAGATCCGCCACGACGTCCGCCGTCCCGCGCCCGATGAAACCACCGATCAGCCCGTCGGCGATATTCTGGATGTGCCCGCGCAGCACTGCCACGCGCGCCGGAGTGAATGCCGCCGCGCACAGAGTCCGCAGGCGCGTATGATACGGAGGATCGCGGAACAGCATCTGTTTGGCCATCACCTGGATGATGGGACTCAAGGCCGCCAGCCCCATGTCCTGCAGCCGCTGGGCCGTCAGGGTCCGGTCCGCCGACAATTTGCTCAGCACTGTGATGATGTCCGCGTAGCGCGTCACGATCCAGGAATGCAGGAACGGATCCCAATGCACCGGGTCCGTCTCCCGCAGCTCCCGATAGAGCCGGTACGGAGAGGCCATGATGTCTGGCTCCATCAGCCGGCACAAACTGATGTCGGCGTCCATGCGTTTATTCCGGATGTGCCGCCAGATAACGCGCTACTTCTTGATCGCTCATCGAATTCAGTTTCTCGATGAGCTGCCGGTCCAATTCCGCGGCCAGCCGCGAAACGGTTTTGGCCTCGAACAAATGCCTCAACCCGAGCTGAATGCCAAAGCGCTGGTGCACCCGCACCGCCACCTGTGTAGCTAGCAGCGAGTGGAAACCCAGCAGGAAAAAGTTATCGTCCGCTCCCACGCGTTCCACTTCCAGCAGCTCGGCCAAGATCTCCACCAGGCCTTCCTCGGTCGGCGTGCTGGGCGCGCGATATCCCGCGTCTTCGATGCGATTGGCGGCCGACGGTTCGGGAAGCGCGGCGCGCTTCAACTTGCCGTTGGAGTTGAAGGGCAGCGCCGGAATGCGCACGAAGGTGGCCGGAACCATGTAGTGAGGCAGACTGGCGGACAGGAATTCCCGCAAGCCGGACGCCGTCAGCGGCGTCGACTCGCGCGGCACTACATATGCCACCAGGCTCTTGGCGCAGCCGCTCTTGGCACAACCATGGCTGCGCGCGATCACGGCGCTGGCCGCAACCAGCGGGTGCCGGTTCAGTGCACAGACGATCTCATCTGGTTCCACTCGATGTCCGTGAATCTGTTCCTGGCTGTCCACGCGCCCGCGAAAAGCGATCTGTCCATCCGGGAGGAAGCAGCCCAGGTCGCCGGTTCGGTACATCCGCGCGCCCGGCGCGGGGGTCGAAGCATCCTGAACGAAGCGCTCGGCGGTCAGGGAAGGATTATTGCGATATCCGCGCGCCACGCTGGTTCCGGCGATATAAATTTCGCCCACCTGCCCCGGCGCAACGGGACGCAGCCCTTCGTCGAGAATCCGAATATGTGTATGCGCGATCGCCTTTCCGATCGTCGGCGCAGGCTGGTGCGCCTCCAGGTCCGCGGATTGCAATACACCCGACGTCGCTACCACCGTGCACTCGGTGGGACCGTAATTGTTCACCACGGTGAAGGGCAGCCCCGGCGACGGGTGCCGATGTAGGGCTTCGCCGCCGGTCAGAAAATATCGCAGCGCCGCCGCCGCAGGCCACGGATGTCCCAGCATCGATTCCGCCATGACGGTTGGAACGAAAGCCACGGTGACGTTTTCCTTGACCAGCCAGTCTCGCATCAGGTCCGCCGAGGTGCGCACCCGCTCATCGGCCAACACCACCGTCGCGCCGGCGGTCAGATACGGCCACACTTCCCACACCGCCGCGTCGAACCCCACAGCGGCAAGATGGCTGGCGCGGTCGCGGGACGTGATTCTAAACGCCTGGCGATGCCAGAAGATCAAATTCAACAAATTTCCGTGCGTGACTTCGACGCCCTTCGGTTCGCCGGTGGATCCCGAGGTGTAAATGATGTACGCCAGATTCTCCCGCGTAACCGCCACTGGATGATCCAGCGCCAGCGATTCGCCGATCGGGCTGCCCAGGTTGGCAAGATCGATCGTCCGCGGTGTCATGCCCAGCATCCGCGTGGCGAGAGGGCCCCGCGAAATCGTCAGCGGTGCTTGGGCGTCGGTCAATATTTGCTGCAGCCGCGCATCCGGCCAGCTCGGATCTAACGGAAGATATGCCGCACCCGCCGCCAGCGCCGCGAGCGAGGAGACGACAAAATCAAAAGATCGCTCCAGGCACAGGGCAACGGGAGTTTCCGGGCCTGCGCCCATGTCCTTTAGAACCCCCGCCAGTCTGAGCGATCGATCCGCGAGTTCGGCGTACGTCATTTTGGCTTCGCCTGCCGAAAGCGCTGTAGCCTCCGGAGTCGATTGAGCCGCCTGTATCACCAAATCCGCGACGCATAACCGCCGCCTTTCGGGTCCGGCAAAGGGAAGCTGGGATACAGCGAGCCAAGGCGGCACTGGAAACCCCGCTCCCACTGGGTGAGGTGAATTCGACATATACTGGTAAAAATCAGTATGCGCGAGCAGCTTAAATACGTGCAATAAGCGGTCGGTACTGATACCGAAATTCGGGTCCCTGTATCTGCAGTACTACTAGAACTTAACCACGCAGTCCTAGACCTACGATTTGTGCGCTACCGCATAGTTTTGGGGCGCGCCGCGCCGTTCGGAAACTCCGCCCGGTGGCGTAGGAGTTGCGCCGAGCCGGCGAAGAACACAAGTAATCGCGTACCAGGGTTTTGCTCTGAGTCTTGGCGACGCTGGCGCAGGGTAGTAGGTCAGCCGGTCCGCTTCCCGCCGGAGCTCCCCGAGACGGTGCGAAGATATCCTCGCTTACGAAACGAGTACGCGGCTTGGTTTGAAACGCCGCGACTGATTACTCCAGCGTTGCTTCACGTGCCTGGGACTTTATCGTTCGGGCGTCCGATTTCGTCAGCCATCCCGACTTGACCAGTCGATCGGTAACTTGGGCGACTTTGTTCGTGTAAGTCTTTGAGTCAGGGTACATCTGGACGAGGCGGGAGTGTTCCAGCGGAACGGTATGCCCCAGTTCGCGGCAGGTGCCCGGACCCGGACTGGTCACCAAGTAGGTAGCGACCGGAACCTCGACATAAGGCGTCCGCACACCGCCGAGGCCATTCCCGTACTCGTCCACCGCGACGCTTGCGTCGGTGTGGGGTTCAGATGCTCCTTCCTTGACCTCGATACGCTCCGCCTTGGGCGGAGCCGCGCCGGTGTGGGCCCAACTGAACAAGTGCTGGAATGCCACATCGTACACATAAGTCAGCGCGGGCTGGTCGGTAAGTGGGATCGGCGGCTCACAGGTAATGTTAAACGGCCACTCCGGAGTGCCTTGCGTGGCGCCGACGGCGGCGATTTGATCGGCCACAGCCGGAAACTGCGAATAGGCAGCTTGGTCGATATGGCTGACGCCGGCGACCTCGTAAAGGCGGAAACGGTCGGAAGGATCGTCGCTATCGTCGCGGCGCAAACTAAGAGAGGCAACTACTTCGCCCTGCGCCACCACAGCAATCACCGGAACGCCATAATCGTGATGAAATCCACCACGGCGATCGTTGGCCTGCGGGAACGGTTCACATTGATTCACGCGCTGAATATTTCCCGGATTGCGCGACAGATAGCCGTCGTAGACAAATTTGCCATTGGCGAGCTTCGCGTGCGGATGGATGGCATTCATGTAGGTGAGTAAGTCGCCCCCTTGGGTGGTCATGTAAATGCCTTCCACCTTTAAATTACCCATGGGGCCGCCGGCGCTTTTGAGAGCGGCGCCCACCTGGCTGAGCATGTCGAAGCGGAGACCGTCTTCGATGTCAGTGGGTCCATTTTTACCCGCGCCAGGACAGGTGGCGTTGCCTGTCGAGTTCGCAGAAGAGGGATTGGCAAACGACAGGGCCGCGTAGCGCGCCGGATTGAATTTCTTGAGCGCGGCGCTGGTGGCCGGGACCGTTACTCCCACCCAAGCGTCTCCGTGCTCCATGAGAGACGCGTGGACGTAGCCCCACATGATGGGCCAGTCATAACGCCGCGCGGGCATAAAGGGCTCAACCACCACGTTTCCGCTGAAGCGCGAGGCCTGGGTGGGACGATGCACCAGGATGCGTGTGGTGTAGGGAACGTTAGCGGTCTTTACGCTCAGCCTCCCGTCCGCGGCCCAATCGTACACATTCGCGCTGCCGCTAACCAAGAACTCCTCCTCCACGTAACCGGCTTTCGTGAAGTCGATGGGATGGAGCGTGTGACCCGCGCCTAGAAACGGATAGGAGTCAGACGTTACCGGGATCGGGCCGGTAACCTTGGGCGCTGGGACCGGAGCATCTTGAGCCAAGGCAACGGTCGCGCCGAACACCCCAGTGCCTAGCACCGCAAGGAGGAACAAATGGCGAGCTTGCATAGTAGGTCTCCCTCTTTCCGGTGAAATTGTACTCGATCTGGCCAGACGTTCCATCGTACTGCGTCGCGGGTCGTCGAGTGTGAATCGGGGCTTAAGCGCCGCCTCACGCTGAACTAACGGCGCCGTAGCAGAGCATATCCTCCCAGGGGCTGGACGCTGGTTGGACCGTAATGGGCCTTGATCCAGTCCTCCAGGTCCGGGAAATGCGCCAGGAAGTTTTTCCCCGAAGGAAATACGCGTTCGAACTCGGTTTGGCTCAGGTCAAGATAGAGAACCCAATCGGGAGGGTGCGCCTTGAGCTCCGACAGAACCAGCGCGGCATCTTCGGCCGTCATCAATCCGGGTTGTAAGTAGGATAAGCGCGACGGATTCTCGGCCTGCGTCAGGAAATAGAACAGTGGCTTGTACGGGTACACAAAAAGCGTTTGATGCGGCCGGACGCGGGCGATCAACTCCACAACCGCGGGTGCTTCCGCGGCGCTGGCGCGCACTTCGCCGACGGGCGTTGGGATGGCTGGCGATCCGGCCGCGAACGCTTGCCGCGCAAACACGGCTGCCCAGAGGCCGAAAAAGACAACGACCCACGCGCGCGGCCGCGCTGGGATGAAGCGGTAGATGGCAATGCCGGCGAGCGCATACGGCAGCGCCGCGACGTAGGCCAAATGCGCGACGTCGGAGCGGGGATGCGTGGAGATCGCCAACGCGGCGACGCACAGCGCCAAATACAAGAAAGCCGGAGATTGCTCGCGCCTCCACAGCGCCGCTCCTCCTCCGATGGCCACCACCGGCAGCAGCGCCGGCAGCGCTATGCACAACACCACGCAGAACCGGATTGCCAGTTCCCAGACGCCGGCGCCTTCGAAAAGCGCGCGGTAGCCGCCGATGATCGAGCCGTAGTGCATCACGTTGACAGCCGAATAGTTCCGCGAGAGCCACTGCAATTGCCGAAGGAACGCGGGAAAGATTCCGTCTAGCCAGAGCGCGAGCCCGGCGGCGCACGCCGCGATCGAGGCGCCAATCAGGTACCACGCCGCGCGCGTTCCGAGCCACACTACCGTGACCAGCGCCACCAGCGCCATCGATGGCGTCGTGAGCGCGGCGCACGCGGCCAAGAATCCCGAGGCAATCAACCATTTCTTTTGCGATGCCAAGCAGAGCGCAATCGATGCCAGTGCGAGCGCGCCGCTATCCCAGCGATGCTGCGCGGTGATCATGCTCGGGTCGGCGATCTCGAAGGCCAAAAACAGCAGTGTAGTCACCCAGGCGCAGGCGCGCGAGGCATAACGCTCCACCAGCCAAAAGATCAAGGCGCACTCGACCGCCACATCGAAGATCACCGGCACGCGCCCGGCGGCCTGCGTCACGCCGAACGCGCGGAACGCGAGCGCCTGGATCCAGAAACTGCCTGGACTCATGTAGCCGAAGAAATCGGCGTAGAGCTTTTGGCCGCGCAGAATGCGCTCGGCTCCGTCCAAGTAGATGCCTTCATCGTTGGTCCCTAGGATCAGCCGATGTGCAAACAGAATCCACAGCAAGCCAGCCGTCCCCGCAAACACCGCGAAGGGAAGCGCGATGCGCCATCGCTCCGCGCCTCGCTTGCACTGGAGGGTTTCAGACGGCTTCGGCGCGGAGATGAGACTGGTCACGGGGGAACACGCGCTCCAGGCGCTCGATGTAGTGCGGCGTATCGCGCAAGGGAATGAAAGTCAGATTGGCGCGCGCGCTTAAAATCGAGAACGCGAGCAGGAAGGAACCGATGACGGCCTGCGCCAGAATCACCAGCAGTACGCCCCCCAGCCAGGAGGCCCAGGCAGGAACACTGAAGTGCCCTTGCCAGCTCAATGCCGCGACGCCGGCCGTCGACGTGACCAGTAATGCCGTCAGCGCCGTGGCGACGACTAAGAGACGCGTGCTGACAATATCGCTGAACACCGATATGGAACTGAAGCCGTGCACCAGCAGTGCCACGAAGTTCATCTTGGATTCGCCGTGAATACGCGGCCCGCGATCCATGGGGATGGTGCTGTAGGGAATCCGCGCGCGGAAAACGGCCGCGGCATAGTGATTCCATAATTCGGACACGATCACCAGGCGCTCAACCGCCTGCCAGGGAACAATGCTGAAGTTGCCCACGCGCACACGTACGCCGGTGAGCAGCCAATGCGTGGTGCGGTACAGCCAGTAACTGAAGCGGAACGCGATTTTCTCCAGCCGTTTGGCGCGCTCGGCGAAAATGATCGACTTTTGCCCGTGGCGCCGGAATTCTTCGATCAAACGCTGCGCGTCCCGTGGCCGGTCTTCGCCGTCGCCATCCATGATCACCACCGCCGCGCACGGCAAGTAGCGATGGATGTGCACCAGCCCCACCGCGATGGCCCTTTGATGGCCCAGATTGCGGCGCAACTGCAAGATCTGGACTGCGCCGAGCTTCTCGAAGTTTTGCGCCGCCAGCAGCGGCCCCAGTGTTTGGGTGGAACCATCGTTGACCAGCAGAACTTCGATCTGCAGGGGGCAATCGGCCAGTGCGTGATCGAGCGCGGGGAGCAAGAGAGCGACGGCCTGCCAGTCATTAAAAACCGGGATCAAGATGACGAGCCGGTTGGTAGGGTCGTGGTCCATTTCCGCCGTTCCACAGATCGGCAGAATGCAATGATTTCTTTAAGTTGAAGCCTGGGGTAGAATGTCCCCGTGAGCCCGCGCACCATTGTAGGCTCGATGCTCGCAATGGCGTCCGCGCTGTACGCGCAAACCGGCGCCGTGCGCCTACGCGTGATCGATGCCAAAGGCGCCGCCGTTTCAGGAGCGGCCGTATCTCTGGCCGACTCTTGGGATCGAACGATTCGAACGCTCTCCACAAACCGAGCGGGCGAAGTGCTCTGGAAGAAGCTCCCGCTCGGCGAGTGGTATTTCTCCGTAGGTCTGTCGCGCCGGCCGGTCGCCGTTTGCGACAGTCACGAGCGAACAGTCACGCTGCAGATTGCACCGCCATCGACAGGCACCGGGCAGTTTGTCGTGAACGGTGCGGCCGTCTTGCTTGATATCGAGCCCCTGGCGATTTGCGAGACGCTCGACCTTGCTAAGCCTTCGGGAGCAAAATAACGGACTTCGCTCGCGTGTGCGCTATCCTCAGGGCATGCGGGCGTTGTGCCTTCTTGCTATCGTTCTGTGCGTGAGCTTTGCTCAAACCAAGCCGGTCACAGACGCCGAAGTCGCGCGCATCCATCGTTCCATGCTGCTCATCGACACGCACAACGACATCACCAGCCGCACCGTGGACGGGTACGACATCGGCAAAAGCAAGAATGACGGCCACACCAATATCACTTCCCTCAAGGAAGGCGGCGTGGGCGCCCAGTTTTTCGCCGTCTACGTCGCATCGAGCTATGTCAAGGACAACCGCTCGGCGCACCGCACGCTCGAAATGATCGACACCGTCCGGCACGGCATTGTCGAACGGTATCCGAACGATTTCGTACTTGCTACCACCGCCGACGATATCGAGCGCATTCACAGACAGGGCAAGATCGCCGCGCTGATGGGCATTGAGGGCGGCCATGCGATCGAAGACAATCTCGGCCTGCTGCGCGACTACTTCGATCTAGGCATCCGCTACATGACGCTGACCCATACCAATACCAACAATTGGGCCGATTCTTCGGGCGACATCGACAAGCCCGGCGTCGCGCATCATAACGGTCTCACGCCGTTCGGCAAACAGGTGGTCCGCGAAATGAACCGGCTGGGAATGATGATCGATATTTCGCACACCGCCGACAAAACGTTCTGGGACGCGCTTGAGACCAGCCGCGCGCCCATCATCGCGTCGCACTCCTCCTGCCGCGCGCTGTGCAACGTTCCGCGCAACATGACGGATCAGATGATCGCGGCACTCGCCAAGAAGGGCGGAGTCATCCAGATCAATTTCAATTGCGGATTCCTTTCGGAAAAATCGGCGGAGGCGGCCAAACACGTCGTGGACAGCACGCTTCCGGGCGCGGCGGGCGACGACGCCACGATCGCCGAATATAAAAAGAAGGTCCCGCCCGCGACGCTCGATGACGTGGTGGCGCATATCGATCACGCGGTGAAGGTGGGCGGGATCGACGCCGTGGGCATCGGCAGCGATTTCGACGGCGTGTTCTGCACGCCGCGTGGGCTGGAAGACGTCTCGAAGTTTCCCAATCTCACGCGCGCGCTGCTGGAAAAGGGCTATTCCGAGCAGGACATTCGCAAAATTTACGGCGGCAACATTCTGCGCGTGATGCGCGCGGTGGAAGCCGAGGCCCAACGCGAAAAACAGAGGTCCGAGCAGGCCAACTAGAACTCGTACACGGGCGCGGCTTGTTCCGCGCCCACCACGCCCACGCTGATCTTTGCGACGTAGTAATTTTCCGCGCGCACCGGCGCCTCCGCCAGCCTGCGCATCAGCGCGATTTGGCCCACGTGCGCGAGCGCATCGGCGATCGGGCCTTGGAATAATGCGTCCACGGAAACGTGCAGAGGGTCATCGGAAGCCAGGTAAGCATCGAATGCGGCGAGCGTAGCGTAGAAGCGCTCAGTTTCCTCCCGCCAGGGCTGCGGTTCCGAACTATGCCAGCGCTCCTGCCCTTGAACGGCAGACAAAGCCCAATCGAAAAGATCGCCCATGTGCGCGAGAATCTCTACCGCCGTGCGCGCCCCTTCGGCGGGACGGAACTTGCAGAAGTTCTCGGGGGCATCGCGCAGCGGCTTGGCCGCGCGATAGGCGAGTGTTGCAATGGTGTGACGCAATAGCTGACGTGCGGGATCCATTTCCCTAGGCTACTTCACTTCGCGATGAGCGGATGGATACCGAATTCGATGTGTAGCCGCACCGATTCTACCCACAGCGGGCCGCGGTCGTGGTTGTACGCCAAATTGTTGTAGTGCTGGGCATCGAAACTGACAGAAAAGCCGCGATAGACATGCGCGCTGTAGTAACCCTCCCACAGATATTCCGGCGCGTAGTTGAGCTTTCCGTCGCCGATTAGGAAATCCAGGCCGCCCAAGGCGAGATACACCGCGTGTACGCCCGATATCCCCGCCGCAGCGAACGCACTCCCGACAACATCATCCTTCCGGTGCCAACGCGTCCCTTTGAACGACACGCCGGCTTCAGCCAGCCGGTCAATCGCGGTGAAGGCGAAGTCCTCGGTCTTGCCGTCGTTCCACCCCAATCGCGAGAAAATGCCGACGTCAGAGCTGATCTCCTGATCGAAGCTGATCCCGGTCCCATACTTGCCCGTGCCAGGCTTGCGAATGGCCTGCACGCTGGGCGTCGTGCCGGTTTCTTCGGCCAACTGGACCGCCTCGACATAACTGCCCGAGCGCGTCCGATTCAAATATTGCAGCCAGCGAACCGCGCCCGGATGCTTTCGGATCGAATAGCGCCGCTCTTCTTCCCAAGTATGGCCTTGGTCTACAAAAAGGCGGCGATCGAACTGCGGGCCATTTGCCACTCGCGGCTCGGCCGCCACGCCGTAGCGGAACGACCAGTCCTTCGTGTGAAATTCATCCACGATTCCCCACGTGTAGCCACGTACATCGGCCGGATAATCCCAGGCGCCGTTGTACATCAATCCCCAGGCCATGAACTGCGTTCGGGGATCGTGCGAATAACTGTTGCCGTCGAAGAAATCAGTGAGCGAGAAGCGGCCCACATAGATGGTGTCGCGCACCATGGGCCGCTCGCCAGCCAGTTGATTCTCGTCGCTGTCGAAATGCTCCATTTCATCGCCGAAGCCGAAATCGTGCTGGACGTAAAGCCGCGCGATATAGGGCTTGGGAGTAGCGCTGGCGACGCGCGGCAATTCGCCGTTGGATGGATCCGCCAACCCATCGACGTTGCTGAACCCACGGCCTCCCGCAATCTCCGGATTGAAATAAAACTGCGTCCCTGCGCCGAGGTTGAGACCAAAGAACAAAGTAGTGGTGATCGAGACGTCGCGCTCCGGGTAGTCCTGAAGGCTCAAGGGCCCTTCGTATGGCGAATAAAAAGTTCCGTGCTGCTGGCCGATGGAGGTCGCCTGGTAGTAAAGATTCCAGTTCTCCGACGGATCAGGCGGCGGAACGTCCGCGGATTGCGCCGCAAGATAGAAAGGCACCGCGACGAGCAGCACGCCGATGTTGCGGAGCGCGATCATACACTCATTAGAGTAGGTCGTCTACCCTGACTGAGCGCAGATCCTCAACCGCAATATGCGGCGAGTGCGAGTTTAGTTCTTCCAGCCCGACGATTCCGGTCCCGACCGCGACGGACCGAATGCCGTTGGCTTTGGCCGCCAGGACATCGTTGGGATGATCTCCGATGAGCGTGATGGCACTGTCGCGGCCAATCCATTTTTCTTTTCGCGCTTTCCGAATTGCCACGCGCACCAGTTCAGCGCGGCTGTGCGCCATTTCGGCGAACGCGCCGAAGCGGAAGTATTTCCGAAGCCCGGTGCGCTCCATCTTGCGCCAGCCGATGCGCGAGAGATTGCCGGTCACGAGGCCAATCACGACATCGCGCGCCGTCAAGCGCCGCAGCAGCGTTCGAACACCAGGGCAGACCTTGCGCGAAATGTCGGGCACGCGCCGAACGTAGATGGATTGGGCGCGCGCAATCACTTCCGGCATCGCCCGGCGAGTGGCGGACCGCGACATACCGGCCTGCAGCATCATCGTGGTCAAGATTTCGCGATCCAGCATCCCGGCTACCGGCACGCCTTCGGTGGTGGTCTCGACATGCGTGACGCGACGGATGGCATCCACCAAGGCCTCGCGGTGATGCGGCCCGGCGCGGCGAATCAACGTGCCGTCGATGTCGAAAAGCACGAGCGCATTGGATTGGTTCAACCTTTATGATAGCTTCGCTGTACTATGAAGGGCATATAGAAAAGGACGGCATATGGAAATCGATTTTCCACGTGGGAAAAAATTGCGCTTGGTGGTCGGGGATATCACCAAGATCCGCGTCGACGCCATCGTCAACGCGGCGAACTCGCGTTTGGCCGGTGGAGGCGGAGTGGACGGGGCAATCCATCGCGCGGGCGGACCGGCCATTATGCGCGAGTTGGATGCGATACGAGAGGGCAAGGGTGGATGTCCCACCGGCAGCGCCGTGGCCACGGGCTCCGGATCTCTGCCAGCGAAACATGTTTTCCACGCCGTCGGACCGATTTATCGCGACGGACGTCATCGCGAACCGGAGCTGCTGGCGAGTTGTTATCGCACCTGCCTCGATCTGGCCGCCGAGCACGGCGTCCGCAGCATCAGCTTTCCCGCCATCAGCACGGGAGCGTACGGCTATCCGCTCGAAGAGGCGGCCCGCATTGCGCTGGAAACGATTGCGGCCCGGTTGCGCGAAGATTCCTGTCCAGTGAAAGATGTCTTGTTCGTGCTGTTCGATCAGGGTACGTATAACGAATACGCGCGCATCGCGGCAGCGCACGTCACGGCAGGGCGCGTCACTTCTTCAAAAACTGCTGAATCGCCTTCGTAGCCTGCCGCGTGCGGTGCTGGTTTTCGATGAGCGCGAAACGTACGTGGCCTTCGCCCAGCGGCCCGAACCCGATGCCCGGCGATACCGCCACCAGCGCTTTCTCTAGAAGCAGCTTGGAGAATTCGAGCGAGCCTTTCGCGCGGTATTTCTCCGGGATAGGCGCCCAGACGAACATCGTTCCTTGCGCTGGCGTAACCGCCCAGCCCGCTCGATCGAGACCGGAGATCAACACATCGCGACGCTTCTGATACACCGCGCGGATCTTCTCGGTGTCCTTGGCACACTCGCGCAGCGCGATGATGGACGCAATCTGGATGGGCTGAAACACACCGTAATCGAGATAGCTCTTGATACGCGCCAGCGCCCCGATCATTTTCTTGTTCCCTATGCAAAAGCCCACGCGCCAGCCCGCCATGTTGAAGCTTTTCGACATGGAGTAAATCTCGACCGCGATTTCCTTGGCCCCCTCCACCTGCAAAATGCTGGGCGGTTCATAGCCGTCGAAGCCCAGGTCGGCATAAGCAAAATCGTGCACGATCATGGTGCCGTGCCGCGCGGCCAGCGCGACAATATCGCGGAAAAATTGCAGATCGACGCACAGCGTGGTGGGGTTGTGCGGGAACGAAATCAAGATCATCCGCGGCTTGCGCGAGGACGTGTTGTATAGGTGCTCCAGCCGGTTCAAGAATTCGGCGGGCGTCGGCATGGGGAGCATGCAAGCGTGACCTTCCGCCATGATCACGCCGTATTGATGAATCGGATATGCCGGGTTCGGCGAAACCACGGCATCGCCCGGCCCGATAACAGCAAACAGCAGATGTGCGAGCGCGTCCTTGGCGCCGATGGTGACGATCGCTTCGGTTTCCGAATCCAGCTCCACGCCGTATTTGGCCGCATAGCGCTTGGTGATTTCGGCACGCAGACGCGGGATGCCGCGCGACATCGAATAGCGGTGATTGCGCGGGTTGCGCACCGCATCGATCAGCTTTTTCACCACCGGCTCCGGCGTCGGGCCGTCCGGATTGCCCATGCCGAGGTCTACCACGTCCAGTTGTGCCGCGCGTGCCTTGGCCTTCATCTCGTTGATGACGGCGAAGACATAAGGCGGCAATTTCTGGATGCGATAAAACTCTTCGCCCGAAGGCGCGGTGGATGAAGCCATAAAATGATTTTAGGAAATGATTACCGATCTCGTCCAGATCCGCCGCCTGGAACAGCAGCAGAGAGCCGAAAATCAGCGTTTCAAGGCGTATTTCCGGCACCATCGCCATTCCGACCGCAGGCTGCGGCATTTTGGCGAACAGGTCGAAGCCGAGATCGATTGCACGGCGTGCGCTAATTGCTGCCGCGTGGGCGAGGTCGCGCTCACGGCAAAGGACATCGAGAAGCTGGCGAAGTTCATCGGCATGAGCGAGAGCGAATTCGTGGAGCAATATACGTCGCGCGATGCCGCGGGAGCGATGAATCTGAAGCGCGGCGAGAACGGCTGCGTATTCTTAGAGGATAATTTGTGCAGCGTCTACGAAGCGCGTCCCCATATTTGCGCGAATTTCCCGCACGTGGTGCGCGGCTCGGGATCGGTTTCAAGCCGCATGGACCGTTTTCTCGACCGCGCGGGCTATTGCCCGATCGTGTACAACTGGATGGAG
>JASHQT010000578.1 GCA_030039005.1 Bryobacteraceae bacterium
GCAGCCAGCATGAGCACGTTCGGACGCGCGCCCGAGTGGGGTTCGGCCTGGAAAAAATTCGTGCACGAAAACGCCGGCCGCTGGACCACGGCGTATCTCCAGACCAACAGTTTTCCCTACGAGAATACGTATCTCGATCTTGATCCCGAGGTGAGGGACCCGCTCGGCGATCCGGTGTGCCGCGTCACCAGCGGCCCGAAAGAAAACGAGCGGCTGGCCGCCATTCACGCGCAGGACAAGATGGAAGAATGGTTCCGCGCGGCCGGCGCGATCGAAGTGATCAAAGGCCAGCCCGCCGGACCCGCGCTATCGACGCACACTTACGGCGGCACGCGCATGGGCGATCATCCCGACACGAACGTGGTGGACCGCTGGGGCTTCTCGCATGAAGCGCCCAATCTCGGGATGCTGGGCGGTTCGGTATTCGGAACGAGCGGCGCGCGCAATCCTACGCTGACGATTCAGGCGCTGGCCTGGCGCACCGCCGATCACCTAACTAAAAACTGGAAATCGATCGCGGATTAAATTACTTGCCACCCAGTTCCCCCGCCACTATTTTTGCGTTGCGCGAAGCTTGGTCTTGCATCGGATTGCTGATCGCAGCCGCCTGCTGGAAGAATTGCAGACCCTGGCGGATCTGGCCGCGGTCGCCGATGGCTTTGCCCATATTATAATTCGCCAATCCTAGATAAAAAAGGCACTCTCCCCGGAGCTGCTCGTTGTTTTTCAGCATGGGAAGCGCCGCGCGCAAGGTCTTGTTCGCTGGTCCCCATTTGCCTTCCAGGCTGTAACCCACGCCGACGGACCAATTGGCGTTTGCAACAATGCCTTCTTTCTTGGCGGCCCACTCGGCGTCGCTCACGCCTTGTTCCTTGGTGCGCGAGTTGATTGCTTCCAGCGCCTTCTCGCCGTAGGTCACCATGCCGGCGCCTTTCTGCGCGCTCATGGAACAGTTCGCCGCCACCAGCATAGCTTCGGCATTCTTGGATGCGCCGGCGGACATCTTCTCGGCTTCGGGACAAACCTTCCTGCTTTCACCGGTTTTCTCGAGCGCATTGAAATAGGTGGCCGAGACGAGCGGCAGATACTGGCTCTTGGGGTTGCGCGCGATCAGTGTGTCCACCAGATCCACCTGTTCTTTGGGCTGCGCCTTCAACGCCACGACGTACAAAGCGTATTCGGAGTATTCGTCCACTTCCTTGGCGTAGTCGAGCTGGTGTTTGCCGTCATCGTCCGACGGCGTCCCGAGCGAAGCGATGGTTTTGCGTGCGGTCTCCGACGTGCGCTCGGACCATTTCTTGATCTGATCGGCGTCGTCTTTGGCGACCGCGGCCTTGCAGGCGTAATAGGCCCCGTCCATGTCGGGAGTCGACATGTAGGCCATCTCCGCTACTTCCAAAACCTTGTCATACTGCATCTGGCCGAGAAGGCCCGACTCCACCTGGGCCGCGACCCATCCAGCGGCCGGATGCTTGGGGAATTTCGAGAGAAAATCCTCGCCCAGCGTGACCTTGCGGGCGTCGTCGGTCTCCTGGCCGAGGGACTGCAGCAGGTTGCCCTCCGGCGTGCCCAACGTGAAAACAAAATTCTGCTTTTCCTGCGCGAAGGTGGGCAGCACACAGGGCAGAGCCAGCAACAGCAAGCCGGCAGCGTAACGTTTCATGAATGTAGCTCCTATCGGAGGAAATTTATCACAGTCGAAGCCGTGTTGGCGCGCCAGCGCCGCAGCCTGGAGTGAAACCTTCAGAAATTGTGATGATGAGAGGGGGGCGTGACCCCGCGCGCCACCAGCCGCAACGGACACAGCTGCCCGCACTCGAGAACCGGGCTCTACTGAGCCTCTTTCGCGCCGTTTTCGCGCGCCAGGCGCACCTTGGCGTCTTCGAGCTTCTTCTGGACTTTGGCGAATTCGGTGTGATCCATATCGCTGGGCGGACCGGCCTTGTACTCACGCAGCGAGCTTTCCCATTGCGCGATGGCATCGCGGATCTTGCCTTCCTTGAAATAGACCTCGCCCAGGTGATCGTGTACGGTTGGATCGCGCGACATGTAGCGCAGCGCCTCGCGCAGCTTGTCCTCGGCCTCAGGCAGCTTGTTGAGCCGGAAATAGACCCATCCCAGGCTGTCGAGATAGGCGCCGCTGGTGGGCTCGTGCTCGACCGCCTTGCTGATCAGATCGCGCGCTTCCTCCAGGCGGACGTTGCGGTCGGCGAGCATGTAGCCGAGATAGTTGAGCGCAGGGTCGTAATCGGGATTCAACTCCAGCACTTTGTGGAATTCGGCTTCGGCCGCCGGATAATTCTTCATGCGCTCGTACATGGCGCCGCGGCGAAACGCGATGTCCTGTTTTTCCTGGCTGGTTTGAGAAAGAGCTTCGGCGGCGTCCAGGGCTTTGCCCATTTCGGCGAAGTTCCTGGAGTTCTGGTAGATGTCGGAGAGCGCTATGTCGGCTTCCCGGTCGTTCTTGCCTTCCGCCAGACGGCGCGCTTCGTTTACCGCAGCCTCGGTCTTTCCGAGATCGGACAGCACCGTGGCGCGTTCATCGGAAACCGTGCGATCCTTGGGGTATTTCTTGATGGCGGCGTCGGCTTCGGCTTCCGCTTTGGGGAAATCCTTGGATTCGCGATAGGTCTCGATGATCTCGGCTTCGGCGCGTCCGGCTGTGTCCGGATCGAGATCAGCCCATTGCTTGAAAGAGTCCACGGCGGGCCCGAACTGTTCTACGGTACGCTGCAGTTCGCCGAGCGTCCCCAGCAAATTGGCCCGGCTGGACCTTTCCGACGCGCTGTAGGTCTTTTTCACTGTGGCGTCCAAGATCCCTTTCAGCGTCTTGATGGCATCGGGAACTTTGCCTTCAGCTTCGAGCAAGTACACGTCATTGAACTGAACTTCGAGATCGTCGGGGTCGATGGCCTTGGCCTTGTCGGCCGCTTCGCGCGCTTTCACGAAATCGTGCTTCTGGCGGTAAATTTGCGAGATCCGCAGTTCGGACTTGATGTCCTTGGGATCGTCGGCGGCGGCTTCCTGATACAGCTTGAGCGCATCGTCCAACTGGTCGGAAAACAGAAGATCCTCGGCGAGAGCGGCGCGAAGTTCCGTATTGCCGGGTTGCTGATCGAGGGCGCGGCGCAGCATTTCGGCGGCGAGCGAATAATCCTTCAACTGCTCGTAGACGCCGGCGAGCGCGGTGAGGCTGCGTGGGTTGGGATCCTTCTCGGCGACCTTGCGCAGCATTTCAGCCGCGGCTTTGTTGTCGCCCAAATCGGCGTAGACCGTGGCCAAGCCGGTCATGGCGTCTTCGTTATCGGGGTCCAGATCAAGCGCCTTTTTATAGGCCGCCATGGCTTCGGTGGAGTTCATGAGCGCTTTCTGGAGCCGGCCCAACATAATCCAACTGTCGATGTCTTTAGGATCCACCTCGGTGATCTTCTGGTATTGCTCAATGGCCTTCTTCACCATGTCGGAGTCGTTCTGATCGCCGATCAGGTGAGTATAAATGCGCGCGAGCAGGCGGCGCGAGTTGAGGTCGTTGGGATTCTGCTTGAGTGCGTCTTCGGCGTCCAGCACCGCTTCGCGCAGGCGGCCGGATTGGATGTAGAGGTCCGAGAGTTCTTCGGCGATGAACGTCGCGCTGGGGTCGGCCTTGAGCGCGGCGCGGTAGGCGTCGGCAGCCTTGCTGAAGTACTCGCCGCGGTTCCCGTAGGCGGCCGCCATCTCGGCGTACAAGTGACCGAGTGAATATTCGTAATAGGCGGTGGCTTTGTTGTCGGATTGCGCCGAAGCGGGCGCGGACGCGGGAGCGGCCGCCTGTTGGGCGAAAGCACACGCGGCTGCGGTAAAAAGACAGGAAAGGCTTACCAACCGGCGAGTTGGAATCATCGAAAAGCTCTCTTTCTGATTCCCCGGACGGCTGGTCCAGGGACAGATTCGTTCGCTTTTAGTATAACCCCGGCGGCGGCGAGGGGTCGCGCGAGCGGAGCCGGCGGGGCCAATCCCGTGGCATCGATCACGTATCATGGAAATTTCCGAAGAAATGCCCGCCAACAAAGCGATTACCTACCAAGACGCCGGGGTCAGCATCGACGAGGCCGACCGCGCGGTCGCGCTCATCCGCAAGCACGCGCGGGAGACGTTCAACCGCTCCGTTCTCACCGATATCGGCAGCTTCGGCGGCGGGTATCTGCTCAAGGGCTGGAAGAACCCGGTGCTGGTGAGTTCGGCCGATGGCGTGGGCACCAAGGTGAAGATCGCGTTCCTCACCGGGCGGCACAATACGGTCGGCGAGGATTTGGTGAATCACTGCGTGAACGACATCGCGGTGCAGGGCGCGACGCCGCTGTTTTTCCTGGATTATTTCGCGGTGGGGAGGCTTAACGCCGAGGTCGCCGGCGAGGTGGTGGAGGGGATCGCGCGCGGCTGCCGGGCCAACCATTGCGCGCTGGTGGGCGGCGAAACGGCAGAGATGCCGGGGCTGTACCAGGAAGGCGAGTACGACCTGGCCGGGTTTATCGTGGGCGCGGTGGAACGCAAGGGGATGCTGACGGGAGCGGGGATTCGCGCCGGCGATGCGCTGCTCGGCCTCGCGTCGAACGGGCTGCACACCAACGGCTATTCGCTCGCGCGCAAGCTGCTGTTTGAGACCGCGCGGCGCAAGCTGGACGATGCGCTGGCCGATGAACTGCTCAAAGTGCACCGCAGCTACCTGAAGCCGATTCGCGCGTTGATCGATGCGCGTATGCTCAAGGGCGCGGCTCACATCACGGGCGGCGGCATCACCGACAATACGCCGCGGATTCTGCCCGAGGGTCTGGCGGCGCGGGTGGACGTTTCCACGTGGACTATCCCGCCGTTCTTCGAAGAACTGCGCGCGATCGGGAATTTGGATTTGGCCGATTACCGGCGGACGTTCAACCTGGGCGTGGGGATGATCCTGGTGGTGGCCAAGCGGAACCTGGGCAAGGCGCGCGCGCTGTTGGCCGGTATCGGCGAGGCGTGCTTTGAAATGGGCGAAGTGGCGGCCTCGCGCGGGCCACGCGTCCAATACGTGGGCGGTGAAGGTTGAAGAAGCTGGGCATCCTGCTTTCCGGCCGGGGCTCTAATTTCGAGGCGATCGCCGAGAACGTCGAGTGCGCCAGGATCCCGGCCGAAATCGCGGTGGTGATTTCGAACCGCGGCGACGCGCCTGGGATCGAGCGCGCGCGGGAGCGCGATTTGCCGGCCGTGGTTCTGCCGTCGCACGGCGTGCCGCGCGAGCAATACGACCGGCGCCTGGTGGCTGAACTCGACAGCCGCGGCGTGGACCTGGTGTGCCTGGCCGGTTTTATGCGGCTGCTGGGGCCGGAGTTCTGCCGCGCGTTTGCAATGCGCGCGCTGAATGTTCATCCGTCGCTGCTGCCTGCGTTTCCGGGAATGGACGCGCAGAAGCAGGCGCTCGAATACGGCGTCAAAATCAGCGGCTGCACGGTGCACTTTGTAGACGAGCGATTAGATGGCGGGCCGATCGTTTTGCAAGCCGCGGTTCCGGTGCTAGCGGACGACACCGAAGAGTCGCTGGCGGCGCGGATCCTGGTGCAAGAGCACCAGATTTATAGCGAGGCGATCGAGCTGGTTTTGTCCGGGCGCTGGCGCGTCTTTGGCAGACGCGTGAGGGCGGGGGCCGACGCGTGATCGCGGGGTGAGCGATGCGAAGGCTCTCCCGCGCGCTTCTGCCTACCTTTCGCTATTGGATGCAAACCGAAGTTCACGTGTTCGCGTTTTCGGTGTCGGCGGGGCTGCTACTTTCGTTCTTTCCGTTCCTGGTGGTGATGCTTTCCATCTGCCGCTACGTTTTGAAGTGGCACGCCGGAGTGGGCGCGGTGTATTTCGCGCTCAACGATTATTTTCCGGACCAATTCGGCCAGTTCATCCGGCGCAACTTCGAAGTAACCGTGGCGTCGCGCGGGCCCGTGCAGGCTGTCTCGCTGGTGCTGCTGTTTTTCACCGCGAGCGGAATCTTCGAGCCGTTGGAAGTGGCGCTGAATCGCGTGTGGCGCTGCACCAGCAACCGGAATTATTTCAAAAACCAGTTGGTGAGCTTGGGGCTGATCTTCGCCTGCGGGGCGCTGATGCTGGGTTCCACCACGCTGACGGCGCTGAACAACGAATTTCTCAAGGGGCTGAACATTCCGCGTGGCGCGCCGCTCGCGAACGTGATGGGCCTGGTTCTTTTCAAAGCGGCGGCCATCCCGATGTCGATGCTGGTGCTGTTCCTGATTTATTGGCTGCTGCCCAACTGCAAGATTCCGCCCAAGCGAATCATTCCGGCCGCGATCGTGGTGGGACTTTTGCTGGAGATCCTGAAGTACATCAACCTGTGGACGTGGCCGTATCTGCGAACCAAGCTGCAAGCCGAATACGGACCCTTCTATTACACGGTGACGATCATCTTGTGGGGCTTTCTTGCCGCAATGGTTGTACTGGGAGGTGCGGAATGGGCAGCGCGCCATTCAGGAAGTTTTGCGGCGCAAGATGGGAAATCCACTTAAGCGAAAAAGGACGAACGTCCTATTGCGCGGAGACGGCCGGCCGCCCCACACTGAATCTTCTCCACCATGCAGCCTTCATCCGTTCTTGCATCCAATGTTCCAACCGACAGCACCCCGTCCGAGTTACAGCTCCTATCGCGGTCCCTGCTGGCTTCCCTGAAGGGCGAGCCGAAGGGCGCCGGCGCGACGGTCCCGCCCGCTCCCGAGACGCTGGAGGAGACGGGCCTGGCGGCGTCGCTGGTGCAGCAGCTCATCCTAAAGATGCTGTATTCGCGCGGCGACATGCTGGGCCGCGACTTGTCTGAAGCGCTCGGGCTGACGTTCAGCCTGATTGAAGAAAGCATTGAGTTTTTCAAGCACCAGCACTACATCCAAGCGAAGAAGTCGCTGGGGATGGGCAATAGCACAGCGGTCTTCGCGCTGACGGAAACAGGACGGAACTACGCGCGCGAGTGCATGGAGGCAAATCAATACGCGGGTACCGCGCCAGTACCGTTGTATCAATACGCCGAGATCGTGCGACGGCAGCGGCGCCCGGACGGGTGGTTGACGCCCGATGCGCTCAAACAGGCGTACAGCAAAATGGTGATGACGCCGCGCACGCTGGCGCAGATCGGTCCCGCGGTCAGTTCGGGAAATTCGTTTTTGATTTACGGGCAGCCGGGGAACGGCAAGACGTTTCTCGCCGAGGCGCTGATGCACCTGGACGAATCCTACGTGTACGTGCCGCATACGCTGGATTGCCAGGGAAACATCATTCAGGTTTTCGACCCGCTGTATCATCAGCCCGCGCCGGATGCCAACGAACAGTCCGTGTTCGCCAGCGGTCCGCAGCATGACCGGCGCTGGATCAAGTGCCGGCGGCCGTTCATCGTCACCGGCGGAGAATTGACTCTCGAAATGCTGGATCTCACTTACAACGCGACGTCCAAAATCTACGACGCGCCGTATCAGTTGAAGGCCAATAACGGCATTTATCTGATCGACGATTTCGGCCGCCAGCAGTGCAGTCCCGCGGAGGTGCTGAACCGGTGGATCGTGCCGATGGAACGGCGCGTGGATTACCTCAAGTTCCACAGCGGCGGCAAAGTGACCGTGCCGTTCGAGGCTTTCTTGATCTTTTCGACCAATTTGAAGCCGGAACAATTGGGCGATGAAGCTTTTCTGCGCCGGATTCAATACAAGATGCTGCTGCGCAGTCCGGACGAGCACGAGTTCACGACTATTTTCCGGAAGTTCTGTGAATCGCGAAGCCTGGCCCATCCTGAGGGGATGATCGCGCGGTTCATCGCAAGGCACTATGGCAAGGGGCGGCGGCCGTTCCGGCGGTGCCATCCGCGCGATGTGCTGTCGCACGCGATCGACTTGATCCATTTCGAGAAGCTGAAGTTCGAACTGACGGACGATCTGCTGGACCGGGCTTTCGAAAGCTGTTTTTTAGAAGAAACCGGCGATTAGAACGGCAGATCGACGTTGCCGCCGGACAAGATCACGCCCAGGCGTGGGGCGGAGATCTTACGCGTCATCACGGCGGCGGCCGAAGCAGCGCCGCTCGGTTCCACCAGCATCTTCATGCGCGTGAGCAGGAAACGCATGGCGTCGCGGATTTCGGCGTCGCTCACCAGGACGATATCTTCCACGTGCTTTTGAATCACTGGGAAGGTGAGCACGCCGGGCTGGGTTGCGCGCAAGCCGTCGGCAATGGTTGCGGGCATGGGAACGGAGACGCGCTTACCGGCGCGGAGCGACAGCAGCGTGTCGTTGCCCTGCTCCGGCTCGACGCCGAAAATGCGAAGGGCGGGGCGCATCGCGTGAGCGGCGATGGAGCTGCCGGAGATCAGACCTCCGCCGCCGATGGGCACGACGAGCGCATCCAGATCGGGGATTTCAGTGAGTAATTCCAAAGCCGCGGTGCCTTGGCCGGCGATGGTCCAGGGATGATCATAGGGCGGGACGATGCTGGCGCCGGTTTCGTTCGCGATCTTTTGGGCGATGGCCTCGCGATCCTCGGTGGCGCGATGGTAGGTGACGATGCGAGCGCCGTGCGCGCGCGTGGCCGCCATTTTGGAGGCGGGCGCATCGGCGGGCATCACGATGGTGGCCGCGATACCCGCGGATTCGGCGGCGATTGCCACGGCTTGCCCGTGGTTGCCGGACGAATAGGTGATGACGCCGCGCGGCAGATCGGCGGGCGGCATCGAAAGGATGAAGTTGGACGCGCCGCGGATTTTGAACGCGCCGCCGCGCTGGAAATTTTCGCACTTGAAGAAGACGCTCGCGCCGGCCAGTTCATCGAAGGTGCGCGAGGTGAACACGGGCGTGCGATGAACGAGCGCGCGCGTACGTTCGGCCGCGCCTTGAATGTCGGCGAATGAAATTTCAGGCACCGGGGCTTAGTAACCAGCCTGCTTATCGACGATAAATTCGAGAGGCTGGCCGTTGCGGAATCGCTCGAAGTTTTCGATAAATTGATCGACGGCCAGGGCCATCCAGCCGGTGGTATGGTCGGCGCAATGCGGGGAGAGCAGCACGTTTTCCATGCGCCAGAAGGGGTGGCCGGCGGGGAGCGGTTCGGTTTCGTATACGTCCAGCGCGGCACCGCGAATGATGGATTGCCGGAGCGCGGAGATGAGCGCCTGTTCCTCTACCACTGCGCCGCGGCCAACGTTGATGAACACGGCCGTGTTCTTCATGAAGTGAAACTCATTGCCGCCGATCATGCCTTGCGTCTCGGGCGTGAGAGGCGCGGCCGCCAACACGTAATCGGAGAGGCCGAGCATTTCAGTCAACTGTTCGCGCGCGAAGGATTGTTCGAGGAGGGGATCTTCCTGGGCGGGAGCGCGGCGGCGGACGGCCATCACCTTCATGCCGAGCGCGTGAGCCAAGCGCGCGGTTTCGCGGCCGATGCCGCCGTAGCCGACGATGCCGAGGGTCTGCGCGCGCAGAAACGAGACGTCGAATTGCTCCCAGCGAGAGCCTTCCTGTTGGCGGATGAGCCGGCGCAGATCTTTGGCGAAGAACAGCATCGCCGCGATGGCGAATTCGGCCAGCGCGGGACCGAACACACCGCGGCCGTTGGTGAGGGGGACGGGGCTCGAAACGAGTTCGGGCGACAAAACTTTTTCGACGCCGGCCGAAAGCGCGTGGACCCATTTGAGCCGCGTGGCGAGCGGCAGAATCGCGCTCAGCTTGGCGCCATCGTGGAAGCCGTTGAGGATCACGTTAGCGTCGGGAGCATGCTCTTTGAGGAAATCCAGATCGTCGCTGGTATGCACGGTAACGGGCTGCGGAAGCTTGTCGAGGTGACGCACGAACGGATAGCGCGGATTGGAAATGACCAGGAGCGTGATGGGGTCCATGAAACCAGGAAGATAACACAGGCCTGCATCCGCCGCCTTCGTCGGCGTCTACGCGGCGGCCTTTACGCGGTAAGATCAGTGGCGTGGCGGCCCCAAACCCATTGCGCGATCTGCCTGCCGTGGACCAGGTGCTCGGGGCGCTGGGTCATCTGGAGGGGCGATTTCCGCGGGCGTTGATCGTCGAAGAGGTGCGGAGGGCGATCGAAGACGCGCGCGAAGAGATCCGTGCGGGAAGGCTCGGCGCATCCGCGGGCATCGTAGAGTGCGTGGAGCGTAATCTTGCGAAGCTCGAAGCGCCTTCGCTGCGGCGCGTCATCAATGCCACGGGCGTGGTGCTGCACACCAATCTTGGCCGCGCGCCGCTCGCGCGGTTCGATCCGCTGTTCGGCTATTCGAACCTGGAGTACGATCTCGCGGTCGGGAGGCGCGGCAAGCGCGATGTGCACGCTGCGGAGCTGATCGAGCGGCTGACGGGCGCGCGGGGGATCGCGGTGAACAACAACGCCGCGGCAATTTACCTGGCTTTGAACGAGCTGGCTGCGGGATTCGAAGTGGTGGTGTCGCGTGGGGAGCTGATCGAGATTGGCGACGGATTTCGCATCCCCGAAATCATGCAGCGCTCGGGCGCGATTCTGCGCGAAGTGGGGACCACCAACCGGACGCATATCGGCGACTATCGCGAGGCGATCAACGAACGCACGCGGCTGCTGCTGCGCGTGCATCCGAGCAACTTTCGCATCCAGGGGTTCACCGCGCGGCCCGAGTTGCGCGACCTGGCGGCGCTGGCCGCTGAGCGCGGCATTCCGCTATACGAAGACCTGGGCAGCGGGTGCGTGGCGGACCTGCGGGCATTCGGCGTGGACGAGCCGCTGGTCGGGGACAGTATTCGCGCGGGCGTGAACTTGGTGTCCTTCAGCGGCGACAAATTGCTGGGCGGTCCGCAGGCGGGGATTCTGGCCGGGGACGCCGAGTTAATTGCACGGCTGCGCCGCAATCCGATGTTCCGCGCGCTGCGCCTGGATAAGGTGATCTACCAGGCGCTGCAAACAACGTTGCGCCATCTTGTTTTGGAGCGTTGGGACCGGATTCCGGCACTGCGCATGATCTCGCAATCGAGCGGCGAACTGCGGGCGCGCTCCGAACGAATGTTGGAACACTTAGGTGGCGTGAGGACGGAACTGATCGAGGGCAGTTCGGTGATCGGCGGAGGGTCGACGCCCGAGCAACCGCTCCGGACCTGGCTGATCGCGATCGATTGCGACGATGTCGCCGATGCCGAGCGGCGCTGCCGCGCGGGCGATCCGCCGGTAGTGGCGCGCATCGAAGACGGACGGCTGCTGATCGATCTGCGCACGGTGTTCGAAGAGGAAGAAGCGGACCTCGCGCGCGTGCTCAAAGCTGCGACAAAAGCATAGCCAGCAGCGCGGTGCGATCCGCGATGCGATCGAGCAGAATGCTTTCGTTGGCCGCGTGCGCGCCTTCACCCACGCCGCCCAATCCATCGAGCGTAGGAACGCCGAGCGCGGCGGTGAAATTGCCGTCCGAACCGCCGCCGGTGGACGATTCTTCGAGTTTGGTGCCCAGCTCCTTCGCGCACTCCCGCGCCTTCTCGAAAAGGCCACGAATGGCGGGCGAACGCTCCATGGGCGGACGATTGAGCCCGCCCTCCACGAAAATCGAGCAGCGTTTGTCGATGGGGCGCAGCGCGCGGAATTTCTTATCGAGCGCGGCGGCGTCCTTGGCTTTGGCAATGCGGATGTCGACTTCGGCGCGCGCTTCGGCCGCCACGACGTTGGGGCGCGTGCCGCCGGAGATCACGCCGGGATTCACGGTGATGCCCTGCTTCCGATTCGTCAACGCGGCGATCTTCGGGATCTGGCGCGCCAGTTCCAGCACGGCGCTCGCGCCGGCCTCGAAATCGACGCCCGCGTGCGAGGCTTTGCCTTTCACGGTGACCGTATAATCGCCGACGCCTTTGCGCGCGGTCTTAAGCTTGCCTTTGAGACCCGTGCCCGGCTCGAGCAGCAGCGCGAAGGCGCTGTGGCGCGCGGCCTCTTCCGTGAACGCGCGGGAGGTGTGGCTGCCGACTTCTTCGTCCGAATTGGCCTGGAACAAAATATTTCGCCGCACAGGGATTTCGAGCATGCGGAGGGTGTGGATGGCGAAAATGAAGAATGCGATGCCGGATTTCATGTCGAGCACCCCGGGGCCCCACAAGCGGCCCTCCTCCTCGCGCAGCGGCATTTGCGCCAGCGTGCCCAGCGGCCAGACGGTGTCGGAATGCGCGAGCACCAGGATCTTGCCGCCGTCGGGTTTCGCGCCCGGCAGTTTGAATTCGGCGCGCAGGTGATGGCCGAAGCGTCCGCCGGGCAGGGTTTTCACGTTGGCCGCCCCGTCCAGGCGTTCGGCGAGGAGCTGGACGAAACGGTTGACGGCGTGAGGCTGGTCGCTGGGCGACTCGCACCTGGCCAACTCGCGAATGAGAGCGACGATGGACGGTTGCTTGGCCTCCGCAAAAGCAAGGAACGGATGCACTGCCTGTTATAATAGCCAGTTCTCATGCCCTGCCTCGATATCCAGGAGATTCGCGACATTTTGCCGCACCGCTACCCGATGCTGCTGGTGGACAAGATTGTGGAGCTGGAGGAAGAACGCATCGTCGGAATCAAGAACGTAACCACCAACGAGCCGTTTTTCACCGGGCACTTTCCGGATTATCCGGTGATGCCGGGCGTGCTGGTGGTGGAGGCGATGGCGCAGGTGGCGGGGGTGCTCGTGTTGAAATCGCTGCCGGACCGCAAGAACAAACTCGTGCTGCTGGCCACCATAGAAGAGGCCAAGTTTCGCGGCAAGGTGCGGCCGGGCGATCAGCTTCGCATTGAGATGAAGGTTACCAAACGCAAAGCGGCGATCGCGAAAATGCACGGGCAGGCCAGCGTGGATGGAACGGTGGTGGCCGAAGCGATCCTGATGTGCGTGCTGCAGGATCGCCAAGCGGGAGTGGCTTAAGCCGCGCATGGCGATACATGCGGCGGCGATCGTCGATGCGCGGGCGCGCATCGCGGAAAGCGCGGAAATCGGTCCGGGCTGCATGATCGGCGCGGACGTGGAAATCGGCGCGCGCACCCGCCTGATGGCGCACGTCTACGTGGAAGGCGTCACCGCGATCGGCGAAGACAACATTTTCTTTCCGTATTCGACGGTGGGCGTGGCGTCGCAGGATTTGAAATACAAAGGCGAGCGTGCCGAGACGCGGATCGGGAGCCGGAACAAAATTCGCGAATTTGTTTCCATTCATCGCGGCACGCAAGGCGGAGGCCTGGTGACGCAGATCGGCGACGACAACCTGGTGATGGCCTATGCCCACGTGGCGCACGATGTGAAGATCGGCAATCACACGCAGCTCGGGAACGCGGTGACGTTCGCGGGACACGTGACGGTGGAAGATTGGGCGGTGATCGAGGCGTTCAGCGGCGTGCACCAATTCTGCCGCATCGGCCAGCACGCGTTCGTAGGCGGCTACAGTGTGGTGACGCGGGACGTGCTGCCGTATTCGATGACCGTGAGCCCGCGGGAGGCGCGGGTTTTCGGGGAGAACAAAGTCGGGCTGGAGCGGCGGGGATTCGGGAAGAGTTCTATCGAGGGGCTGCACAAGGCGTTCCGGATTTTGACGAAGTCGGGATTGAACACCACGCAGGCCGTGGAGCGGATTCGCGCCGAAGTGGCGGAGTGCCCCGAGGTCTGCGAGCTGCTCCAGTTCATCGAACACAGCGAGCGCGGATTCGTGAAGTGAGGGGCGCATGAGCGTAAGCGAATGTCGAATATGTCCCGCTACGGCATGATCGCCGGCAGCGGCCGGTTTCCGGTGTTGGCGCTCGAAACCGCTCGCGCGGCGGGCGATGACGTGGTGGTGGTGGCGCTCAAGGAAGAAGCGTCGCCGGAAGTGGAACAGCTCACCCGGCGCTGCTACTGGATTTCACTCGGCCAGCTTTCGCGGCTGATCGAAATCCTGAAAGAAGAGGGCATCACCGAAGTGATGATGGCGGGGCAGGTGAAGCACGCCAAGATTTTTTCGACCATCCGGCCGGATTGGAAGCTGGTGAAGCTGCTGGCGAGCTTGAAACAAAAGAACACCGATGCGTTGATCGGCGGCGTGGCGCAGATTCTGGACGAAGAGGGCATTCACCTGGCCGATTCGACGCTGCTGCTGAAGCCGCTGCTGGCAAGCGCCGGCGTGCTGAGCAAACGCAAGCCCAACGCGGAGGAAGAGCGCGACATCGCTTATGGCCGGAGAATCGCGAACACGCTGGCGGGGATGGATGTGGGGCAAAGCGTCGCGATCTGCGACGGCGCGTGCGTCGCGGTGGAGGCGATGGAAGGAACGGATGCGATGTTGGAACGGGCGGCGTCGCTCGTAAACGGCAAGCCGCTACGGCTGGTGAAGGTGTCGCGGCGGCGCGGCCATTTGCTGTTCGACGTTCCGGTCGCCGGGCCCGGAACGATGGAGGCGATGCACAAAGCCGGGGCGACGGCGCTGGCCGTGGACGCGGGGCGGACGCTGCTGCTCGATCGAGAGGCGATGCTGGCGCGGGCGAACGAATGCGGAATTAGCGTGGTGGGATGTGAAGCGGAGCAATAGATGAACAAGATTCGAGTCGCCGTCATCGGCGCGGGTGTGTTCGGCCGGCATCACCTGCGCGTTCTGAGCCAATCGCTGAATGCCACGCTGGTGGGCGTGGTGGATGCCGATCCGGAGCGGGCCGCGCAAGCCGCGGCGGAGCATAATTGCGAGACATTTGCGACGCTTGGCGAACTCATTGGCAACGTGGACGCGGCCGTGGTAGCGGCGCCGACGTCGCTGCACGCCGAGGTCGGCTGCGAGCTGCTGGCATCGGGAATCGATGTGCTGGTCGAAAAGCCGATCGCCAGCGACCTTCGCTCCGCGCGGCGGCTGGTGAATACGGCAGCCGAATATGGTCGCATCCTGCAAGTGGGCCACCTGGAGCGCTTCAATCCGGCGGTGACGGCGCTGGAGAAGATCATTACCATTCCGCTGTTCTTCGAAATTCACCGGCTCAGCCTGTTCAGCCCTCGCAGCCTGGATGTGGATGTGGTGCTGGATCTGATGATTCATGACCTGGACATCGTGCTGCATCTCGCCGGGGCGATGCCGGAGGAGATTCGCGCGGCGGGGATCTCCATTCTCTCGGACAAGGTGGACATCGCGAACGTGCGGCTGGCATTCCCTGGCGGCTCGATCGCCAACTTGACCGCCAGCCGGGTTTCCACCGAGCGCGTGCGCAAGCTCCGGCTATTTCAGCCGCACCAATACATCTCGCTCGATTACCAGAAGCAGGAAGCCGTTGCCTTTACAGTTTCTGACAATCAGCAGATCGGGTTTCAGCCTTTGGCAGTGCTTAAAGAAGAGCCGCTGCGGCTGGAGATCGAGTCATTTCTCGATTGCGTGGCGCGCCGGTCGCCGCCGCTGGTTTCGGGCGTTGAGGGGCTGCGCGCGCTCGAAGTGGCGCTGGCGATTCTTGATAAAATCGAAGAGCACACGAAGTTAGTCACCCAACGGCTGCAGGCGCGGACGTAGCAACGTCGGCGGGGCGATCAACGTCATTTATTCGCAAACATGCTTTCAGGCGCCGATTCCGGTCCCAATTTTCTGCTGGATTGGCACGAATCCGACGCCGCGCGGCGGCACTGGTATGCGGGCACGGGGTCGCTTGCGGTCCACGCGGCGATCATTGCGCTGGTCCTCGTGCTGGGCGGACTGAACGGTCCGGCGCCGCGGCAGGCCACCGAAATCATTCCCAATCTCCATCAGGCCGTTCATTTGGTGCTGCCCGCGGATCTGACGCAGAAGGCGCCCAACAAAGGAAAGGTGGCCAAAGAAGTAAATGTCGAGGATTTGAAGCCGCGGCCGCCTTCCGAGGAGCGCTTGCCGCCAGCGCCGGCCATCCGGGCATTTCAGCCGCCGAAACCTGGTACGCCCGGTCCGCTTGCGCCGTCGACGGCGCCGCGCATCGCCGAACCGCCGAAGATCCAGCCGCAAATTACGGCGCAGAATACCCCTCCGCTTCCGCCGGCGTTAGCCGGAACTCCGAAAGCTCCGCCACCCCCTCAGATCCAGCCGGTGGAACAGCCCAAGCTCGCATTTGAAACTCCCGGTCAGGAGGGTCCGAGCGAGCACAAAGGACAGGGCAAGCTCCAGCCGCCGAAATCAGACGTCCAAAGCGTGGTGCATGAGATGGCGCGCGCGGGGGGTGCGGGCGCGGGAGGGAACATTATCGTCGGCGATCTGGATCAGCCGCCGGATCTGCCTCCGAGCATCCATCTGCCGCCCTCGCCGGGACACACGGGCAGCAGTTTGGAGCTGAAGAGCGACCCCATGGGCGTGGATTTCCGTCCATATCTGATGCAGATTTTGGCGCTGGTTCGCCGCAACTGGTCCGCCGTCATTCCGGAAAGCGCGCGCCTGGGCAATCGCGGGCTGGTGGAGCTTCAATTCATCATCGATCGCAATGGCCAGGTGCCGAAGCTGGTGATCGCGACGCCCTCGGGATCGGAGGCGCTGGATCGGGCGGCCGTGGCGGGAATCAGCGCGTCGGTGCCTTTTCCGCCGCTGCCAAACGATTTTAAGGGCCAGCAGATCCGCTTGCAGTTTGCGTTTAAGTATAATTTCAAATAAATTCCTGGGAATACCGGGGAGACGAGGAATACCGGGGAGACGAGGAATTATTGAAGCACGACGAGGGGCGCGCGGGCGAAGCCGAACTTGCGGGCCTGTTCGTCGATCACGCTGACCTGGCAAGTGTAACGGCCGGGCGGGATGTTCGAAAGCGGCATGTGGAATTCGAAGGCGAGCGTGTTGGGGCGTCCGGATTTAGGCTTGGTGACGCGCTCCGGCTCCGATTCGAAGGCCTTCAGCTTGCCCCGGAACATGGTCAATTCGGCGGCGACATCGGGTGAGGCCGTGCTTCCCGGATCGTAGACTTCGAAATATACGTAGAGCTGCTGATTCTTTCGAAACACGCGCGTGATATCAGGGATGAGCTGGGTTCCGTTCTCGACGAGCGGATGCTCGTTCAGCAATTTCTTGTTGGTTCCGGCCGTGCCGATGCTGGCCGATAGCGGCTCGCGCTGGTTGCTCCACACCACCGAACTCATGCGCACGCCGGACGCTTGTTTGCTCAGATCGGGAACGGTAAATTTCATCTCGAAGGTTCCCATCTTGCCGGTTTGATTTTCGCGAGCGAGAAAACGGAGATCGTACTCGCCGGGCGGAAGCGTGACGCCTGTGTTATATCCCACGTGGCGCTGCGCCAGTTGCGCGGCGTTTTCTTCATTTAGCTTGAGCTTGATTTCGTCGCGCACGCCGCCCAATAATTTTCCGCGTAAATCCCGGATTTGTCCGATAAAGTCGAGATCCGTGGTCGATTTCTGGGAAACATCGAGCGAGGAGCCGGCGATGCGCACCGTGATCGGGACAAAATACCGGTCGCGGCTGGTCTGGAAATAATCCACTTCGAGCGCCAGCGGCAGATCGGTGAACGGATCGTCGAGCGTGAGCGCGTCTTCGAGCTGCCGCTCCTTGTCGCTGGAGTTCATCTTGCCCCAAACCTTGCCCGCGTAATAGCCACGCCGGTAGTCGACCTTCGCGGACTCAGGCAGCGCCGCGATCTTGACCGTGACTTTGCGATACTTCCCATCCTGCTCTCCGTTGGTGCTGTAGTAGCCGAGAACGTAGTAGCTGCTGATGTCGGTCTGCACCGCCTTGATTCCAAGCGTGAGGTCGTTGCTGTCGAGCAGAGCTTGGCCGCCCGTGTCGGCCGCAAGCGTGTAGATGGTGTCCTGCGTGTCGTGGAAGGACGTGCGCGCGCTCAGTTGGCCGCTGCCGGTGAACACGCCGGTGCCCTTGGGAGACGCCTGCGTCGCATCGACAACGGGCGCCATGGCTACGAGGCCGCGCGCGTCGATCGGATAGAAGGCGACGTTCGCCCGCACGGCAGCGTTGACGGTGGCGCGAATCTGCGACTGGTTATCCACGCCCGTTTTTCCGATGCCGCTCGAAAAATAGACCAACGCCTTCTTTTCGGGGAAGGGCGCGAGCTTGCGGGCGGCGTCTTCGAGCGCGCTCAATTTGCGGTCCGTGTTGAAGATGTTGAACTCGGTGTCGTCGGCGGTGAATTCGCCGCTATCGTCGGTGGAATCGGCACCAGTCGCGGCGAGAGCGTTGAGCTCGCTCGAATCGCCCACGCGGAGAGCTTGAATGGCAGTGAGCAGGGTCTCACGATCGTTAGTGAACTCCTGCGTGACGCGCAGCTCATTGGTGAGCGTCATGACTTCGACCATGTCCGAGGTGGTCATCTGCGTGTCGATGAATTTGACGGCGGCCTGGCGCGCGCGGATCTGCTCGGGAGGATTCATGGAAGAAAGATCGAAAAACATCGCGATCAAGCGCCGGTCCTTGAGCTGTTCCGAGGTGACGCGAGCAGGCTGTGCGGCGGGAGCGGCCTTGGTTTCCGCGGGCGCGCGCGTTTTGAGCACGGTGGGTTCGGGCTGTTCGAGAGGGGGCAGCGTCTCGCCGGCTAGATGCTCCAGCTCGAAGACCGAGATTTGCTGCGGCTTGCCGTCCTCGAGCAGCGTGAACTGATCCTTCTTCAAATTCTCGATGGCTTTGCCGTTCTTGTCCTTCACGGCAACGTTGACAATCACCAGGTTTGTATTGGTTCGAAAGGTCGGCCTGGTCTGGTCCTGGGCCAGCAGTCCCGCGCAAATCAGCGTGGCTGAAACGATTCTGATGGCATGAAGAGACATACGCGTTATCTCGCTAAAAACGGAACCGGAGGTTGAGGTCGGCGGTGCGCATCGCACCGGCCGCGATGGGCAATCCGTAGAGCGCTGAGCCGAACGACGTGTTGATTCCCGTGATGTTCACGTGATTCAGCGTATTGGTAGTTTCCAGGCGCAGCTCCAGGCGCTTGCGGCTGCCCTCACCCCCGATTGTCCAGTAGCGCCCGAAAGCGGAGTTGATCGACCAGGACCAGGGGCCCGGGATGGTGTTGCGTCCGGCATTGCCAAGTTCGCCCGTGGGAGGATCGGTGAAGGCGTCGAGGTTAAAGTATCCGCTGCCGTTTTCAATGGGCTCGCCGGTGGCTTCGGGGCGTCCGCTGCCCACTACGCCGGTGCCCGCAGTGTTGGCCTCGTTCCCCAGAAGACGCGCGGTCAGCGGAAGGCCGCTTTCGAGCAGCAGCGAGCCGCTGAGAGTCCAGTTGCGGCGCCACCAAGGCCCCTCCACGGGAGTCGAGAGCACGTAGTTGAAATTGAGCACATGCGTACGGTTGAAGTTGGAGAGGCCGCGCTCGGCGCTGAGATCGAAGGCGTTTTGCGCGGTGACACCGCTCAGATAATTGCTGTCGTCAATCGATTTCGAGAAGGTGTAGATGATGTTGAACGACATGTTGCGCGCGAAGCGCCGCATGATGCGTGCTTGCCCGGCATGATAAATCGAATTGCCCCAGGAGCTGTCATAGGTGAATTGATCGGCGTCGCTGATACCCAGGTGTTGCTGGGAGGTGAGCGGAGAGGAGCCGGGCTCGGCGCGATTGGGAACCGTTAAGCTGTCCAGGTCGGTGCCTTTGGTGCCCAGATAGCTCAGCTCGATGAAGAACGACCGGGTCAGATTCTGCTGCACGCTCACGTTCCAGCTTTGGGCATAACCGACTTTATAGTTCTTTTGCACCGCGAAGGTATTGCGAATGGCCGCGGAGTTGACTTGGCCATCCTGCAGAATGTTGCTGATCAAGAAGGCATTGTTGGTATTGATCAGGGTCTGGGCCGTCGCGAAGGGCGGCTGTTCGGAAAGCTCGGTCGCCAGACGGTTGAGCGCGGTCGGATTGTAGTAGATGCCGTAGCCCAGGCGCACGACGGTGGAGTGTTTGGTCCAGGGCTTCCAGGCCAGGCCTCCGCGCGGCGCCCAATCATCGCGATCGGGCTCGATCAGCGTATTCGGAAACGCGCCGGAGTAAGGCCCGATGCCGCCCGGCAGCACGGGCGCGACGGCCGTGAAGTTGGGAGCGATGTCCAGGTTCACTAGATGCCCATACTTTTCCGCGAGCGGCGAGTAGTATTCGTAGCGCAGGCCGAACATAAGGGTGAGATTCGGATTCACGCGCCAATCGTCGTTGGCGTACGTATCCCAGGCGTTTTGACGGAAGTAGGTGCTGCTCGCCCCGTATTGCACCGAAGCCGACTGCGGAATGCCCAGCAGGAAATCAGCGAAATCCAGGCCCGTGTTGGGCACCGGCTGACCATTAATCACTTCGCTGGTGGCCAGGCCGCTGAAGCTGAACGTGCCGCGCCCGTTCTGATCAGTGGTGGTGTTGCGATCCTGCCGTTTGAAGTCGCCGCCGAACGTCATGGTGTGATTGCCATGCACCCACAAGTAGGAGTCACCCTCCTGCACGTATTGCACGACGCTGTTGGAGGGAATCGAGTCGGTGAGGCTGGAAAAATTGGTGAACGAGATATTCGGTGGGCCGTAGTCAATGGGCGAGGGAGACGTTCCCAGAATCCCCAGCTCGGAGTCGATGTCCTGGCCGAA
>JASHQT010000072.1 GCA_030039005.1 Bryobacteraceae bacterium
AAGTTGAGACAACATAAATCCTCCAAAGCTCCTATGCCAAATGGAACAACACCAAGAGTTGATCGATAGCCCAGATGCCCGGGAACGGCACGAGGATGCCGCCGATGCCATAGATCAACAGGTTGCGCCGCAGCAGGCTGGCCGCATCGAGCGGGCGGTATTTCACGCCGCGCAGGGCGAGCGGAACCAGCGCGATGATGATGAGCGCGTTGAAAATGACGGCCGCCAGCACCGCGCTCTGGGGCGTATGCAGCCCCATGATATTGAGGGCGGCGAGCGACGGGTAGGTGGCCATGAACATGGCCGGGATGATGGCGAAATACTTCGCCACGTCGTTGGCGATGGAAAAGGTGGTGAGCGCGCCGCGAGTGATCAGCAGTTGCTTGCCGATCGCCACCACTTCGATGAGCTTGGTGGGATTGCTATCCAAATCCACCATGTTGCCGGCCTCTTTGGCGGCCATGGTGCCGGTATTCATTGCGAGGCCGACGTCGGCTTGTGCGAGCGCGGGAGCGTCGTTGGTGCCGTCACCCGTCATTGCTACAAGACGCCCGGCCGTCTGCTCCTTCTTGATGTATTCGAGCTTGTCTTTGGGCGTGGCCTGGGCGAGAAAATCGTCCACACCGGCTTCGGCGGCGATGGCGGCGGCGGTCAAGGGGTTGTCGCCCGTGATCATAACGCTGCGAATGCCCATGCGGCGAAGCTGCGCGATGCGCTCCTTCATGCCTCCCTTGACGATGTCTTTAAGGTGAATGATCCCTAGCAAGCGATGGCCGTCGGCGACAGCGAGAGGCGTCCCGCCGTTGCGCGAGATGCGGTCGCTCATTTCCTGGAAGTAGCCGGGTACGTCGCCGTTGCGCTCCTTCACGAAATTGATAATGGCTTCGGTGGCGCCCTTGCGGAGCTCGCGGCCTTCGAAGTCGACGCCGCTCATGCGAGTGTAGGCGGAGAACGGAATGAAACTGGCGGAGCCTTCAGGAATGTGGCGGCCGCGCAGTCCGTATTTTTCCTTGGCGAGCACGACCACCGAGCGGCCTTCGGGCGTTTCATCGGCGAGGCTGGAAAGCTGCGCCGCGTCAGCCAACTCTTCGTCGGTCACGCCGGTGATGGCGAGGAACTCGACGGCCTGGCGATTGCCGAGCGTAATGGTTCCGGTCTTATCAAGCAGCAGCGAGTTGACGTCGCCGGCCGCTTCCACGGCTTTGCCGCTCATGGCGAGCACGTTGTGCTGCATGACGCGGTCCATGCCCGCGATGCCGATGGCGGAGAGGAGTCCGCCGATCGTCGTGGGGATCAGGCAGACCAGCAGGGAGACCAGTACGGCTACGCTCGGAACGCTGCCGGCGTGGGCCTGCGCGACGCTGAAAACGGCGTAGGGCTGGAGGGTGACGACGGCCAACAGGAAGATCAGGGTCAAGCCGGCGATCAAGATGTTGAGCGCGACTTCGTTGGGTGTCTTCTGGCGCTCGGCGCCTTCGACCAGCGCGATCATGCGGTCGAGGAAGGTTTCGCCCGGATTCGAGGTGATGCGGATTTTGATGTGATCGGAAAGCACGCGCGTGCCTCCGGTGACGGCGCTGCGGTCACCGCCGGACTCGCGAATGACCGGCGCGCTTTCGCCGGTGATCACGGATTCGTCGACGGTAGCGATGCCGTCGATCACTTCGCCGTCACCTGGAATCAGGTCGCCCGCGTCGCAGCTTACGACGTCACCGGCGCGCAGCGCGGAACCCGTTACGTCCTCGATTTTCCCGGACGAAGTCACGCGATGGGCCGTCGTATCGGTCTTGGTTTTGCGCAGGCTGTCGGCTTGCGCTTTGCCGCGCGCTTCGGCCATGGCTTCGGCGAAATTGGCGAACAGAACGGTAAACCAGAGCCAGAGAGCGATCTGGATGCCGAACTTGATGGTAGTGGCGCCGACGGCGATGTCGCGGACCACGAAGATGCTGGTGAGAAACGCGCCCACCTCCACCACGAACATCACCGGATTCTTGGCCAGCGTGACTGGGTTCAGCTTCACGAACGAGGCCTTGATCGCGCGGTTGACAATGTCGGGATCGAACAGCGGCCGCGACCGGGCCAGCTTCTTGGGAAGAAGCGAAGTGGGATCTTCCTGCAGCGGCGGCTCGGGCGTAACGTGTGGCGTTGTAGTAACCGTGGACATGCTTAACTCCCCAGCGGCAGAGTGATGAATGAAAACAACTTGCCGCTTTGCATCAAATAATGTTCGACGATCGGACCCAGCGAAACCGCGGGGAAATAGGTGAGAACGGCGATGATGATCACCGTGCCCACCAGCAGGCCCACGAACAAGGGGCCGTGCGTCGGAAACGTGCCGCTGGTGACAGGAATCTTCTTTTTCGCGGCCAAGCTGCCGGCCGCGGCGAGGATGGGGATCAGGAACAGGAAGCGGCCAATCAACGTGGCCAGGCCAATGGTCAGGTTGTACCAGGGCGTGTTGGCGTTCAGCCCGCCGAAGGCGCTGCCATTGTTGCCGGTGCCGCTGGTGTAGGCGTACAGGATTTCCGAAAGACCGTGCGGACCGCTATTGTTCATGTTGGCGATGGCGGCGCCGGGCGGGTTCCAGTATCCCTTGGCCGCGAAATTAGCCTGGGAGGAGATGGCGCTGAACACCAAAATGCAAGCGGAGGTGACGATGATGGCGAGCATCGCCATTTTCACTTCCTTCTGCTCCAATTTCTTGCCCAAATACTCCGGCGTTCGGCCCACCATGAGGCCGGCGATAAAGACGGCGATGATGCAGTAGATCAGAATGCCGTACATGCCCGCGCCGACGCCTCCGAAAACGACGATGTCGGTCATCATGTTGAGCAATGGAACGAGCCCGGCGATGGGCAGGAGGCTATCGTGCTGATTGTTGACGGCCCCACAACTGGTGTCCGTGGTAATCGTGGTGAAGAGAGCAGAGTTGGCAATCCCAAACCGAACGTCTTTGCCCTCCATGTTCCCGCCAGCTTGGTTGGCAGTGGCGGCGGTCTGAATGCCGAATTTGGCGACATTCGGATTGCCCTGCTGCTCAAACCCATAGCAGACAAAAACCCCGACCAGGAACATGACCGTAAAGGCTGCGAAGATCGCCCACCCCTGGCGCGTATCGCCGATCATTTTGCCGAAGGTGTAAGTGGTGGCCGCCGGAATCACCAGGATGAGCCACATTTCGAATAGATTGGTGACCGGCGACGGATTCTCAAAGGGATGAATGGAATTGGCGCCGAAGAAGCCGCCGCCATTAGTGCCCAGCTCTTTGATGGCTTCCTGGGAAGCGACGGGGCCTTGGGTAATCACCTGCTTGGCGCCTTCGACCGTGGTGGCAGTGGTATAGGGCTTCAGATTTTGGATCACGCCCTGCGAGCAAAGGAACAGGGCGGCGACGAAGGAGATGGGCAGCAACACGTAGACCACCGAGCGGGTCATATCGACCCAAAAATTGCCCAAGGTCCGCATTTCATGCCGGGCGAATCCGCGGATGACGGCGATGGCGATGGCTAAGCCCGTGGCGGCAGATACGAAGTTTTGAACGGTAAGGGCCGCCATTTGAACAAAATAGCTGAGCGTCGATTCGCCCGAGTAAGCCTGCCAGTTGGTGTTCGTCAGGAAGCTGACTGCCGTATTGAAAGCCAAGTCCGGCGTCACGTTGGGTGTACCGAAATTCTGCGGGTTGAACGGCAGGTAAGCCTGAATCCGTTGCAGCAGATAGACCAAAAGGAAACCGAAAACGCTGAAAGCGAGCAGTGAAGCGGTGTATTGCGTCCAGCGCTGTTCGACATCCTCGCGAACGCCAGCTACCTTATAAGTCAACGCTTCCAGCCAGCGCAACACCGGGTGCAGGAAGGTACGCCGCCCCTCGAAGACGTTCGCCATGTACGCGCCTAGCGGCTTTACACACACCAGGATCAGCGCGAAAAAGATCACAATTTGTACAACTCCAGCGCTAGTCATAGCAATCTCCCCGTGGCTCTCCTAGAACTTCTCCGGCCGGAGAAGGGCGTAAAGCAGGTAAATGAACAACCCTAGCGAGGTAATGCCTGCGATGATATAGTCCATAGATTCTTTCCCTTACAGCTTGTCGCAGGCCTTGGTGAAGGCCCAGCAGACAGCTAGAAACACACAGCCCATGGCAACGTAGAACAGGTCAAGCATGACTTATTCCCTTTCTGTCACGACAACTTCATATCCAGCATGGCGCAATTTGGCAGCCAACCGTTTCTCGGCCGTCGGCCACCAGCGCCTGCGGGCGCCGACTACGACTAGCGAACCAGGCTTTAGAACCGATTTTAAGGTTTCCAGAGGTTCGCGGCACAGATAAATTGAGACACGCGTTTCGACACAGCAATGACTGGCAATGACGCGTAGGCGACGCTCATTGAAATCCACCAGAACGGGAGGACTGGTGAGCGGGAGCGGATAGGGGACGACCTGCGGCACGATCAACGTGATACGCGCTCCCAGGCTTTCGGCCAGATGGCCTGCTTCCTTGAGCGCGGCGAGCGTGGCGTCGACAGATGTGAAGACGACGGAGATTTCAAGCTTGGAGTCCGATTCTTCAGGGAACGGACGCGCCGGGACGCCGGAGTCCGGCGCAATCAACCTTTCCAGTGCGAGTGCCATGAATTCAGCCCTTCTGTTACGAAGTTAGGACCTGGTGGCTGAATAAGTCCTTAGGAAGAGATAAAAAGATTGTGAAGACGGGCTTGGGCCGAGGATCGGGATGGCCAAAGATCAGATTGGCCGAAGAATGGGTTGGCCGGAGATTGGGCTGGGAAGAATGGCCCCCGATCTGCTGGTCACTTGGGAATGTTGCATGCTGCGTAATTCCTCAAGCGCCTTTTCGTCCAACATCCGGGATCTGGTTTATTACACTATGCCCAAGCGCGTCGCTCTGTTCATTCTGATCACCTCGGTGGTTCTCGCCCAAAAGCCAAAGGCGGTAGCCGCAAAGCAGGAAACAATGGATTCCTGCGGCCTGGGGCGCCACAAGGATCATCCCTGCCATTGCGTGGAACACACCGAGAAGGTTAGGAACGAGATGATCCAGCAGTGCCGGGCTGGCAATTCCAACGACAAGGAACTGGCGGCGTGTTTACGCGCGATTCCGGATCACTGCACGCTGATCGAGCGCTACGGGAATTGGGCGCATGAGGGTGATCCTATGCCGGGACAGTGTACGATGGCTTGCAAACGAGGGCACTGCGATTGCGACGATGGGCCGCGCTGCCATATCGGACATGAGCCGCAGGACGATTCTGCTAGTGCGAAGGAGTAGACCCGCTCTCGCAGTGCGATTCTTCGGGGGACGGAGGCACCGCGGCATCGAAGGACGGCGGCTGAATAAGTCCTCAGGAAGGGGCAAAAAATTGTCAAGAACGAAATTACGCGTGCACGAGCTCTGCGGCACGCTCGCCCTTCCACCGGAGGCGAAGACGATCCAGCGATAAATACACCACCGGTGTCGTGTAGAGCGTCAGCAACTGGCTAACCAGCAAGCCGCCGATGATGGTGATGCCGAGCGGCCTGCGCAGTTCTCCGCCCACGCCGTGCCCCAGCGCCAGCGGCAGCGCGCCCAGCAGAGCTGACAGGGTGGTCATCAGAATGGGCCGGAAGCGCAGCAGGCAGGCCTTATGAATGGCCTGGCGAGGCGACAGCCCTTCGGAGCGTTCGGCGTCCAGCGCGAAATCCACCATCATAATGGCGTTTTTCTTGACTAGTCCGATCAGCAGGACGATACCGATCAAAGCGATGATGCTGAGTTCGGTGTGGCACAGCAGCAGGGCCAGCAGGGCGCCCACGCCCGCGGAGGGCAGCGTGGAAAGAATGGTGATGGGGTGGATGCAGTTCTCATACAGCATGCCCAGCACAATGTAGACCGTGAGTAGCGCGGCCCCGATCAGAATGGGCTCATCGCTGAGCGAATCCTGATACGCCTTGGCGGTGCCGGCGAAGAAGGTTTGGATCGTGTCCGGCAATCCGATCTGGCGAGCGGTGGCCTGGATGGCGTTGACCGCGTCTCCCAACGCCACACCCGGTGCGAGGTTGAAGGAAATGGTCACGGCGGGGAACAAACCCTGGTGATTCACCGCCAAGGGAGCCACCGAACGCGCGAAATGGCTGATGACGTTGAGCGGCACCTCCTGGCCCTGCGGATCCTGCACGTAAATCCCGCGCAGAAACTGCGGATTCTGCCAGAAACGCGGAGCCGCTTCCATGACTACGTGGTACTGATTGAGCGCCGTATACATGGTGGACACCTGGCGCTGGCCAAACGCGTCGTACAGCACGTTGTCGATGAGCTCGGCCGAAATTCCGAAGCGCGCCGCCGTATCGCGGTCGTATTTCACAATCGATTGCAGGCCGCTGTTCTGCTGGTCGGTGTTGACATCGCTGATCGACGGCAGCCGCCGCAAGGCGTCCAGCATCGGCCGTCCATAAGTGGTCAGGACCTCGACGTTGTCGCCGCGCATGGTGAATTGATAGAGCGCGGCGCTGCTGCGGCCCCCGATGCGCACGTCCTGGTCGGCCTGCAGATACAGCCTGGATCCCTTGATCACGTTGAGTTTTGGCCGCAGCCGCTCGATCACGTCATAAACGGAAACCTTGCGCACCGCCAACGGTTTCAGTTCCACGTTCAATCGGGCCTGGTTGATGGTGTTGCCACTGCCGCCGCTGCCGCCGGTGTAACCGGTGACCGTGTCCACCGCCGGATCTTGCTGGACGATGTGCACCATCTTCAACAGATCGGTTTTCATGGATTGGAAGGAGGTGTCCTGGTCGGCAATCACGGTCCCGGTCAGAGACCCGTTGTCCTGCTGCGGAAAGAAGCCCTTCGGCACGTGAACGTACAGGTAAACGTTGAGCCCGATGGTGGCAAAAAGGATCCCCAGCGTGATGGCGGGATGCCGCAAAACGCCATTCAGCGTGCGTCCGTAGAGGCTGACCATCCAATGGAAGCCCCGTTCGCTCGACCTGTAAATCCAGCCGTGGGATGCGTGTTCCTTGAGCAAATGCGCGCACATCATTGGCGTAGTGGTCAGGGAGAGGGCCATGGAAATCACGATCGCCACCGACATGGTCACCGCGAACTCGCGAAACAGCCGTCCGACGATGCCGCCCATCAACAGCAGCGGAATGAAGACGGCGATGAGCGACAGGCTCATGGTGAAAACCGTGGAGCCGATTTCGCGCGCGCCGCGCAGCGCGGCGGCGAAAGGCTTCATGCCCTGCTCCAGATAACGCGTGATGTTCTCGATCACCACGATGGCGTCGTCGACCACAAAGCCGCTGGAAACCGTGAGGGCCATGAGCGAGAGGTTGTCCAGGCCGTACCCAAGAAGGTACATGACGCCGAAGGTGGCGATCAGCGACGCGGGAACCGCAACACTAGGAATGAGGGTCGTGCGGCCGCTTCTCAAAAACACAAAGACCACCAGGACCACTAGCAGCACCGAGATCCCCAGCGATCTTTCAATGTCCCGCACCGACGCGCGGATCAATACGGTCCGGTCTCGCGTAATGTTGAGGTGGATGGAGTGAGGGATCGCAGCCCTGAGCTGCGGCAGAGCCGCCCGGATCCGATTCACGGTGTCGATAATATTGGCGCCCGGCTGCCGGTTCACGGTGACGTTCACCGAGGTCTGGCCGTTGGCATAGCCTATGTTGCGTACATCCTCGACCGAATCGATGACCTGCGCCACCTGGTCCAAGCGCACCGGCGCGCCGTGATTGTAGGCCACGATCAGAGGAGCATACTGCTTGGCCTTGAACATCTGATCGTTGGCCCCCAGTTCCCAGACATGGAATCCATCCGAAAGATGTCCCTTGGGAACATTTGCGTTGGCATTGTACAAAACGCTGCGAACCTGCTCCAGCCCGATGCCGTACTTATTCAGCGCCATCGGATTCAGTTCCACGCGAACGGCCGGCAGGGCCGAACCCTGGGCCCACACCTGTCCCACGCCGTGGATCTGCGAAAGCTTCTGCAAGATGATCGTGGAGGCGGCATCGTAGAGCTGGCCGCGATCGAGAACGTCCGAAGTCAACGCGATTTGAAATATGGAAGCTTCCGAGGGATTCACCATGCGATATCCCGGATTGCTGGGAAGGTCTGTGGGAAGGTACCCGCGCGCGGCATTGATGGCCGCCTCCACGTCGCGCCCCGCGGCGTTGATGTCGCGGTTCAATTCGAATTGCAGGGTGATTGCCGTGCCGCCCAGCGTGCTGGTAGAGGTCATCTCGGTCACCGCGGCAATGCGTCCGAACTGTCGCTCGAGGGGCGTCGCCACCGAGGATGCCATCGTTTCCGGGCTCGCGCCGGGCAGGCTGGCCTGCACGAAGATGGTCGGAAAGTCCACCCGTGGAAGAGGCGATACCGGCAATAAGTTGTAGGCCGCCGCGCCTGCCAGCGTGATAGCGATCGTCAACAGCGCCGTCCCGACCGGCCGATGAATGAACGGCTCGGAGATGTTCATGCGCTAATCGCCCATCCCCGGTGGCAGCAACGCGAGCACGTATAGTGCGGCGCTAAGAGTTGGCTGAAGTTTCGTCCGCCCCGCGCGTGGTTCCCTAGAGGCGTCTCAGCTCCGATCCCATTCGGTGGTCACAATGCATTGCAGTGTCGATGCCCCGCGCTGCATTCTTTAACAGTATCAGAAACACAACTTTCCGGAGAAAGCGGATTGCGATTCAAACGCGCGGGTGTTGACATGCAGGTGCGATCCACGAGGGCGGCCGTTTCGAGCGTAACCAGCGCCGGCCGCTCGTGCAACAATAGACAACAATTGTGCATCTGATCAACTAGGAACGCTGCGTGAAATCCTCCATTCGGCTGGGCCGGCTGTTCGGCATTGAAATCGGGCTGCACTACAGTTGGTTCGTCATCGCGCTGCTAATCACCATGTCGCTGGGCGCGCAGTTCCAATCGAGCCACGCCGAGTGGGGGTCAACCGTGATTTGGTCGCTCGCGGTGCTCACGTCCATCCTGTTTTTCATCACGCTGCTGGCGCACGAAATGTCGCACGCGCTGGTGGCGCGCGCCCGCGGACTCACCACCCGCGCCATCACGCTGTTCGCTTTGGGCGGCGTGGCGCAGATCGAAAAAGAACCCGAAGACGCCAAGACCGAATTCCTGGTGGGCATCGTGGGTCCGCTTTCAAGCGCGGTCATTGGCCTGGTTTCGCTCGCTATTGCATGGGCACTGGGATGGCCGATCGGCGCGACGCCCTCCACGCCGCTACGCGCGATGTTCGTCTGGCTGGGCTACATCAACCTGACGCTCGCCGCATTCAATATGATTCCCGGATATCCGCTGGACGGTGGCCGCATTTTGCGGTCTATCCTGTGGCTGGCCTCGCGCAACGCATTGCGCGCTACGCAGCGGGCGGCAGCGGTAGGCAAGGGGATCGCGTTGCTGTTCATCGCGTTCGGAATTTTCCAGTTCTTCCGCGGCGCCGGATTTGGCGGCCTCTGGATCGCCTTCATCGGCTGGTTCCTGCTGCAAGCCGCCACCGCCAGCGCCAGTTCGGTGGCGCTGACCAGCGTGTTGAAAGGTGTGCAAGTGAGCGACGTCATGACGTCGGATTGCGCGATGGTGGACGGCAACATGAACGTAGAGCAGTTCGTGGAGAGCCATCTGCTTCGCTCCGGACGGCGCTGTTTCGTCGTGGAACAAAACGGGCAGGTAGTTGGGCTGGTGACGCCGCACGAAATTAAAGAGCTGGCGCGCCCGCGCTGGCCCTACACCACGCTCGCCGACATCATGCGGCCCATGGATCAGCTTCATACGGTGACTCCCACGACGCCGGTAATGGAAGCGCTCGAAAC
>JASHQT010000073.1 GCA_030039005.1 Bryobacteraceae bacterium
CTCAGGCCAGTTGCAGGGCGGCTGCCGCTTGGGAACCGGATGGCTGTATTCCGGTTACACCTGCGGCGATCCGATCACGGCCAGTTATTCGACCGTTCCGCCCAGAAAACGCAGCCAGACTTTCACCTTCTACGGTACGGCGACCGGAAGCGGCGCGGCCTATTTCAACTCCAACACCTTCCTGCTGGATCCGGAGAACATCGCGACGCCATACAATTCCAGCGGCCCGATGGCGTTCTATTTCCGCCAAGTCCCCTTGCTCTCGGCCGCTGGTGGCTCGGCAACCATTCTCACCGATGACAACTATGTAAGAGGCCCGCGTAATGCCTCGTCGGAACTTGGAAGCGTTGGGCCCCAATTCGCCTACGGCACCACGGCGATTGCAAAGTATCTGCGCGCCGCCGGCGAACGCATGTACGGATGGGACACGGCTTCGAGCGGCTACGATAACAATGGACTGGCGTTTATCGGGCCGCTGCCTGGGAACGAGATGATCACGTTCGGGGGGACTTATGTCGGGACGCAGTTGCTCTCGAACCAACAGTATGAGAATACCGCTACGAAGCCGACTTCCACGCGAAGAATCTCGGCGCCCTGGTTGGAATCGTTACTAAAAATACTGGTTTCAGCCGCGCCGCGATTCGCCGGATTACGGTCCTTACCTGGAGTGCGCGGCGGCCTCGGGAACTCGTGGAAACATCAAGGCGTGCATGAACGTCTCCGATGGCCCGCAAACAATCACGTTCAATCCGTCACCGCATCTTCAGTCCAGGCAGCAGATCATCGAACAAGTTGTCAAGGACCGATCGATCCGAGCCGACACGATTTTGAGCGCAGGCGCCACCAGCGCCACGCATTGCAGCCATACGACGTGGCCAGCTTCCAGCGAACTTTGCCGCGGAGCTCGAACAATCGTCCGTTGCGGAACAGCTGGCGGGCGTTGCGAACGCGACCGACATCGTGGTCCGCTGGGCGTATGACCGCTATTACCTGGACGTGGCCGGGGAACCCATACGAGTGCGGCACAGCACACCCTCTTGGGACCGAAACATCGGGACGATCTACTGCCGCATTCTGTATCGGAACAGCGCTGGCCAGGTGATCGCCACGAGCGATGTGCAGCAGTTCTAGCGGATGCGATTGAACGCGTTTGCCGCGCGAGGCTGACGAAGTGGCCTCGCCCTACCTTAGCGTGTCCTTGATGCGTTCCGCGAGCCTTTCGAGCCGGGAAGCGGATACGGGTTCGGGCATCTGGGGCGCCCATTTTTTCGTGTGCGTGCCGCGTTCAAACACAACGACGCTGTCATAGAAGTGCATCGACAGGGTCGACTCAGTAAACTGAGTTGGCGGCAGAGCGCCGCGAGAGTGGTCCGCGTTCAATTCGTCAATTAAGGTTTTACACAGTTCGATGAAGGTCGCCGGCTTGCGCAGGCCACCCTCAAACTCATCCCAATAGGCCGCATGTAGATCCTCGACAAGATAGACGCCGTTTTTTGTCAATCGGGGATAAAGAAATTGAAAAGTGGCCGCTATATGGCTCATTACGTGGCTACCGTCATCGAGAACAATGTCCGGCGCGCCGAACTCGTTCAGTACGCTCTCCAGAAACTGAGGGTCCTGTTGCGGCCCAATGCGCACCTCGATCTGATCTTCCTCAAAGGCTTTACATGCTGGATTAATGTCGATGCCAATGATCCGGGCGTGAGGGCCAAAATACCGCTTCCACATCTGCAGAGACCCGCCCTGTCCGCAGCCGATTTCAATGAAGGTGACGGGCTTGTACACGAGGTCCTTGAAGTGGCGCTCATAGATGGGGAAGTAATGCTTCCATTTATGAATGATCCGTTTGTCATTAGTGATGAAGTCAGACCAGAGAGTCATCGGCTCCTCCTTACCATATGGCGCTGAGCATGATTGGAGAGGAAATTGGATCCGAATTCGCGAAACGTTAGTGTCTCGGAACCCGTGAAGGTTGTAGAATCCGCTCGTACGATGAGAAGGTGCGCGACGCCATGGATTCCAGACTGAATTCCCGTGCTGCTCGCAGGCGGGCGCCGTGGCCCAAGGAAGCCCGCAACTCGGGGTTCTCCAACAACCGGTTGATGGCGATCGCCAAGGCGTCCGCGTCTGCGGGGGGCACGGTGAGACCGGTCTGCTGGTGCAGCGAAACGAACGGCACACCGGAATCGAGATCGGTACTGACTACCGGCAGGCCGGCCGCCATGGCTTCGATCTGCGCGATTGCAAAGGCCTCGCTTCTGGCGATGGAGGTCAGAACGAAGACTTGCGCCGCGTGATGTGGCGGTGATGCGCACGATTGCAGCACGGGCGCTGCACGCCCTCTCGGGACCCCAACATCGGCGTCATCTACTACCGGCTGCCGTACCGCAACAGCAGTGGCCAGGTGATCGCCACCAGTGATGTTCAACAGCGATAGCGGATGTGACCGGCGAAATCGTCAATTGCGCGGCCCGGTGATCTGGTCGTAGAGCGAGAGAGTCCGGGCTGTCATCACGTCCAGATGGAATTCCTGCCCGGCGCGCACGCGCGCGGCTTGCCCCAAGCGCATACGCAGATCGGGGTTATCGAGCAGGCGATTGATTGCCCGGGCCAATTGATCGGAGTCCCGGGGCGGGACGGTCAAGCCGGTCTGTTCATGGAGGGAGACGAAGGGCACGCCGGAATCGAGGTTGGTGTTCACCACCGGCAGGCCCGCCGCCATGGCTTCGATCTGCACGATGCCGAAAGCCTCGCTGCGGGCGACGGAGGCGAGCGCAAAAAGGTCGGCGGCGTGATAGTAGGGCGTGACCTGGGCGTTCTGAATTTCGCCCGCGAGAACCACTTTTTCGCCCAGCCCCAGCTCCGCGATCAAGGCGCCGAGCTTCTGATGGAGTGGGCCGCCGCCGATGATAATCAGGCGCCCTCGAACGTCGCGCATGGCGCGGATCAAAAATTCGAAGCCCTTGTAATAGACCAAGCGGCCCACGCTGAGCACCAACCGCTCGCCATACTTGCGTCGGATGGCGGCCACCGCTGCGGGGTCGGCGCTCCCGAACTCATCGAGCGCGATTCCATAAGGGATCACGTGGCAACGGTCGAGATAGCGCGCGAGAACCGGAGATGTCCGGCGGTAATCCGGTGAAGTGGCGATGATCGCCGATGCGCGCCGCAGCGCCCGGTGCAGGAACGGCGCGAACATCGGACCGAGCACCTTCTGCTTCACGGTATCGCTGTGATAGGTGACCACAAGCCGTCCGCGATGCCGGCTGGCCAGGTAGGCGAGAACGGCGGTCGGATTCGGCAAATGAATGTGGACGATTTCGGCGCCGGAGCGCTTGATGGCGCCCACCATGGCCGGGCAAAGCGGCGTGGAAGCCACCGAGAGCCGGGTGGGAACGCGCAGAATCCGGACGCCGTCGACGGTTTCTTCCATGCCGCACTCATCATCGCTCGCCACCACCACGTGCAGGTCCGTCGATTTGCGCAGCTCACCGCACAGCGCCTGGAGATGGGTTTCAATTCCGCCCATGTGCGGCGGATAAAACTTGCCGACGTGCAGCACCTTCAGCCCGCGCCTGGGAACTGGGACGCGGGCGTTCTCGCCGGCAGTTTGCTTCAGGTGGGCGTTCATTTGGCGTGGGAGGGGGATGCCGCCACCGCGGGCGCGGGTTCGAAGAGTGTTTCGTTTTCCGCCACCCAATCGTAAAGCTGGCCGAGGCCCCGCTCCACGCTGGTTCTCGGCTCCCATCCCAATTCCGATTTGGCGCGCCGGATATCGCACAGGAAGACTTTTTGGTCGCCCGGACGCCAGTCTGAGAAACGATACGGGATCTTGCGGCCCTGACGCTTCTCGATATAGGCGAGCAGCTCGAGCAGGGACAGCAGGTTGCGCCCGCCGCCACCCACGTTGAACGCCTTGCCGACCGCCCGGTCGCCGGCCGCGAACGCCGCGTCGTAAGCGTCGAGCAAATCTTCGACGAACAGCACGTCGCGCACCTGCTTGCCATCGCCGTAAATCGTGATCGGCCGGCCCAACTGGCTCGCGATCATGAACCAGGCGACCCATCCCTGATCTTCGGCGCCGAACTGGCGGTATCCGTAGATGCAGGACTGCCGGAAGACGATAGTGCGAAGGCCGTAGATGCGGTGATAGTCGATCACGTACTGATCGGCCGCGCCCTTGGAGCAGCCGTAGGGCGAATGAAAATCGAGATTGGTATGTTCGGTCACGCCGTCCGGGAGCATCTGGTAAATGTAGCGGCCGTCGCGCTCCACCACGCCGACGTCGGTCATCTCGCCATAGACCTTGTTGGTGGAGGAATACAGAATGGGCGCTGTCATCCCGGATTGCCGCATGGCCTCAAGAACATTGAACGTGCCAAGCGCATTGATTTCGAAATCCTCGCGCGGCGCGGTTACCGAGGTTGTGACGGCCACCTGCGCGGCCAGATGCAACACGCGTCCTGCATCGCCATGCCGGCGGAAAAGCCCGGCCAGTTCGTCTCCCTGCCGGATGTCCATGCGCACGAAATCGAAAGAGCCTTGCCCCCGCAGCCAATCCAGGTTGCGCTCGACGCCCTCGCGCGACAAATTGTCGACGATGACCACCTGATCGCCCCTGCGCAGGTAGCGGCTGGCGGCGTTGGAGCCGATGAATCCCGCCCCGCCCGTAATGATTGCCTTCATAGTTCCGAGTCCTCTCCTTAGACTGCACTACGCGATGAAGCGTTCCGATTTCGCTCCACCAAGGCCAGGTCCGAGAACGTTTCGGTGAAACCTCGCCCGGAACTCCGCACGCTGTGCGCCCTCCCGGTGGCTACAAGATAGTGATCGGGCGAGGGCTGCCGCAAGATTAGTGCATGGCCTCGACGGTAATCCGGGCGTCGATCCAGTCGCGCTTGGCCTCCCAGTTTCCCAGGTTCACCTTTTTCGCGTGTCCGGCTTTGATGCCAGCCGCGCCTGTGGTGATTTGAAACGGCGGCGGGGCTCTCCAGGTGGAACACAATCCTGCTCAAGTAACGCATGCCGTAGGCCCGCGGTAATTCGTGGTCAGATGAGAGCCTGCCGCTTTGCTGACGCCTTTGAGTCCTCAGTGGCATAGTAATGTCCGCCGCGTCTAGGCGCTACTTTACGACCTCAAGCTCGAATGAAAGAAGCCATGCGGGAAACATCCGGGCCCAGCGTGATTCATAGGCCTCCGGAAGGCGTTTCGCCAGTCTTCAGACCACTTTGTTGACGAGCGAGGGATAAAAGGGAAGCTGCGTATGCAAGCGCTTCACCGCATCCGGTACAAAAACTCCCACTGATTGTCTCCTTGTCGCCGGTGAAGTCATGGAAGCTGAACCAGGAGAAGTAGCGCCGGTGCGGGGGAATCCCGGAACGCGCGTTAGGGCACGAGTAGTGCGAAAGAGTCATTCTGGCAACCGCGCCGGGGGCCGAGACCCGATGGATCTCCTCCGTTACCGCGATGAGACTGTCTAGATGCTCGATCACGTCGGGGGTCGCCACTTCGCGAAAATGATTGCTAGGAAGCGGCCATGGAAAGTCGTTGAGATCCCACCCTATCTCCTGCTTCGTAGAGGCGACTCAATCGACCTTCACGGTATCGGCCGGCGCTTTTTTTCCGCCCAGATTCAAAACCCTATATTTTGCCAGCTCTTCCGCAAACTCTGGACTCACTGGACTGTCCTATTGTACTGGATTTGTCGCGCGGGCGATATCGACCCTCATGTGCGTCATTTACCGCCCGAAAGAGGCCGGTTCCAAAGCTTCACTTTGGCAATCATCTCAAGTACGCCCGCGGCGTTGTTCGCAACGGCCCTTTCCGCACCGCGCTGGGGCGCAGTAACGGTTGGCGGACCTTCGCCGTCCTTGCGCCCAAGGAATGTTGGCTCCCACCCCAAGACGAGTGCGCGCCTCCGCGAAGAAAGCACCCCGCGTGCCGACCGGATCACCGGAAGGCCAACGCCGTCGGTGTTAACCTCGATCAGATCGATTTCGCTCCCCTCGTAAAGAGAGTCAAGCGAGACCGATTGTTCGCCTCCCGTGGAAACCTCGGAGTCGGCAGTTCCCGGGCCATCAATTCGCAATTTCGAACTGGCCCTCGCCGATGAATCATTGGATGATGTCAAAGGGCACACCAGCGGCATTGGCCTTCAGCTAGGGTACTCATTCGGAAGTGGGTTCGACGCAAAGGAACTTACCAACACCCTGGGAGAACATTCGAGCAGCGTGACGAAATCGCCCACGTTGGCTCCGGCATCAACCGCTGCCAGAGCCGTCGGCTCCAAGGCAGCAGCGCACGCGGCTGGCGGGCAAGCGCGGCCTGCGATATCGCGTGTAGATGTTGACAGGCCGGAACAGGCCGAGGAAGTACACTCAAAGGCCACATGGAGAGTCCGGCGCGCCGCAAATTCCGCGCCCCGTCCAGTTCGCGCCGCACACGGCGCTGAGGAGATTGCATGAGTTCGCTCCGTTTGATTTGGCGGCTACGAGCCCGCCAGGACGGGTTCGGCTTTGGATGGCGCCCCCAACGCCTCTAAATCGGCGTGCACCATTTCCTTGATCAAACCGGGGAAGTCCACGCGCGGCTCCCAGCCTAAGACCTTCCGCGCCTTGGAGGAATCGCCGATTAACAGATCCACTTCGGCCGGACGATAGACGCTTGCATCGATCCTCACGTAGTCCCGATAGTCCAGCCCGACTTCCGAGAACGCCAGTTCGCACACCCCCCTCACGCTGTGGGCCTGGCCGGTGGCAATCACGTAATCGTCGGCGTCGGGTTGCTGGAGCATCAAATGCATCGCGCGGACATAGTCTTTGGCGTGGCCCCAATCCCGTTTCGCGTCCAGATTCCCTAAGCGCAGCTCGGACGCCAAACCCTGCTTGATGCGGGCCACGCCGTTGGTAATCTTGCGCGTGACGAATTCCAGGCCCCGCCGCGGGCTTTCGTGATTGAACAGAATGCCGTTACAGCAAAACATTCCATACGCCTCGCGATAGTTCACCGTCAGTTGAAATCCGGCGCACTTGCTGATGCCGTAAGGGCTGCGCGGATGGAACGGCGTGCTCTCGCGTTGCGGAGTCTCGCGCGCCTTGCCGAACATTTCGCTGGAACCGGCAAAGTAGAGCTTACATTGCGGTTGCAATTCGCGCAGCGCCGCCAGCACGTAGTGGGTGCCATTGATATTCGTGGCCATGGTCGAAAAGCCGTCCGCAAAGCTTTCGGCCACGAAACTCTGCGCCGCCAGATGATAGCATTCGTCGAACTGCTGCCGGCTGAACACGTGGAAAATGCTCGGGTAGCTATCGAGATTGGCGGGATGAGTCTGGATGCGGTCCAACACCCCTTTCAATCGGCTCAGGTGTTGCTCGGGTTGCTCCAAAGCAACGCGGCGGACCAGTCCATGCACCTCGTAGCCCAGGCCGAGCAGGTGCTCCGCCAGATAGCTGCCGTCCTGGCCTGTAATTCCGGTAATCAACGCGCGTTTGTGGGCCACTAGGGCACGGCCCTTTCTGGCACGACGCCGACAGCCGCCCCCGTGGACTGGCTGGCGAGCCAGCGGTAGTATTCCCGATATTGCTTCGCGATCGTCGCGGCGGAATACCGTGGCGCACGCGCCAAGCCCCGGTTTCTCAATTCCTCTCGTTTTTCCGGACTGGCCAAAAGTTCGCCGATTGCCTGGGCCCAGCCAGCCACATCCGCTTCGGCGACCACTCGGCCGGCGTCGCCAATGACGAACGGAATCTCGCCGGAATCGCTGCCCACCACGGGCACGCCGCAGGCAAAGGCTTCGATGATCATGCGGCCAAACTGCTCTCTCCAGTTTCTCATGGTCTGGCTGGGCGCCACCATCATATCCATGCAACCGAGGTAGCGCGGAACCTCAGAGTGTTTCACCAACAGGACCTTGATGCGATTGGACCAGCCCTTTGCGGCCGCCCATTCCTGTAGCTTGTCCTTGTACTCCCCGCTGCCCAAGAGCAAAAGGCTCCAGGGCCGCGCCGCGCCGACGGCTTCCATCGCCTGCATGAGAACGTCCAGACCTTTCGCCTGGGTCAGCCTTCCGACAAAACCGATCACCGGTGAATCCAGACCCAATTCCTGCAATACCGCGGCGCGGCGATCCGGCGAGAGGGGTTGAAAGATAGATAAATCCACCGCTAGGTTTAGAACCCGGCCAGTTGCTCGCGGAAATCCTTTGTCGACCATCGCCTGGTAAACCAGACTGGCGCCGGCAATCCAGCCCTGCGCGCGAGCGAGCACGGCACGCTCGAAGTAATTAAACGGAGGCGGATAGCGCTTGACGTAGCTTTGGGCGGTGCGAAAACAAAACCGGGCCGGGTTGTTTTTGAGCGCGCGGGCAATTTGATAGCCCGCAAAGACGTAGGGCTCCTCCCAGGCGTGGACTACGTCAAACTCGCCGTCTCGAATCAGCGCGCGCAAAGCGGAATTGTCGTAACGGAAGACATGGATGAAGCGGCTCAGCCGGGTCCCGAGAGGGACCAAGCGTAAGGGCGATCCCTCGGGCTCCGGTTCCAGGACAATGGGGCGCAAATCGCCATGGAAGTAACTCGGCGCCGCGACCGTAATCTCGCAATCCGGATCGCGGGCCACTTCCCGGACCAAGGCCCGGTTCAATGCCACACAATAAGAGTGACCGATGGTCAGGATGCGCAGGTGGCTCACCGAAGCGCGGCCCTTTCGGCCGGCTGGGCCAACTCAATCAGGTCGAGCCGTTCCTGGGGAATGGCGACAATATTAGCGTCCCAGGTCACGTCGAGAACCGGCTGCGAACTTCCCAACACCGCGTATGTATATCCTAAGCGATCCAAAATCGCGGCGACGGCGGCATTGGTTTGGTGAAGCTCGATCACCAGTAGCGGACGGGCGGAGGTCAACATGGCCGAGGCGCCCCGGAGCGCCTCGGCTTCGGCTCCTTCCACATCCATCTGGATTACGTCGGGGCGGGGAAGGCCGCCGTCGCTACAAACAGAATCCAGTGTCCGCACCTCAACGCTGATCTGGCCGTTCGCCTGCACAGGAAGTTTGCCGACGGTGGAGAGCATGCCCCAGGTGGGCTCGGTGGAGGTATTAAAGATTTCTGTGCGGTTGGAGTCTCCCAGGGCTTCCCGGCGCACGGCGATGTTTGCGAAGCCATTGAGACGCGCGTTGTACTCGATCTGCCGCGCGTTCTCGGGCAGAGGCTCGAAACAGACCACGTGTCCCGAGGGGCCCACCAGCCGCGCTGCGATCATCGCAAAAAAACCGACGTTGGCGCCGACATCGTAATAGACCATGCCCGGCCGCAGCACTTTGGCCAGGAGCTCCTGCACTTCGGGTTCATGACTTCCCAGGATAAACGCGCTGTGCGAGCCGGCGGCATTGAACCGTAGGCCTTGCCCCGCCCCGCGCAGAATGACCGCGTCCCGGCGCTTGACGAAGGACGCGCCCCAGGCGCAGATCTTGCGCAGGAGCGGGCTCCGGTGTTGATTGTGCGACAGGAATCGGAGCACCGGCGGCGGGATGGCTGCCAGGATCGCGTTCCTCAAGCGATGCATGCTACTCACGGGACCTCCTCGTGCGCGCCCCCAATGGAAATGGGACGCCTCTGTGGGCGGCATTGCGCGGCGGAAATCGCCACCAGGAAGAAGCGGTCAAGCAGCACCGGGCTATCGGCTTTGAAAGGCTCAAAGGGACAGTCCGGCACGGCGGCGTAGAACTCGTATCCAGCAGGAAAGAGCTTCAGCACCTCGGCAACCGACCCGCCGAATTTCTCCAATCCAGCGTTCACGTGCACCTCGACGAAGCAGTTCGGCTTTGCGGCCAGCGTCTTTTGCGCACCTCTCAGCAGCTCGCACTCAAAACCTTCCACATCGATGAACAAAACGTCCGGAACGCCGAACCGGGCGGCGAGGTCGTCCACCGAATAAGCGTCCACTTCCATGCGGCCCCATTCGCCGGTCCCGTCGTCCACTTGGCCGTTGGTGCCGCGGTTAAACGTCAGGGTTCCCGATTTAGCGGCTCCGGCGGCGTGCAATACCTTGCAGTTTTCGATTCCATTGAGCTTTCGGTTCTGCTCTCCAGCTTGGCAGTTTTCGGGGCTGGCCTCCACCGCCAGCACGAATCCTTGCGGGCCGACGGTCTTGGCAAGCACCAAGGCCACCACGCATTGATGCGCTCCGATATCGAAGACTCTGGCGCCGGGCCGCAAACCGTGCTGTTTGAGCAGTGCGATTTCGGGCAACTCGGGATGATCGTGGTCATACCAACCGGCGCCCATGGCATCCACCAGCTCCACTTCGAGCTCATAACCGCCGTAGTGGTGCCGGACGCGCCGGCATTTGAAATGCGCTCGCGCATAATCCATGCGCCACATGCGGAGCCGGTTCCACACCGGCTTGGGAAGGAAGGCCTTTATAATTTGTTTCGCACTCATTGCCGTGGCATCCATCCGAGGCTCGCGCAAACCCGTCGATAAACGGATATCGTCTGATTCGCGTTTTCAGACCAGGTGTAACTCCGCGCATGTTGCCGCGCTCTGTCCCGCCGGAGCGCCCAGGCCCGGGGATCGGTTTCGCGCTCGCCCAGCAGCCGGATCGCGGTTTCACTCCAGGCTTCGATGCCGGCCACGGGACAATACTCGGCGGCTGAACCGCCCGCCTCCCGCAATGGCGGAATATCGCTCGCCATCACCGGGCAGCCGCAGGCCATGGACTCGATCACCGGCAGGCCGAAGCCCTCGGCGGCGGAAGGTTGCAGCACCATGGCAGCAGTACGATAGAGCGCCGCTAATTGCGCCTTTGTCAGGCGGGGCGCCAGCACGATCTTGTCGTCTAGAGCCAGCCGGTGCGCCAGTCGCGCCTGTTCGGCGGTCAGGGCGCCGCCGACTCGCAACAGTTTTATCCCCGGGAGGGCCACCGAGATCCGCGCGAAAACGTGCAACAAAACGTCGATGCGCTTGCGCGCGATCGTGCTGCCGACATGCAGAAGCCAAGGTTCGCCACCCACACCCAGCGCCGCGGGCACGCTTTCGTCAAAGCCCGGCTGCGGGTCTGCGAAGAAGACCGGATCCACGCCCGGAGGAATCACTGTCACCCGATCCGGTGGGAACAGTCCGTGCCGCAACAGATTCGTTCGGGTAAAGGCGCTGACGCAGATCACCTGCGCCGCGCGCAAGAATCCATCGAGCGTTCGCCGCATCATGGCGCGAAACCAACGCGGCCGGGGGTTCGCCGCGGGCTCCAACAAGCAACCGAACGTGTCCAGGTCGTGGCAGGTGACCACCGTCCGCTCCGCGGGCAAATCCAGAAGCAGTTGTGCATAGCTGTGATCTACCAGGTGGAACAGATCGAACCTTGCGGCGCGCCTGCCGAGCCAGGCCGGATAATCATGGAAGCGGTTCATCAGACGATCCGCATTCCAGGAGAATCCTAACCGAGACAAGCCGGGGGCTTTCGAGAACCGGGAACGCATTGCCGGGCGCAGTTGTTCGGCATCGATCGCCGAGGCGTGCTCCTGGGTGAAGGCCTCGAAAAGCATGTCTCCAAATAAGTCCATGCTCGGCCAGCCCTC
>JASHQT010000579.1 GCA_030039005.1 Bryobacteraceae bacterium
TGCTCGGCGGCGTAGCGATTGGCGCCGGCGTCGGACAGGGTGCCGTAGACCAGAAGCGCGGAACCCAGGCGATCGCGAATGTCGGAGGCGACGTACATCTCACAGCACACCGCACCGCCGGGATCAGGCGGAAGCGAAAATTGCACACCCGCCGCGTCCAGGAACGATTGCGCGGTCACGGTCTGGGTTTTGTGGGCCGCGAAGAAGGAAGACATCAAATTGAAGAACCGGTCGTCACCCAAGGTGTGCCGCAATTGATCGAGGAAAAGCACGCCTTTCGCGGTTTCCAGCTCGAAGCGCTGCCGGGCCGTGGGATCGGCAACGAGGCTCAGGGCGCGATATTCGGCCCAATGCGCGGCCATCGCGTTCGGAGTGCTCTTGGAGCTCAGGTCCTCGTAATAAGCCGCCGAGCCGGAGACGAACCAAGTATCGGCTTCGGTGGCGGGGAGCACCCAGCCGGACCAGAGGCGGTTGCTATAGTTGGGCACCGGCGGCTCTTCGATCCAGGTATGGGTGGCCTGATTGCGCGCGGCCGAGACGGCTGGAAGCGGAGCGGTGGAAATCAAGCGATAGCCGGAGGTGTAGAGGCCGTCGTTGGCCGGGTATTCTTCGCGATCGGCGGACGAGGGCAGGCGCTCGCGCTCATTGGGCTTGCCGAAATCGGCCCAGACCATCATGCGCGAGGCCATGTCAGCCGTGACCACCTTGGCATCCATGGCCGTCGCGCTCACCAGCGGCGCAGTATCGAACGCCAGGAATCCGAATTGTTCGTCGATTTTGCCTTTGTATTCGCGATAGAGATCCTGCCATTTCAGGTCGCGGGCGCTGGGGACGTAAGGAATGTACGTGGAGGCGCTATTCGGATCGGGGCTCTCTTCCAAGCGCACGGCGAGATCCTTGGCGTTGTTGTCGCCCCAATAGAAGCCTTCGGTCCCGCCGAACCAATCGTGCTTGGAACTGCGATACAGGCGCGTTTTGTAGGTGCCAAGCTCGAACATGGCGATTTCGTTGGTCTTCGAATCGCCGAGCAGCCATTCGTTGGTATAGAGGCCGTTGTTTTTGGCGGACAAAAGCGCGACCACTTCGTCGATGCTGCCGCCGTATTGGATGGCATGGCGCGCGCGATAGGCGATGGGCGTACCGTTCGCGTTGAACGGGCTTTGGTTGATGGTGGTTTCGGTGAGGACCACGCCCGAATCGTTCTGATACCAATCCGTTCCGCTCTCGATGCCACCGGGGTAGCTTTGCATCAGGACGCGATGGCCGGTGGCGGGCTTAATATCGAGCATCACGTTGGTCTGCTCGGCGAGCGTCAGCGGCCACCAGGTGGTGTGGCCGATCACCATGCGGCCATCGCGAGTGGCGGACCCCGTGGCGGCGAAGGCGCTGCAATGATCCGCCGCGGAGCGCTTATGCGTGACGTAGTTGGGAGCGAGCAGGCGCAGGGTTTCGAGACCGTTGGGCGTGACGCTCAAGGCGGAGCTCAGATCGCTCATTTCCACCGTGGTGTTCAGGACCACGATGTCGGTGAGATCGATGGGGCGGCCCTCCCAGCGCGCGCCGGCGTCGGAAGCGCCGTCGGCGATGCCCTTCATTTCCTCGAGAATCTCTTTATCGAAGCCGCGCAGAAAGAGCGCGGAGGCGGTGGTGCGTGCCAGGTTCCAGCTTTTGCCCTTGCCCGTGGGGTCGAGCTCAGCGGCGCAGCGCGCCATGTACTGCGGGATTTCCTTGGCCATCAGGTGACCGTGCTGGTAGCCGCGCTCGTAGGGCTGGCCTTCGATGTGGAGGTAGATCCAGCCGCCGACCGGATAGCGATAGGCGGGGCCGTAGGTGGTGACCGCGGCGGGAACGGGCCACGGCGCGGCGTCGGAGGCTTCTTCCACCGAGACTCCTGAAAACCAGGCTTTGCCCGAGAACGTGCCGCCGTAGGCGACCGCGAGTACGATGTTGTCGCTTCCGCGAGTAGCGGTGAAACGGAGATGGACACGGGTCCAATCGCGGGTGCCGGCGAGCGACTCGGATTGGACGTCGAAGGGCATGGAGGCCATCGAGAGTGCGGCGCCGGTAGAGATGGGCGAGCGGTCGAGGTCGCGGACGGTGAGATCTTCGGTGCGGACCCAGCCGGAAAGTTCGTAATCCTTGCCGATGGTGAGGGCGATGGGGGCGGATTCGACGCGCGCGTCGCCGCTACCGGCGGCTGGTTCGAGGCGCATGGACATTTGGCTGTCGTGCGTGACGGCGGAATCCGTGAGGCCGGAGCCGCGCAAGACGGTCCAGGCGGGTGCGCCATCGAAGGAGGAACGGAAGACCGGTTTTCCGCCAGGTGTGGCGGCGCAGAGGCAGGTAGCGGTGAGGACGGCGAGGAGCGGAATCCGCATATCCTATGAAAACACGGGGTGGCTCGCTGGCGCTCGCCGGGGCTGGGGGGCTCGCGGCGCGACTTCGTCGCTTCGCTCCGGGGTCGGGGATTGGGTACGCAGGCACGATGCCGGACGGATTCGGGGTGGGGGAGGGTATGTGGGGTGCGGCGACATTTTTTCAGGAGAGGCGCAGTTAAGGCGAAGGCGGGGATTGGGGCGTTATTAGGCAATCGGCTTCAGAATAATACGAGCGAGGGATGGAGATATCGGACGAAACTCCGACGTCATTGGTTCGGAGGAAGAAGTTTCTCCCAAAAAAGTGGCATCGAAATCGCGTAGCTTGCCGGCTATCTGGAGAGCCGCTCGTGCATCCCGGCGAGCGTAGACGCGACGTCGGATGGGAATCTGTCCCGCTTAGTCGAGATTATCTGCGCCAGTGTGTTCGCCCACAGTTGGGGAGAGTCGTGGCTGTCTTCTTGATAGTTCAAACCCGTTAGCCATCTGTCGGAATGCACGTCGTCGTCATCAGACTGTTCGCGACCGCGCTTTTCATCCTCCTCCACCCATCGGCATGTCTCCCGGAGATTGGTACTCGAGGGATCTTCGTAGGCCTGAAGAAGGAGCGCGCCAAATGAGAAAAATGGATAGAGCGTGGGATTGCGCTGCGTGCCGTGAAGCCAGAGCAAGAATCCGAGTGCTAACTTCGCGGCCTCGGAACCAAGCGCTATGGCGCTGCGGACCAATTGAAGCACGGTATAGGCTGAGGTCTCAACAAAATATGCCCCGTCCTCATCGCTGACGCCCCCAACATAAGCGACGTTGCGAAGCAAGAGAGCGCAGGCCAGAAGCTGCCGGGTTTGCCCAGCAAAATCTATAGGTTCTTTGTTGCGCTCCAACTCTAACACCTCTCCTACTGCCTGCCAGGGTGCGAAGCCGAGCGGTGGGTCCGGCGCAAGTTGCCGCCGGATGTCGAACTCGTACTTCGCGATTTCGTGCTCCCGATCATTACTGGCAATCGCGCGAATAATCGTGTCTGAGGCCTGGCCACGAACGAAGTCGAGGAGGGCGGTTTCGGATGGAGGCGCAAAAGCTAGGAGTTGAGCGGGCGCGCCCATGAAACATATGTTCCGACAAAAAAGCCCGCCCCGAAGGGCGGGCCATTCTGAATTCCCGAATTCTGGATTCTGAATTCGTCTCGCTTGCTTCGACCGCCACTGCGCCGGAGGCGCCATGGCCGCCGCGCGAGCGGCTAGTAATCCATCTCGGGTCCGCCGTGTCCGCCGGGGGCGGGAGCGGGTTTCTTCTCGGGGATCTCGGCGATCATGGCTTCGGTGGTCAGCATGAGGGCTGCGATCGAAGAAGCGTTCTGGAGCGCCGAACGGGTGACCTTGGTGGGATCGATGACGCCCGCCTTCACTAGCTCCTCATACTGCGCAGTAGCCGCGTTGAAGCCGAAGTGCGGATCGGTAGCGGCGCGGATCTTTTCGATCACGATGGCGCCCTCGTAGCCGGCATTGCCGACAATCTGGCGCACCGGCTCTTCACAAGCGCGCGATACGATGTCGACGCCGATCTTCTCGTCACCGGCCAGCTTCAGGCCTTCGAGAGCCTTGCCGGCGCGCAGCAACGCGACGCCGCCGCCCGGAACGATGCCCTCTTCGACGGCCGCACGAGTGGCGTGCAGCGCATC
>JASHQT010000580.1 GCA_030039005.1 Bryobacteraceae bacterium
GTAGCGCCTCTCGGCGAACAACGGAAACCCCGTCATGAACATCGAGAACGCCATCGTGAACGCGAAGAATTGCCACAACAGGGGCGCGAGACCCGGCTCCTTGAAATAGCGCAGATAATTTCCCCAGTCCAGGATCGTGAACTTCCGCGGTGTTGCCTCGTCGGCCGCCGCCGGAGTCACTTCAGGCAGCAGAAAATAGGTGCAGATGATGCTGGTGAGCGAAAGCCCCGCCGCCACCAGAATCGGATAAGCATACCCATACCTCGAAAGAAACCCCGACAGCCCGGGCCCGATCAAAAATCCCATGCCGAACGCGATGCCGATCAACGCGAACGATTTCGCGCGGTCCTCCGGCTTGGTCACGTCCGAAATGTAAGCCTGCGCGAGCGACAGATTGCCCGCCGTCAGCCCATCGATCGCGCGCGAAAGAAAAATCATCCACAGCGCCTGCGCCCACGCCAGGATCAGAAATCCGATGAACGTCCCCACTTGGCTCACCAGCAGCAGCGGCCGCCGTCCCATGCGATCGGACAGGCGACCCAGCATCGGCCCGGCGATGAGCTGGCAAAACGCGTACAGCGAGACCAGCAATCCCACCACCGCCGGCGACGCGCCATAATGCTCGGCGTAAAAGGGCAGCAGAGGCAGGATGATGGTGAGTCCGAGTACGTCGACGGAGACGATCAGGAATATCGGAAGCAGCGGCGATTTACGCAAAACAAAGTACGATGGTAACAGATGGCGCGCGCGGAGGATTATGGCGGATCAACTCTTTCTCTCATACTGGCTACGGAATTACAACGAGTCCACGATGTTGCGCAATTACGAGAAGCTGCTCCGTCTGTTTCCCTTCTCGCGCCTGGCGCGCCAGCCCAGCACGTTCAAGGTTCTCGCGGTCGACGCTAACGAACCCGTGGTGGCCGAAGTTCCTTACGCCCCGCCCGTCCCCCTCGATTCTCTGCTCGCCGTCGCCAAGGATTTTCAGAATTCCGATGCGGCCTATCGCCTGGAAACCTGGTGGGATCTCTGGCAGTTCGGTTCTGAGTCGCGTGCCGAATGGAAAATCGCTCCCGCGCGCGTCGCGCTATGCTGCTTCGGTCCGGATTTTCATCAGAGCCCCGCGGGGCACGAGCATCCGCGCGAAGGTGAGCGGTCGTCGGTGATCGCTTTCCCCTCCGCCGACGACGCAGCAATCGGCTGCGCTCTCGAAATCGAGTTCGGTCTCGACGCCAATTTTCTCCCGCAGCCCGATCTGCCCGATAGCCCGCGCTTGATTGAATCCAATATCAAGAGCCTGCTGAAACTCGTTCACGATCTCGACGATGCGCTGCCCGTCGAAACGCGCCGCCTGTGGTCGGAATCCGGCGAAAATTTCGCGGAAAAGCTTCACCAGGCGCTTACGGGAGCGGTTCAGTAGCTTAGGCCCAGCAGCTTCTCCACTGCGTCGCCCAGCATCTTCGGAACGAACGGTTTTTGCAAAAATGCCACCTGCTTTTGCAGCGCCGCCGGGAGATTTTCGATGAAAAACGGTGATCCGCTGCACACCAGAATGCGCAGGTCCGGCCGGATTTCGAGCATCCGCGTGAGCAGTGTGTCACCCGCCATGTCGGGCATGCCCAGATCCGCGATCACCAAACTGTAGCCGCCCGGCGACGCTTCGAAATTCCGCAGCGCGTCCACCGATTTCAGATGGCTCTCCACCGCGTATCCCATCCGCTGCAGATATTTATCGATCAACTGCAGCAGCGGCGGTTCGTCCTCTACCAGCAGAATCCTGCAATCGGGCGCTCTCATCGTTTTGTCATAGTCGCGTTAGCACTTGCGGGCTATCATCGGCATTATGCGATTTCACACCGAGTATCTCAAGTTCCAGACCAAGCAGCACCGCCAGTACATCAACATTACATCGGAAGTAAACGCAGCGCTAGCCAAGAGCGGAATTCAGGAAGGGATGATCCTCGTCTCCGCCATGCACATCACCGCCGGCGTCTGGGTGAACGACGCCGAAGACGGCTTGCTCTCCGACATCGACGAGTGGCTGGAAAAACTCGCGCCCTTTCGCGACAATTACCGCCATCACCGCACCGGCGAGACCAACGGCGACGCGCATTTGAAAAGTCTGCTGGTGCATCATCAGGTGATCGTTCCCGTCACCGATGGCAAACTCGATTTCGGGCCGTGGCAGCAAGTCTACTACGCCGAATTCGACGGACAGCGCCCCAAGCGCGTCATCATTAAGGTGATGGGCGAATAAGCCCGCCGCGCATTTTGGGTCTGCCGCTGAAAGGACCGGCGCGTGCAAGGCATTTCTCCGATAGGAGTCTTATGCGACCATATCTGCCTCTCGTTTCCCTCTGCCTCGCCACGGTTCTTCCGTTCCCGAGCCTGGCTGCCGACCTTCCCATCCGCGAAGTGGTTCTCTATAAAAGCGGAGTCGGCTATTTCGAGCGCTCCGGCACGCTCGCGGCGGGCGTTTCCGCGCAGCTGGATTTCAAGACTTCCGACATGAACGATGTTCTCAAATCGCTCACTATTTCCGGACCTAACGGCGCCAAAATCACGGGCCTGCGCTATGATTCGAGCGAGCCGCTGGATCAAAAGCTCGCCGATTTCCCGTTTAAAATTGACGGCCAGGCTTCACTTGCGCTGTTCCTCGATCAAATGCGCGGCGCGCGAGTCGAGCTGAAATACGGCAACGAGAGCATCAGCGCCGTCATCGTCAGCGGGCGCCTAACTAAACCAAAAGACGAAGCCGGCGACCGGCAGCCCGAGCGCGAGCAACTGGTGGCCCTGGTCGATTCGGGGCCCGATTCCGGCGACCTGCGAACCTTCGATCTGGCCGCCGCTACGTCGGTCCGCTTCGCCGATCCCACATTGCAAGCCCAACTCCGCGATTACTTGACGGTCGTCAACCAGGCACGCTCCACCGAGAAGCGCAGCATCTACATCGATTCGTCGGACTCGGGCGAGCGCCGCATCGACGCCAGCTATACCATTCCTGCGCCGGTCTGGAAATCGAGTTACCGCCTCATCTTCCGTGAACAGGGCCGTGAACAGGGCGAGCCCACGCTTGAAGGCTGGGCCATCGTCGACAACACCACCGGCGAGGATTGGACCAACGTGCGCCT
>JASHQT010000581.1 GCA_030039005.1 Bryobacteraceae bacterium
TCTCGCGATGCAGCGCACTGAGGGCATAAGAGGAACTGGCCAGCAGCCCCGCCTCTTCCCGGCGGGTTGCGATGTTCGTGTTCTTGGCCTCCTGGTCGCCACGGATACAGGCGTCGTAAACGCTCAGAGCCAATTGTGGATCGCCGTGGCGTAAAACGTCACCCAAACGCCGTCCCACCTCGCTATCCAATTGATGGTTGCTGTTATCATCTGGGTCTTTCCTGGCCAGTTCTTCCGCGATGCTTAGCGCCTGCTGGTATACCGGAACCGCGTCTTTCGGCCGGTCCAGACCGATGTCCTGATCCTCGCCCAAAATGGAACCTTCACGCATCAGAGCCAGCGCCAGGTTCACGCGCTGCCAGGTAGTGTCGGTTTCGGCTTGCTGCTCCTCCAGCCTGCGGGATTCACGAACGGCGGTTAAAGCAGAATCCAGTTGTCCCGATCCGCGCAGCGCATCAGCCAGGACCCCATAAGCCAAACTCTGTTGTCCGCCGGTTCCCTGGATTTGTTGGGCGGCCTCGATCGCGCGGCGAGAGTAACGAATCGCGTCATCGAGCCGGTGATAATCCGCAAACGTGATCGCCACATTGCCGTACATGTAGGAAACTTCTCTGACAGCGTAGGGTTTGGGTGGCCCGAGAGCGATGAAGCGGTCCATTTTGTCAGCCGCGCGCCGCGCTTGTGCCAACGATTCCTCACGCTTGTTTTGCGAGTCAGCCAACACCATGCGATCGTGTGCGATGGTCGCCGAAGTGAGCAGCGCGGGACCGTCTCGCATCCGATTTCAAGACCGATTCCACCAACTCGTCGGCCTTTCGGAGGCTCTTATCCGCGGCCGCGAACTCGCCGAGGTTAGAATTTATCGGAACGCCCTGCACGTGCGCCAACTGCACGTAGGCAGAGCCGATCTCCAGCATCAAACCCTTGTCGCCACGCGCCTCCGCGCCCACCTTCTGCAAATACTCGAGTGAGGTGGACACGATCAGTTGCCGGGCCTTGGTGGTGCCAGGCGTGTTGCGGATCGCCGCATCGATGTCGAACACCTTGTTCGCCAATTGACGCACCTGGAGGAATCGCTGCTCGGCAATGGAACGCTCGCGATTTGCAACATACAAACCAACACAAAGACCGATGGCGGCTGCGGCGCTGGCTGTGACAGGGACCCAATAGCGCCGGACAAATTTCCTCGCGCGGTACCAGGCGTTGCCGGCGCGAGCATGAACCGGCCGGTTGTCTAAGAACGCCTGGATATCGCTGGCAAATGCGTCTCCGGTGACGTAGCGCTCTTCCGGCTCGGGCGCGCGACAATGACAATACGTACCAGGAATGCCTTCTGAAGTAATGCTACTGCTGCGACGCTGGCGCGAAGGGGATGAAAGCGCTCTCCACACCCTGATGCCGCTCATTTACAGCGAGCTGCATCGCATGGCGCGGTTATTCCTCCGCAACCGCCGGCCCGGCCAGACGCTCCAGCCTACAGCGTTGGTGAATGAAACGTATCTGAAACTGTTCGACAACGGACAGCCACAAATCGCCGATCGCGCACACTTCTTGGCGGTTATGTCAAGAGTGATGCGCCAGGTACTTATCGATCACGCGCGGGCGGCCGCTGCCGTGAAGCGCGGTGGCCAGGCGCAACGCGTCGACTGGGATACGGCCATCATTGTCGGATCGGCTGGTAGCCAGAGCCAACTTCGGATGCTGGAAGTCGATCGAGCCGTGGAGACATTGTCCGGCGAAAATCCAGCTCTGGCGAAAGTCATCGAGATGCATTACTTTGGCGGCATGACGGCCGAGGAGATCGCGCGGGTGGTTGATCGATCAGCGCACACTGTCCGGCACGAACTCCGGCTGGCGAGAGCGTGGCTGCGCCGCAAACTTGCGGAGCGTTGAGAGGGTGGCCTGCGGGCCTTGGCCGTCCTCAGCGGTACCGGCGATCGTCGCGGTGCTCTTCTACACGCTCGCGCCCTTTCGGGCGGTCGCTCCGCGGCGCTTCGCTTTCCCTCATGTCTGATCCACTTATCGGCCCATGAAAGCCGTTTTAGCGGCGCACGGCGGCGCCTATTGCTTTAATGCCGGGGCAGCCATGTGCCGCCCCGGGCTGCGATACTGCGGCGAATTAGTGCCGGTCGTCGCGGTGTTCTTCCACCCGCTCACGCCCGGTGCGCGCGGCTTCCCGCTCGCGCGGCGAACGCCCTTCGAGTTCATGATGCTCCGCGGGCCGCGGCCCGCTGTAGCGAGGCACAGCGTACGGGTGCGCGTAGGTCGCGCGATTCACCCACGTGCGATTCCAGCGAGCATTATTGATGAACACGGCATGTTGGCCCCAGACGAAATGCGTCGAACCCCAGCCCCAGGGAGCGAACGCTGCACCGATCGTAATTCCGAACCGGAAGCTAATGGCCGCGCCCACGTAGAATCCCGGCCGGGGCGGAGCGAACACCACCAGGGGATTGTAGTAGGGAACCACGATGAACGCCGGATTGACCGGAAGGATTTCGATGTACGGCCCAGCGTTGACGATCACCTGCGGGTTGGTGCGCAAATAGCCGTAGTTATAAGCCTCGCGCCTCTCGGCCTGCACCGCGTCCATCACGTCCGGCTGCTGGGCCAGGAAGGCATTGCCGAGTTCGCTGGTCCAGGACATGTCCGAGGCCATCATGTCGAGCACAGACGGAAAGGGCAACAGGGACTGCACGCTTGGATCCCAGGGCAGATGGTCGTCTGAGATGGCTCTGGCCAGAGCATCGCCCGTCAGGTAGTGATGTTGGTCCGACCACTGCGCGGCGGCGGGAATCTGATCGGGGAACGTCGCGGCTGCCAAGATCTGCGACAACAACGGATCCGGATACAACGCGATCCGCTGCACCAGACGATCGAGTTCCTGTGGGGGGAAAGCCGGCGGTGGCGGAGGATACGCCTGCGGTTGTGGCGGATAAGCGGTTGGTTGTTGCGGATAGGGTTGCGGTTGCTGCGGATAAGATTGCGGTTGTTGCGGATAGGCCGGCGGTTGTTGCGGATACGCCGGCGGTGGCGGCGCCTGAGCCACAGCCGCGGTCACAAAAGCCGCAAGGCTGAGAACGGTCGCAAGAGCTTTCCCTGTTTGCCTCCGAATGCCGGGTTTCATTTTCATGAGTCGAGTCTCCTGTTCCACTTCTTTTTTTGGCACCGGATTCAGCGGTGCTTCCTGAGCGAGGGACGCCCGAAGGGCCCTCCGAGTTTCTAAGTGGAGGCGCTAACGGAGATTAAAAGTCTTTGAAATAAAGTCTTTTGACAAAATTAAAACTCTTTGACAAACGGCTGAGTTGTCCATCCCAAGTTCTTCATCGTAGGGAGTGTGGGGATCTCGGGCTCTCCAGCGCTCTTGTCCCGCGGCGCGGATGTTGGCAGCAGCGAGCCGAGTTTCGTCAGAATGGCGTTGACATAATCCATGGTCTCCGGGATGAAAGGGAGGCCCCCGGCCTCATCCACGCGCGTGGCGCCGGCATTGTACGCGCCGAGCGCGAGGGTGGGGTCGTTCTCGTATCGATCCAGGAGCGACTTCAGCAGCTTCGCTCCGGCCTCGACGTTCTGCTCGGGATCGAACGCATCATCGACGCCGTACTCTTCGGCGGTGGCGGGCATGAGCTGCATCAAGCCTTGTGCGCCGCGGGCCGAAACCGCGCAGGGACGCCCGCCGGATTCCCGATCGATCACCGCGCGCACCAGTGGCGCACCGAGGCCAGTGTTTTCCGCTGCCTGCCCGGCGAGCGCGTCGAGTTGTTCTTCGGGAAGCGGATCGCAATCCGTCACGCCTTGCGAGGCAGGCAAGGATGTCGAAGTGAAGAACGAATCGGAAATTTTGGAACGGACCGCGCCGGCGGCCGTTGCTTGCTTCGCCACGGCGGCACGCTGTTGCGCGATAGACGGCGCCATCGCCGCCTTTACGGACTCCTCGAAATTCGCCGGAGGCTGGGCGCAGAGCACAGCCCCCGAGAGCCACGCGAGAGCGGAGAGGCGGACCAGGAACGTCACGTTAGACCGCAATGGAGCCGGACGGAGGATCGCTGGCGTTGTAGCTGGTTCCATCGAAAGTGATTCCGGGAGCAACGGATACCGAACTTTGCAGGGCCGAGGGCACCCAGGTGTAACCGTCAGCCTCGCGCGTGTTGGTGGTGGTGTACGGATCCCAGCCCCACACCATGATCGGGACGTCGATGGAATAGCCTTCCTGCGCCAACTGGGTGGCCATTTGCACACGTTGATCGGCCGGTGCATTTTGCAGCACTTGGACGGCGGGTGGCTGCGCGGCCCAGTATGCTTGATCGAAAGCCTCCTGCGCGGTCAGAGCGGTGGAAGCCGTCGCGGTAGCACTGGACGCGGCGGACGCGGATGAACTCGCGGCCTCATTGGCAGCCGATGAGGAGTTGACTAACTGCAGAAAAGGATCTGAGTCGCTCTCTGCCGCCCCGCTGGATGTGCTCCCTGCGCTGCCCGCGCTCGCTGACGAAGTAGTCGGCGGAGGGGGAGCGGCGCGGGTGTATTTGTCCGAGGACGCCGGCGTGGGCGATTCGCCCGCCGAAGCGGCTTCCGACTTGGCGCCGGCCGCTTGGGAGAGAACGTCGCGGAATGTGTCGTGGGACCTGTCCCTGGACTTGTCGGAAGCTGCATTAGCAATCTGCCCGGGGGCGGTGCTGCTATCGGAAGACAACAAGTTGTTGAGCTGAACCATAATTTGACCTCCTTAATGTCATGAAATGTTCTCGCGCCCATCATGCTCTTGCCCCCATCAAGCGATAGATGTAGGCGAGGATTTCGGCTACCGCGCGATACAGATGGGGCGGAATGTACTGTCCAACGTCGACGGATTTATACAATGCCTGTGCCAAGGGCGGATTCTCAATCAGCGGCACCTGGAACTCCAGTGCTCGCGCGCGAATGCGCAACGCGAGGTAATTCTTTCCTTTGGCCACCACCAGCGGCGCCGCCATGCTGTCGTGGTGGTAGCGGATGGCGACGGCATAGTGCGTCGGGTTGACCACCACGGCCGTCGCCGTCTTGACCTCGTCCATCATGCGCCTGCGGCGCGCGTCGCGTTGCAACCGGCGGATGCGCATCTTGGTCTGAGGGTTGCCCTCGTGTTCTTTCATCTCGTCGCGAATGTCCTGCTTGCTCATGCGCATTTGTTTGGCGAATTTGCGCTTCTGGCGGAAGAAGTCGACGAAGCCGAAGAACAGAAAGAGAGCGGCCGCTTTCCATAGCAAATCCATACACAAGCCGCGCAGCATTTCCAGTCCCACGGCGAGGCTCGAGATCGGAATCGCGAGCAGGCGCTCTCCGCTCGAAACGACGATCCAGTAAATGGTTGCGGCGAACACCGCTACCAGCGCGACGGCCTGCAGCGACGACATCAATCCCTTCTGCGGCAGCGACTGCAGCTTAGAGATTACGTTGAAATTCGAAGCTTTCGGCGTCATGCGCGTCAGGCTGAAAGAGAAGCCCGTGGAGGCGAGCTGGAACAGCACGGCAGTCAGAAGCAAAATGCCGCTGGAATAGGCGAGCGGCGTCAGGGCGCGAGAGAGCGCTTCATGCCAGATTCCGATGAGTGTGGCGGGGTTCAGATCCCCGCGAAACGCTTGGAGGAACACGCCACGCGTCACTTCCTTGAGGCTCAAGAGCATGGCGGGACCGGTTTGCGCCACCAGGATCACAAAAACCGTGAATTGCAGGCCGCTGACGAAGTCGTGCGAGGACGCGAACTGACCTTCGCGCCGCGCTTTTAACAACCGCCGCGGTGTGGCCTGTTCGGTTTTTTCGCCCGAGGGATTCATGCGGTCACAATCCTAAGAGCCGGCCCAGCGCCGTGAAGGAAGCCTCACCGAGCTGTTGGAACAGCTTGGGAATCAGAAGAACTAATAAGCTCAATGCCGCAAGAGCGGTGATCATCTTGGCCGGAAACGCCAACGCGATGAGTTGCAGTTGGGAATTCAGGTGACCGAGCAGCCCGATCGACAAGTCGATTAGGAACAGGAGGGCCATCAAAGGCAGCGCCAGATGGACGCCTGTGGAGAAGATGCTGGAGCCGAGCATTACCAGCGCTTCGACATTGGCTCGTGAAACGACGAAAGCGCCGGGGGGGTGCGTCTCCAGGCTCCGCGCCAGGATGGTGAGCATCACGCGGTCGAACCCCATGGCGAAGAACAGTAGGCCGGCGGTTAATTGCGCCAGCATCAGGAGGACCGTGGAGTCGGCTTCGGTATTGGGGTCGATGGTGGAGGCATAAGCAAATCCCGCCTGCGTGCTGATGGCCTGCGCGGCGAACGTTACGGCCTCGATCAGGAACGCGGCGGCGAGACCGGTCGCGAGCCCGATCGCGGCTTCGGCCAGCATCCAGCCCGCCAACTGCAGCATGCTTTGCGGGACCGCATCGAGCGCCGGCCAGCGCGAGTACATGCCGAACGTCAGCACCATGGCGAGCGTGATCTTGGCGGCGCTGGGTCCGGCCTCCAAGCCCGGCAACGGCAGAAACACGAAGATTCCGGAAATGCGCGCCAGGACGAGCAAAAACCCGTACAGAACCGACGGCGGAATGGCTGGCGTGGGATGCATGAGGCTAATGGGTAAAGCGCCCGAGGTCGCCGAAGACGCCCACGGAATAAGCCGTCAATTGTTTCAGCATCCACGGCATCAGCAGCAGGAAGCCGAATAAAAAGGCGGCCAAACGCGGAATGGTGCTGAAGGCCGAATCCTGCATGGAGGTCGCGATTTGGATGATGTTGACGACCACGCCCACTGCGAATCCGATGACCAGCAGCGGCGCGCACAGCAGCACGGTGGTCCAAAGCGCCTGGCTGACGATGTGAACGGCGGTTTCAGGAGTCATAAGTCCTCAATAAAAAGTTTTCAAGAGCGAGCCGATCACCAGGTTCCAGCCATCCACCAGAACGAATAGCAGGATTTTGAACGGCGCCGAGATCATCACCGGCGGCAACTGCACCATGCCGACCGAGAGCGTGATGGAGGCTACCGCCAGATCGATGATCAGGAACGGCAGATATAGCACGGCTCCGATTTGGAAGCCGGCCTTTAACTCGGAGAGGATGTACGCCGGGACGAGGATCTTCAGGTCGAGATCGGCGGAATTGCGCGGCGCCGGGGACTTGGTCATCTCGACGCAGGTCTGGATGTCTTTCTCCCGCGTGAATTTCAGCAGAAAAGTCTTGAGCGGCTTGACGCCTTCCTCGAAGCCTTGCTGCCAGGGGATCTGGCCGTTTTCCACCGGTTCCCAGCCCCGGTGGTACATGTCCATCACCACCGGCTGCATGATCAAAAAAGCGAGAAACATGGAAAGCCCCACCAGCACCTGATTCGACGGAGCGGTTTGCGTTCCCAGCGCCTGCCGCAGGAAATGCAGCACGATGATGATGCGCAGAAACGGACTCACCGACATCACAACCGCCGGCAGTAGCGTCAGCAGCGTCAACAAAATGACGATTTGGGTCGGTGTGCTCAGCGTCAGCGTGCCGTTGGGATTGGGCGAGCCGAAAACTGGGATGGAAGCGTCCCTGGGCGCCGCTAACGCGACGGTCGCGAAGAGCAAAAACAGAAGAACAAAGCGGAGCTTGGTCATTGGCTGGACAAAGGGCTGGACCGGAACCGATCGCGCGAGAGCGGGGAGTTGGGATCCGGCATCGGCGTCTGCGGCGCGACGGACGAATCGAGCAGCGTGCAGGACGAAGGCGCGGTGGCGATCAGGACCGTGCGATCGCCCATCCGCACCAGGTGCAAGGCATGTTGCGCGGTGAGCGGCACCCGCTCTAACACTTCCACTCGCCGCCCGCCGCCCGAGCGCCGCAAACTCACCGGAAAGGATGCCATGCCGCGCCTCTTGGCGAACCACAACAGCGCACCCAGAAGCGCGAAGACCGCCAGCACCATCGTGATCTGTTCAGTGAGTTGCATGGCCCGCCACAGCGCCCTTTTGCAGCATTTTTTGGATTCGAACGGAGACCGTGTCGTCGATGACGATCACCTCGGCCTCCGCGACCTTGACGTTGCGCGCAAACAACGGGAACGGCGCGCCGGCGGGATGCTCCGTCCGCAGCACGGACCCCTCCTGTAGTTGGAGGATTTCCCCGACGGTCATCGAGAGCGTCCCCAACTCCAATTCCACGACAAACGGCAGCTCCCCGAAGCGTTGCAATACGTCCGAGGCGTTCATGTTACGACTGGATGTTCAGCAGGCTCTGCGTCATTTGATCGACGGTCGAGATCACCTTGGAATTGGCGTCATACGAATTCTGATAGACGATGAGGTTGGTGAACTCGCTGGCGATATTGACGGTGGAAGATTCCAGCGCGCCGCCTTCCACGTTGCCAAGCGTGCCGGTGCCGGGAACGCCAATCACGGGCGTGGCGGTATCGGCTCCAACTTCGAAATTGTTCTGTCCGACCGCGATCAACGAATCCGGATTGCTGATGCCGGCCAGCGCGATCTGCCCGATGACGACCTGATTGCCGTTGGAGAATTGCGCCGTGATCGCGCCGCCGTCGGCAATGGAAACTTGCGTCACTTGCGAGGCGGGCACTCCATCCTGACTGCTGGCGGAAACGGCGGAGGAGGCCGCATACTGGGTGATCAGAGGGGTCCCGGTGCCGTTGTCGGTCGCCAGATTCCAGTTGACATTCAGAGCATTCGCGCCGTCGGCCAGGCCGGAGATGGAGAGGGCCACCTGCGCCGGACCGCTGGGAGACGTCAAGTCGCCATTGGCATCAAACGTAAGACTTCCCGAAGCTACTTGACTGGGGGTGCCGGCCGTTCCGCCGGAAACGTCTTGCCCGGGTATCGTTACGGTGTAATTCCAGTTGCCCGGAGACTGTTCCGTGAAGTTGAATGTCAGATTTTGAGTCTCGCCCAGCGAGTCGACTACCGCGACCGAGGTGGAGAAGGTGCCGGTGGATCCTCCGACAGTGCCATCCGCGTTCAGGTTCATGGTGAGCGAAAGGTTTTGCGTGGCGCTGGGAGTCTGCAGAGCGTTGGACGGAATGGTAATGTCGCCGATTGGCCCGCTGGTGTCCACCACGCCATTCTGCGCGTTCCAACCCTGCACCACCTGACCGGTGTTGGTGACCAACTCGCCTTGGCCGTTGAGCTGGAAGTCACCGGCGCGCGTGTATAGAGTAGTTCCATTGGGGTCCTGCACGACGAAGAATCCGTTCCCGTTGATGGCGGCGTCGTAATTGCCGCCGGTGGACTGGATGGAGCCTTGCGAAAATACGGCCTCGGTCTGCGGAGCCGAGACACCACCGCCGATCTGGGTGGCGCCGCCGGCGATGGATTGCTGCAGCAGGTCATAAAAGTTCACTTCCGTGTCTTTGTAACCTACCGTATTCAAATTGGCCAAATTGTTACCGACTGCGTCGAGTGCGTCCGAATCGGCTGTAAGTCCGCTAAGTGCGATGGAAAATGATGACACTGAGTTGCTCCTTTTTCTGGAATTCTTTGATGCTTCTGCGCTGCGCTACGAGGACGAAGTCCCGTTCGTCGACTTTGTGGACGAGCTGCTGGACGACGAGTTACTGCCATCCAGGGTTTGTACGCCCTGGTTGATTCCCGTGAGTTGGCCCAGCTCGGCGTATTGTACGAGCTGACCCACGAATTGAATGCTGTCGGTGGGATTGAGCGGGTCCTGGTTCTGGATCTGGGCGATCAGCAACTGCAAAAACGTCTGCGGGCTGGTCAATGAGCTGATGGTGTTGGCCGACGTCGCGCCCAGGGCGGCGGTTCCGCTTGTGCCGTTGGTTCCATTGCTTCCGCTGGTTCCGTTCGTGCCGCTGGTTGCGTGGGGGGTGGCGCGGCCGGTGGCCCTGGCAAGTAAATCTTCCACACTGTTGGCGCGCGTCGCGTTCGAGGGGCCCATGATTTGCATTAGCGGTTTCCTCCTGGATTGGTTTGGTTGCCTATGATCTGCTGGTTGAATGCTTCACGCCATTGGCCGGCGTTGCCGCGGCGCTCACGCTGCGGCTGCCGTTCGCCTCCGGAAGCCTGCTGTCCGGAGCCGCGCTGGCCGCCCGCGTGCGAGTCCTGCGGATTGTCGGAGTGCGCGGCGACCGCGGCCGATTTTGTTGTCTCCGTCTTCCACCCCTGTAGGTTCAACTGCGCCGACAGGTCGCCGAGATTGGTTCGGAGCGACTCTCGCAGGACGGGGTCGGCCGCGTGCACCGACACGTTCACCGATCCGGCGCGGTCGGCCACGCGGATCGCCGCCGGCGTTTGACCGTCGCTGGTCAGGTGCAAGAGAATCTCGGAGCTGGCGGATGATCTCGGTAACTCGGGAGCAGCGAAGCGCGCCTGTTGCGCCGCGAGCGGCACATCGGGCGCGGCGCCTTCGCTGTGTTCGAGACCGGACGCGGGGGACTCGACCTGCGTAGCTGGCTGGGGAACCTGGAACATCTGAGTGTCGGCTGGGTGAGACGACTGCCCCGGATTCGGCGGGGCGGAGATTCCCGTTTGGTTTTGAGCGACGGTCTCAGGCTTGCCGGTTGTAGGAGCCGCGGATTGCGTTTCCTGGGTCGCTTGATTTGTGCTCTGCTGATTTGTGCTTTGAACCTGCGGCGTGGCAGTTTGCTGCGCCGGCGAATTCTGAGGCTGCGGCGCTGGCTGCTTCGTTTCCGTGAGGGCCTGAGTAAGTGACTGCTCGCCATTACTAAGTGCCGCGCTGGGCTGAGTAACCGAAGAGCGGCTGGAACTGTCGTCCTGGCCGAGCAAGCGCACGGCGAAAGCAAAATTCTCAGCCTGCGGAAGGAGCGGACTCTTCGCCGCGGGAGTGGCGCCGGCTATCCCGCTCGGCGCATTCAAAGAGGGCGCCGTTGTCCGATCGGTGGCTGGTGGGGCAGTCGCCACTGGGGACGGCGTCGTAGCGAACATGGATGGGACAGGCGAGGCAGGCATGGCCGGCGCTGTAGCGGGCATCGTGGTGACAGGCAAGGCGGGGGTTGCCGGCTCCTGGGCCTCCGAGGCGGGATCGGGATTAGCAATCGCCGCGGACGAATTGGCCGCCAGCTCCGGTGTCGGCGCCTGCGCCGTCTGCTCCGACCCAGCGGCCACGGGGACCAGAGCAGTCAAGAACTCCGGCTTCGTGGATGGCGTTGTAAAGCTGGACGCGCCCGCGGGGAGTTGCGCCGCTGGCTGCGTTTCGGACGCGCTTGCGGACGTGTTTGGTTTGGCCGCCGGCTGTTGAGAAGGAGTAACCGTAGTTGATTCGGAACTGATCGCCCGTCCTGCACCGACAGCGGGCGTGCCGATCGCATCAAAGTTGGCTGACCGGACTTCGGGGCTCGCCGCAATTGGCAATTTGGCAATTGCGTCCGGACGAATCATTCCATCGGGGCGAATCGCGGGGCGCGCGGATGCGCTAGCCGCCGGTGTTGTGTCCGTGCGTGCAAGTTGTTCTGGGGCGACCGGAGCTGAAAGCGCAGCCGGCGTCGAATTCTTTGCGGACTGCGTGGTAAGGATCGCCTCCGGCTGGTCCTGATCGATCTTGTCTTGATGGATGATATCGGGCTCTTCCTCATCGACGTGCGGCATGGCCGAAGGCGAGCCGGTGATTGAATGCGGCGTGGAGTGCTCAACCGGCGGAGCGGGATTTGAAATCGAGGCCTTCGTCGGAGTCTTCGGTGACGACGCTGCTGCGACACGCGCAGGAATCCGCTCGTTTTCTACGGCGTCAGCCGTCGTCGCCGTCTGATTCTCAGCTGCGTTCTTAGAAGTCGCATGTGTCTCGGAAGCCGACCGAACGGCGGCCGGCTCTATGGCTGCTCGCGAGGAGAGATTCGTAAGCGCCTGTCCGCCAAACACGGTCTTCGCGACCAGCTTCGCATTGGAGGGCGCTCCGGAAGAAATGGTGAAGCGCGGTGTTGAGACCGTAGCGTGGGCTAATGCTCCTTCCTGTTCCCCCGGTACAGTTTGGGATGCCGTCCCTGTTGTGGCTGGCTGCTCGTGGAGCGGGAGAGCCGATCCGGAATCGCCGGCGGTCGATTGCGATGGCCCGGCATCGCACGCCGTATTGTCGTCCGATAACGTATTGCGTCCGGTTCCCGGTGATCGCTGACGCGCATGCGCCAGCTGGATGCCCGTTTGCGGCATTGCGGAGATGTCGGTGAGGGAGGTGGCGGCTTGCGACTGCTTCTTGGAAGCCGGCTCAGGGACCGCGGAGCTCTGTTGCTTCGCATTGCCGCCAAGTTCCGCGTCATCGGAAAGAGTCAGGTCATCCAGAACATTCTGAAACGCCGATGTTGTGGACGTTCTGAAAGACTCTCCGCCGAGTGCGGGAGCAAGTGAGGCGAACAGCGCATCGAGAGCGGCAGTCGCCGGCGCGGAGACAAGCACGGCGCTGTTTATGCAGGTTCGCGGCCACTGCAGCGAAATCAGATTTTCAGCGCGTTACCCAGCAGCGGGTGTCGAGAACTCGGCAAATAGCGACTTACTTTCGCCGGATGGCGCGCCATCGCTCACTCGCCTTATCGCGAATGCGATACAAAGTTATACGATTTTTCCTTCGGACGCGTTTTGGCCGCGCATTTGCAACGCTGGCATTCGCTCCTATGGATCAGATCAGTGTTTTTGCGGCGGCGGCGATGCAGGCTCGCATGCAAGCGCTCGACCTGGTAGCGAACAATCTAGCGAATTCGTCGACCAGCGGGTACAAGACCGACGGTGAATTCAACACGCTGTTCTCTTCCATGGCCGCTGACGATGACTCCGGCACGTCGGGCGTTCCCATGCTGCAACGGCAATGGACCGATTTCGCGCCGGGATTGCTGGAGCCGACCAATAATCCATTGGACTTCGGGATCGCCGGGAAAGGCTTCTTCGTGGTGCAAGGCCCATCGGGGCCGCTCTATACGCGCAACGGCAACTTCCGCTTCTCGACGACCGGAAATCTGATCACCAGCGAAGGCTATCCGCTACTCCAGGAGAACGGAGCGCCCTTTCGCCTGGATACCGGGCAGCCGCTGGAGGTCTCGCGCGACGGCGGAATCTCGCAGAAAGGTAAATCCGATGGGCGCATCCAGATCGTCAATTTCCAGAATCCGGCCGGACTTACTAAGTTCGGTTCCAGTTATTTCTTGAATACAAGCGGCCAGGACCCGGAAACGGTAACGGGAACAGAGATCTATCAAGGAAAGCTGGAGGCATCCAACGTAAGCGCATCGCATGGAGCGGTGCGCATTGTAGGCCTCTCGCGGCAGTTCGAAATGATGCAGAAAGCGATCTCACTGTCCAACGACATGAGCAAGCAGGCCATTGAGCAAGTGGCAAAGGTATAGACACGGCAGGAGGGACGGGACAGGAATGATTCGAGCACTTTTTAGCGCAGCCAGCGGCATGAACGCGCAACAAACCAACGTGGAAAACATCGCGAACAATATCGCGAACGCCAACACGGCGGGCTTCAAGGCCCGGCGCGCGCAGTTCCAAGACCTGCTTTATCAGAACCTGATCCAGCCGGGCGCGGCCGCCAGCCAGCAGACCCTGGTTCCCACGGGATTGCAGTTGGGTTTAGGCACACGCGCGGTTTCCAACGAAATCATTTTTACCCAGGGCGATTATACGGAGACCGACAATCCCCTGGACCTGGCGATTCAGGGCAACGGATTCTTTCAGGTTCAACAGCCGTCGGGGCAATTGGCTTACACGCGAGCGGGAACCTTTCACCTGAATAATACGGGTCAGGTTGTGGATCCCAACGGGAACTTACTCGACCCTCCGGTCACAATTCCGCAGAATGCTCTTTCGATCACCATCGCGAGCGACGGAACCGTGAGTTACACGCTTCCCGCCCAGACTACCGCGCAGCAGGCCGGGCAGATCCAAGTGGCTGTTTTCGCCAATCCGTCAGGGTTGAACAGCTTGGGACAAAGCCTGTTTCAGCAGACCGAATCATCCGGCGCTCCGGTGATCGGTCCGCCGGGCGGCCAGGACGGACAGGGCACGCTGCTCCAAGGCTATATCGAACAATCCAACGTCAGTATCGTGCAGGAATTTGTGAACCTCATCGTCAGCCAGCGCGCGTATGAAGCGAATTCGAAGGTGGTGAAGGCGGCCGATGACATGTACCAGCAGGTGAACAATCTCAAGCAATGAACGTATGGCTTCTCCTTCTCGGCATGATGATGCATTCCGGACCGTGTGAAATCATTTCGAACGACCGCATTTTCGGCGAGGATCTGGCGCGAGCCGTGCCGGCCTTTCGTGGCAAAATTCCCGGAGACACCGTGATCGGGTATTCGCCCGCGCCCGGAACGCGGCGTTTTCTGGGGCCCGCCGAGTTGCACCGCATCGGCTCGCCGTATGGAGTCGACGTCACCCCGGACACGCATGCCTGTTTCGAATGGCGGCTGCAGGCTCTCACCCCAGAGGTGGTTCGCGCGGCGCTTCGTGAATCCTTGCAAGCCCCCGACGCGCGTATCGACGTGCTAGCCGTCAGCCGGGATCAGGCGCCGGCGGGAAAGCTCACCTTTCCTCTATCCGGGCTGCTGGCGTCCACGCTCACGGGTCCTGACACGCCGGTCACGTGGCGCGGCGACGTGCAGTACGGCGGCTCGCGCCAGTTTTCCGTATGGGCGCGCGTCAAGATCTCGGCCACCATGACGCGCGTAGTGCCCACCGTGCTGATCCTGCCCGGCCAAACCGTGACGCCTGGCGAGGTGCGGCTGGAGACTTACGACGATTTTCCCCTGCGCAACGACATCGCCCGGAATCTGGATGAGGTCATCGGCCGCATGCCGCGCCGCGCGCTGCGCGCCGGTCTGCCCGTATTCCGCGCCGATTTGATTGAGCCGTTCCAAGTGCAGCGCGGCGACACGGTGTACGTGACGGCCATCGCCGGCGCCGCGCAGCTTCATATGCCCGCGGTGGCGGAAACGCCCGGAAGGCAGGGCGACACCATCACGCTCCGCAATCCGCAGAGCGGAAAAGTATTTCACGCGCGGATCGAAGGGAAAGATCGAGCGCTGCTGATGGTGTGGCCGCTCGGAGAGCAAATCATTTCGCAAACGAGGGTCCAATGAACGTGCGAATCATCGCCACTCTGCTGTTATTTTGTGCCGCTCTTGCGAACGCCCAATCGGCCATCAACCAGTCGGCGAACAAGAAGAAGAAGGACGCTAAGCCGCCGGAGCCCTCGCCGCTTGAGCAGTACATCAGCGCCTCGTACCGGGACGCCAAGCTGCCGGAAGCCGCGCCGCCGCCCGGTTCCATGTGGTCGCCGAATGCGATTTTTTCCAATTTGGGTTTGGATCTGAGAGCCAGCCGCGTGGACGACCTGGTCACCATCGTCGTAAATGAAGTATTTTCGGCCGTGGCCAACGGCGATGTCAGCACGCAGCGTCAATCCACGGCGCAGAGCAATATCACGCAGCTCGCGGGCATCAAAAGCAAAACCGGAGCTCTCGCCAATCTCCTCAATTCGACTACCCAGACCCAACTCCAAGGAACCGGCGAGACCAGCCGTGGCGCCACCCTTACGGCCAACATGAGCGCCCGCGTTACTCAGGTGCTACCCAACGGGTACCTGGTGATCGAAGGAACCAAGCGCGTGCAGGTGAGTTCGGAAAATCAGACCATCACGGTGCGGGGAGTCATCCGGCCGGTGGACCTGGTGCCCACCAATACGATTCCCTCCAACCTGATCGCGCAAATGGAAATTCTGGTGAACGGCAAAGGCGTGATCAACGATTCGATTCATCGGCCCAACTTCCTGTACCGTTTGTTGCTCGGCATTTTACCGTTCTAGGTTTTTCCAATTCATGCGATTATTGACAGCACTCTTGATTGCCACGGCGCTGCCAGCGTTCTGTGCGGACACCGAACCGGCGGAGGCGCGTCTGAAGGAACTGGTGTCCCTCGAAGGCGTCCGCGACAATCAGTTAATCGGATACGGCATGGTGGTGGGACTCAAGGGCACCGGCGACCGCCAGCTCACCATCTTCACCGCCCAGAGCCTTGCGAATATGCTGCAACAGATGGGCGTGACCGTAACCCCGACGCTAATTTTGGTGAAAAACGTGGCCTCCGTGATGGTGACGGCCACGCTCCCGCCGTTCGCGCAATCGGGCATGCAGATCGACGCTACCGTCGCGGCGATCGGCGATGCCGCGAGCCTGCAAGGCGGCTTGCTGCTGATGACCAGCCTACGCGGTATCGACGGCAAGGTGTATTCGGTGGCGCAAGGACCGGTGGTCACCGGCAGCTTTATCGCCGGCGGCGCAGGCACGACGCAGACGCTCAACCATCCGACTGTGGGCCGTGTTCCGGGCGGAGCGATCGTGGAGCGTCCTTCGCCCGCGCTCGAACCGACGAAAGTGGTACGCCTCCAGCTCCACGATGCGGACTTCACCACGGCCGTGCGCATTGCCGATGCCGTGAATCGTCACTTCAATGCGGGAAGCAATGCCATCGCGCACGCCGACAATTCCGGGCTGGTGAGCGTTGCGATTCCTTCCGATTTTTCCACTCGTGCGAGCGAATTCATCGCTCAGATCGAAAGCCTGACGGTGGAAACGGACCGCCCGGCCAAAGTTGTGATCAACGAGCGTACCGGGACCATCGTGATGGGTAAAGAGGTCCGAGTATCGCCCGTCGCCATCATGCATGGCGATCTGAGCGTGCAGATTCAGACCAATTACGACGTCTCCCAGCCCGGACCATTTTCCAACGGCACCACGCAAGTCACGCCGCAGGTTACGGTGGGCGTCAAAGAGGAAAAGGCGCGCAATGTTGTTCTCAAGGAAGGCGCCACGGTGGAGGAACTGGTGCGCGCTCTTTCTTCCATCGGCGCGACGCCGCGCGACATTATCGCGATCTTGCAAAGCTTGAAAGCCGCCGGCGCGCTGGAATCGGAGATCGAAGTCATTTAGCCGTTTCTTGGTGATCAGCGATGTCCAGCGATTTTAGCATCTCCTCCGGAGCCGACTTAGCGGCCACTAACTGGACGCTTTCACATACGAACAATCCCGATGTAATTTCCGCCAACGAAACATTCCATCAGGCGTTCGAGTCTGCGTCGAAAAACACCGATTCGCCGGAAAAAATCGCGAGCGTCGCCAAGCAGTTCGAAGCGCTGATGATCGGCCAGATGTTGAAGTCGGCACGCGAGGCCTCCGGCGGCGGCTGGCTGACTGACGAAGACGATCAGGAAGATACCACCGGATCACTGGTGATGGAAATGGCGGAACAAGGTTTTTCGCAGGCCTTGGCAGCGCGCGGCGGACTCGGACTCGCCAAGATGGTGACCCAGAACCTCGAGCGAGGAGAACCTAAAACTCCCAACTCCGATTCAGATTCTCCGTCCCGGCCGGCGCCGTCGACGGGTACCGCGACGAATACGGACTCGAAGCGCTAGCGGCTGCCATGGGTTCCGGCGGGGCATCCTGGGCGGGCGCGGCTTCGAGGTCGCCGACATTGCGCATCGCGCCGATCCAGCCCTCGAGCAGCGTTTGGATCAGCTGCGAGACTTCCTGAAGCATCGATTCGGATTTCTCGGCATGCGCCTGGATCAGGCGGTTCTGCAAATAGCCGTAGAGGCCGCTGAGCGTGTCGCAATACTGCGGCGCTACGTCGCGGCGCAGGGAGAAACGCAATTCGCCCAAAATCTGCACGGCCCGCGTCACCGCGTTGCCGCGCCCGAGAATGTCACCGGCGCGGTGTGCCTCGATCGCATCCTGCACGGCCTTTACCGCGGCTTCGAACAACATCCGCGTCAGCTCCATCGGCGTGGCCGCCGCCACGCGGCTGGCGAGGTACTCGTGATGAGGATTCGGCGGTGTCATCGTTCAGCGCTCCGCTAAGGGTTCCTGGTCGCGCTAGTATATCGCTCCACCTTAGGAAAGTTTTAGCGATTCTTTTACCCGCATTTGCGGGTAGGCGTACTGCGCCGCCCCCAATACCTCCCCACATAAGAAATGATGAATCCCATGTGAAGTCTTAGATTTCAACCTCCGATGTTGTTATTTACAAGGCTAGTTAAATGACGGTTACCTTACTCGCGGCTGGGAGCGTTTAGTGTGAACACTGTACTGTGGATTGACGAAAGCGCTACCGGCAGTCAACAAGTGTGTGTAAATGAAGGCTCTGACAAGCTTCGAGTCCTGTTCGCACCGGGCTTGCCCGCTGCCTTCGACTTACTGAAAGCCGAGCGCATCGGAGCCGTACTGATCCAGTTGCCGATCCGCGGCAGCGACGGTCCCAACATCGTGGAGCAGATCCACGCGGAAGGCTGTCGTGCACCGATCGTGGTGTACGAGCCGGGCGGCGTCGTAAGCAAGGCCCCGGAGCTCACGCGGCGTGGTGCGTTCCAGTACGTGTCTCACCCTGTGAAGCCTGAAGAATTGCTCGATCTGCTGCTGGTGGCTGTGCGGCACCACGCGGCGTATCGGGAGTTGCCGCGCGAAGGTAAATCCGCGGCGCCGGAAGCCCAGCCGTGCCATCTCCTGATCGGATCCAGCTCCGCGATGCGGGAAGTGATCGAGATCATCGAACTAGTGGCCAACCGGCGCTCCACGGTTCTTATTACCGGCGAGACGGGCACCGGGAAAGAGGTGGCCGCGCGTGCTTTGCATCTGGCGAGCGGCCGTGCGTCTTCGCGCATGGTGGCGGTCAACTGCGCCGCGCTTCCCGATCATTTGCTCGAAGCCGAGCTTTTCGGACACACCAAGGGCGCCTTTACCGGCGCGGTGAACACGCGCGTGGGACTCTTCGAGCAGGCGCACCGGGGGACGATTTTTCTGGATGAAATCGGTGAGCTCCCTCTGCCTCTCCAGGCCAAGCTGCTGCGCGTACTCCAAGAGCGAGAAATCCAGCGCATCGGCAGTTCGGAGCCGTTTCCCATCGACGTGCGGGTGATCGCGGCGTCCAACGCGAACCTGCTGGAAGCGGTGGCGAATCGCCGCTTCCGCGAAGATCTTTACTATCGCCTGAACGTGGTCGCGCTGCGCATGCCGGCGCTGCGCGATCGTCCCATGGACATCCCTGAGCTGGCCGAACATTTTCTGCACAAAATATCGGAAGGCGAGCCGGCGTGGGGAAAGCGCCTTTCGACGCAGGCTCTGGAAATGTTCGTGCGGTATGCCTGGCCCGGCAACGTGCGCCAGCTCGAACACGCCATTGAGGCCGCGTGCGCGCTCAGTGGAGCCCGCTCCATCCTCTACCCCGGCGATTTCGATCTGCCGGCTGAAGTGCAAGCTTTGGAATTCGGGCCGCTTTCTTCCCTCGACGTTCCCGAGGGCGGGATCAACTTCGAAGAGTTGATGACGGGAATCGAGCGCAGGCTGCTCGAACGCGCGCTGGCCAAATCGGGCGGCAACAAGGCCCGCGCCGCGAGCATGCTGCACATGAAACGCACCACGCTGCTCTCCAAGTTCAAGTCGCTCGAAGTCTGCGCGTAGTATTCCATGGCTCAAGCGCGTGCCATCGCGAAACCGGCGCCGCCCAGTGGCCTAAAGCCCCCGGCCGCATTGCAAGGAATGACCCTCTCCGGCGCCGGCGAGCTGGCCGTGCCCATTGCGGTACTGCTGATCGTCATCGCGCTGATCACGCCGCTGCCCAGCTTCATGCTGGACATCCTGATCGTGCTCGATCTGATGATGTCGGTGATCGTCATGATGGTGGCCATGTACATCGGACGGCCCGTGGAGTTCAGCGTTTTTCCCACCGTGCTTTTGCTGCTCACGCTTTTCCGGCTCGCGCTCAACGTGTCGTCGTCGCGGCTGATTCTGCTCAACGGCAACACCGGAACGTCGGCGGCCGGCCACGTGATCGAAGCGTTCGGCAGCTTTGTCGTGGGCGGCAACTACATTATCGGCGCGGTGATTTTCTGCGTCTTGATCGCCATCCAATACGTGGTCATCAACCACGGTTCGGTGCGCATTTCCGAGGTCACCGCGCGTTTCACCCTGGATGCTCTGCCCGGCAAGCAAATGTCGATCGACGCGGACCTGAACGGCGGCCTGATCGACGAGGCCGAAGCGCGCCGCCGCCGCCGCGAATTATCGAGCGAAGCCGAGTTTTACGGCGCCATGGACGGTGCTTCGCGCTTCACGCAGCGCGACGCCATCGCCAGCATCATCATCACCGGCGTCAATATCATCGCCGGCTTTCTGATCGGCGTTCTGCAGCACCGCATGGATCTCGGGCGCGCCATCCAAACCTATACCGTGCTCACGATCGGCGACGGACTGGTGACGGTGATCCCGGCGCTGATGATTTCCATATCGGGCGGCTTGATCGTGACGCGCGCCAGCTCGGATTCCAAGCTCGGAGCCCAGTTTCAAAACCAAGTGTTCGGAAAATCCGAGCCCCTGCTGCTCGCAAGCGGCGTGCTCATCACCCTTTCCTTGTTCCCCGGACTGCCCACCATTCCCTTCCTGGCGCTGGGCAGCGGGCTGGGCGCCATCGCCTGGCGCATGCGTCGGAAAAACGACGCCGCCGTCAAAACCTCGACGGAAACGGCGGAGAAACCCGCCAAGGAAAACGTCGAAGCGCTGCTCATGGTGGACCCACTGACCATGGAAGTCGGGCTCGGGTTGGTGAAGCTGGTGGAAGGCGGAAAGAACTCGCGGCTGCTGCAGCGCATCGCCGGCATCCGTAAGAATCTCGCGTCGCAATTAGGTTATTATTTGCCTCCCGTCAAAGTGAACGACAATCTTTCGCTGCGCTCGCGCGAGTACTCCATCCTGATCAAAGGCGTGGAGATGGGACGCTACGAAATGCCCGCCGGCCAGGAGTTGGCGATACCAGGGCCGAACGTGGACGCGAGCGTGCAAGGCAAGCCTACCAAGGATCCGGCCTTCAATTTAGCGGCTCTATGGATTCCCACCGAACGCGCCGCGCTCGCGCGCACCAAGGGCTACACGGTGGTGGACGACGTGAGCGTGATGGGCACGCACCTATCCGAAGTGGTCCGCCGCCACGCGCACGAGCTCTTCAGCCGGCAGGACGCGAAAGCCTTCTGCGACCGGGTCGCGCAAAACAATCCGAAAGTGGTGGAAGATTTGGTTCCAAAAATGCTATCGCTTTCGGTGGTCCAACGAGTACTTCAGAATCTTCTCCGGGAACGGGTGCCGATCCGTGATTCCGTGACGATCCTCGAGGCCATGAGCGAAGGAGCGCAGATGACGAAGAACCCGGTGTTGCTTACCGAGTACGTGCGGCAGTCGATCCGACGCGCCATCGTGAGTACGCACACCAACCCGCACGGCGAACTGACGGCGTACATGGTGGAGCCCTCGGCCGAACATGCGGTAGAGGCGGCGGTGGAACACAGCGAGCACAACAGCGTGCTCGGCTTGGCGCCGCAGGCGGCACGCGACCTGGTGGGGCGCATTACGCGCAAACTGGAGCGGCCGGATACCTCCGCCGTGGTGCTGGTGAATCCGTCCATTCGCTATTTCGTCAAGCAGTTACTCGAAACCGCGTTCCCCGATGTTACGGTTCTGTCGCACAGCGAAATTCCCCCGGAAATCAAGATCAAGTCGCTAGGGTGGGTCGGATAAGGGTCAATGGAACAAACCTCGTCCATGAGAATCAAATCGTATTTCGCCGATTCGGTGGAGCACGCCATCCAAGAGGCGCGGCAGGAATTAGGCGCCGAGGCCATGTTGATTACCTCGCGCCGCTCGGCGCCGGAAGCCCGCAGCCTGGGTGCGTACGAAGTGGTGTTCGGGCTGCACGCAGGCTCGCCCGGCGAACGCTCCCGCAGCAGCCGGCCGGCAACGGATTTGTCCAAGGACTTGTCGCGGGACCTATCAGGCGAGTTGCAAAACCTGCGGGCGCAGCTGCTGGAAATCAAAAAGACGCTGCAGGGCGCTCGCGGCGCCGAAGCGGGGCCATCGGAATCCGAGGAACTGTTCGAGGAGCTGGTGTCGAACGACCTGGCGCGCACCATCGCGCAAGACATCGTTTCCACCGCCGCGCGTTTGCGGGATCAACTGTCGCGCGAGCAAACCGCGCCGCCGACTGCGTTGCGCGCCTATGCCGCGGAAGTGGTCTCGAACAAACTGCAATTCGCGCCGGCATTCCACAAAGTCTCCGGCGAGAAAGTCTCTGGCGAAGCCCCACGGGTGGTTGCTTTCATCGGGCCCCCCGGCGCGGGCAAAACCACAACGCTGATCAAGATCGCGATCCGGGAGTGCCTGACGGGGCGGCAGCCGGTCCGGATTCTCTCGGTGGACCCGTACCGCGTGGCCGCGCACGAAAGGCTGCGCAGCTTGGCCGCTCTGGTGGGAGTAGGATTCAGTGCCATCAACTCCACCCCCGAATTTCTCGCCGGAGTGGAGGAATCGCGGAACAAAGGCATCGTGCTGGTGGATACGCCCGGCTGCAGTTTGTCGGAGATGGATGGCGCCGAAGAAATCGCCGCCGCGATGGCGCGCGTCGCCAATAAACAAATTCACCTGGTGTTGCCCGCTTCGATGAAGCGCGAAGATCTGATGCGCGCCGTCCGCGCTTACTCAGTATTCGCACCGGATTACCTGCTGTTTACCAAACTGGACGAGACGGCATCCTTGGGAGCCGTGCTCTCGGCGGCGCTCGAAGCCGCCAAGCCGTTGTCGTTTTTCACCACCGGTCAAAACATTCCCGAAGACATCGAACCGGCGCATCCACGGGGATTACTGGCGTCGGTGTTCCAACCGGAAGTCGTGGAGGCCCTCCCGGCGGCATAGATGGCTTCGAACCTCCTCACCAACGCGGCGTTCTACAGTCCGGCTCCAACGCTAGAGACCGCCGAGCGCGATCGCCTGATCCTGGAAAACCTGCCGCACGTGCGCTGGGTGGCGATGCGCATTCACGAGAAAATCGGCGGCGCAGTGCCCTTGGACGACCTGGTCTCTTCCGGCGTCATCGGGCTGATCAATGCCGTCGACAGCTACGATCCCAACTTCAACGTCAAGCTGAAAACCTACGCCGAGCATCGCATCCGCGGCGCGATTTTGGACAGCATCCGCGGCTTGGATGGCATTCCCGTACACAAGCGCAAACGTTTGAAGGACGTCGAAGCGGCGATCGCCAGCGCCGAGCAGCGTCTGCAGCGCGTCCCGACTGAAGAGGAGATCGCGCAAGAACTGAACATGCCGCTGGCCCAATACCAAGAGCTGCTGGCCGAGCTGCGCGGCATCAGCCTGGGTAGTCTGGACGAAATCTCCGATGGTTTTTCCGAAAGCCGGCTGCTGCGCTACGTGCCGCACGACGATGAGAATCTTCCCACGCGCATCCTGGAGCGGGCGGAGCTGGAAAAGCTGCTGGCCGAAGCGGTCAACAAGATGCCGCGCCTGGAGCGAACCATCCTCACCCTGTACTTCAAGGAAGAGCAGAATCTGCATGAGATCGCCGAGATTCTGGGAATCCACACCACGCGCGTCTGCCAGCTCAAATCCCAGGCGGTGCTGCGGCTGCGCGCCTACGTGATCAAGAAATGGCCGGCCACGCGGGGAATCCTCTAGCGCAAGCGATCGAACCATGAGCGAAGCGATCAGATCATGAGCGACCAGGAAACCAACGTCCAAACGCCCGGCGAGACGGCCGAACAGCCCGGCGAGACCATGGCGCCCACGTCGCGTCCGGCCGCGAGTCCGCTGCAGGCCGCGCCGCTGCTGATGGGAGTGAAACTGCCCGTCCGCGTGCTTTTGGGGCGCACCCAGCTTCCGCTCCGGGAAATCGCCCAGCTCGGCAACGGCGCCGTTGTGGAATTGGATTGTTCGCCGGACGATCCGGTGGAGATTGTGGTTAACGATCGCATTATCGCGCACGGCGAAGTCGTCGTGGTTGCGGGCAACTACGGCGTGCGGATTACGAAAATCGCTTCCGGGCACAACGAACCGGAGAGCGACAATCCGGCGAGCGATCTGCGTACGCTGTCGCAAAACCTTAGGTGACGAGTAATGCTTTTGACCCTTCTTCCCTACCTGACCGCCGCCGCCAACTTACTTCTCGTCCTGGGGATCCTGCTCGGCTTGAGCCAACGCATTCGCACGCTTCGCCTCCGCGCGGCGAACCAGGAGAAGATCGCGCAGATCGAAAGCGCCAGCCTTTCCACGGAGATCGGCCAACTCCGCAAGCGCATCCAGGATTTGGAGGATAGCGAAGCGTTCGCCTCCCAAGCGGCGCCCGCCGCCTCCGTCGAGAACAGCCTCAACCAGACCAGCGTCAACCACAACCTACGCAGCAAGGTGCTGAAAATGCATCGCCTGGGCCAGACGCCCGAGCGTATCGCCGGAAGCTTGCGCGTAAACCGCGGGGAAGTGGATCTGATGGTGAAGGTTCACAAAATCGTGATGCGCCCTTATGAGGAGCCGGTTCCGGCCGGCGCGGCGGAAAAAGGTTAAACATGACGCCGGAAGAGCGCGATAAAGAAATGCTGAAGCCAAAGGGTAGGGCAGCGAGGATGCGATGACCGTCAACAACAACGACAACCCCGACGTCACCCGGCTGAGTCTCGATCAAACCAGCCTGCAGAAAACCCAGGGAGCCTCGCGCGCGGCCGGCGCCAACACATCCGGAACGGGTAGTGCTTCCGGGGACGATTCCATCTCGCTTTCCAGTATTCCCAATTTTGTCCAGCAAGCCCTCACGTCGTCCTCGTCCGATCGCGCGGCGCGCATCCAGGAACTGCAGGCGCTGGTGGCCAGCGGTCAATATCAGCCGGATGCCCAGACCGTCAGCAGCGCGTTAATCGACGCGCATCTCCAGGGAGCGTAGAGCGCGCGAGCCCGAGGTATGGAGAATGCCACCGAGTATGGCGATGCCCGGGAATGCCTGCGGATGGCGTGCATCCAGATGCGTGAGGTCAAGCGCCTGCTCGCGCGGCCGACGGTGGAAGCGGCCGATGAATCGGCGGCGCTATTGCGCCATGTCGAAGTGCAACTGGGTTGTGTGGCGGCGATTCTGGCGCGCAACGGCGCGCAACCGGACGCGGAGACTCGTTCGAGCGTCGCGGAACTGCAGCGCGAGGTCGCGGTGCTCGCGGCCTTCTTCGCCGGCGCCGACAAGATGCTGGCGGGCTGGCTGAACGCGGTCCGCACGCGCCGCGGCGGATATACCGGCTGCGGCCAGGCAGCGCCGCTGGTCCTGGTGGCAAAGCTCAGCGTGGAAGGCTGACGAGAGGAGGATAGGCCATGGGTAATCTCTTGACGGCATTAAATACGGCGGGCCAGTCTCTCCAGGCGTTCGAGCAAGCCATGGCCGTGACGGAAAACGACGTCACCAACGCTAACAGCCCGGGTTATGCCAACCAAGTGCCCGAGATGGTCTCTCTGAGTTTCCAGTCCACCGGGAGCGGCCCGGCGGGCGGCGTGGAGGAAGTGACGCAAGACACACGCAGCGCGTACGCCGACGCTACGGTGCAGCAACAGCTCTCGCTGCAGGGCCTGTATCAGCAACTCCAGACGAGCCTGACGCCGCTCGAAAATGTTTTCGACGTTTCTTCGAGCAGCCCCATCCCGTCGGCGTTGAATCAATTGTTCCAGAGCTTTTCGCAATGGGCCACGGATCCGAGCGACGCGAACTACCAATCCGCGGTGATCGACGCGGCGCAGCAGACCGCCAGCGCCTTCAACCAAGCCGCCGTGCAGCTCGGCCAGATCCAGACTTCCACCGCGCAGGATATTCAATCCACGGTGACCGAGATCAACCAGGACGCCTCCACCATTCAATCCCTCAATGAGCAGATCGCGCAGAATCCGCAGGCCAACGCCGGACTGAGCGCGCAAATGGAGAGCACGCTCGAGAATCTTTCCGGCCTGGCCAATATCCAGGTAATCACTGGCAGCGGAGGACAGGTCACCGTGCTGCTGGGTGGCCAGACGGCGCTCGTGGAAGGCTCGCAAGTGAACGCCATTCAGGCGGTGAACAATACGGCGTCCAACGCAGGGAACGCCGGCGCGGCCCCGCTCATCAGCATTCAAAACGCGGACGGCAACGACGTCACCAGCCAGATTACCGGCGGCAGTTTGGCGGGATTGCTGAGCGTGTACAACACCACGCTCCCCTCGCTGATCGGCGGAGGGCAGCAAACGGGCGGTTTGAATACGCTCGCGCAGAGCCTCGCCGACAGTGTCAACAGCGTTCTCGAGCAGGGTTCCACCACCGATACGCCGCCCTACCAGGCCGGCACGGCGCTGTTCACCTATAACGACGCTTCGCCCGCGGGCATCGCGGGCAGCTTGTCGGTGACCTCCGGAATCACCGGCAGCGACCTTGCCGCGGCCAGTACAAATCCGTCCTTTGTCGCCAATGGCGCGGCCAATACGCTGGCGGCGCTGGATTCCTCCGGCAACGGCCCGGACGGCGAAGGATTCACCGGATATTTCGCTTCGCTCACTTCCACGGTCGGCTACGCGGTTAGCAACGCGAGCACCGCGGCTACGGCGCAAACGTCCCTGGTGGCGCAGGCGCAGAGCTTACAGCAGCAGGTCTCCGGCGTTTCGCTGGATGAGGAAGCCACGCAGATGATCCAGCTTCAAAGCTCATACGACGCCGCGAGCAAACTGGTCACCATCATTGACGACACACTCCAGACGCTGATGAACATGATGCCGGACGGCAGTTAGAGGCCAACACGGAGGACTTATGGTCAGCGGATTAAGCGCTTCCAACCAGCAGTTCCTGGCGTCGTTGGATCTGCTCGAGAGCAATCTCAATCAGACCGACGAGGAGCTTTCCAGCGGATTAAGCGTCAACCAGGCATCGGACGCGCCGCAGTCCATCCAGGATATTTTCGAGACGCGCGCCGAGCTCGGCCAGGCCAATACCTCGGTGCAGGATCTGACCACCATTCAGGGCCAGGTGCAGACGGCGTCCGACGCGGTCCAATCCGCCATCCAGTTGCTCAATCAGGCCGTTTCGCTCGGCAGTGAAGGAGCGAGCACCAACACGTCGTCCACCACGCAATCGGGCCTGGCCTCACAAGTCCAGTCCTTGGAGGCGCAGTTGGTCGCCATCGCCAATACGGAAGTGGGCGGAGTGTACGTGTTCAGCGGCGATTTGAACGGATCGGCGCCCTACGAAGTGGATACCTCCAGCGCTACTGGCGTGCAACAGTTGGTCTCGCCGCAGCAATCTACGCTGCAGATTGCCGGCCCCTCCGGAGTGACGTTCCAGATCTCGATGACAGCGCAGGACCTGTTCGATCAACAGGACGTTAACGGCAACCCCACCGGGAACAATGCCTTCGCCGCGCTGAACAATCTGGTTCAGGCGCTCCAGAGCGGGAATTCGAGCACCATCACGCAAGCCACGGATGCCCTCCAAACCGCCGCTAGTTATGTCAACTCGCAGACGGATTTCTATGGCATGGCCGAGAACAACATCTCCGGGGCTCTGACCCTGGCGCAGATGTATCAAACGCAGGACCAGACCCAGCTCGACGGACTACAGGATGCCGACGAGGCCACCCTGGCGGTCCAAGCCACCCAGGACAGCACGGCGCTCGATGCCGCCCTGTCGGCGGAAGCGCATATGCCCACCACTTCGTTGTTCGACTATCTGCCGGTGGATTAACGAATGTCGAATTTCCGTCAATACCCGCCCAAGCCCTCGCCATTGCCCCTCTTTTGCGGGCTTAAAGGACTACCGTGTTCCCGGCACAATTCGTAAAAAAATGTTCAATTCCGGGGAGGGAACGTTCGATAGAAGAGCGTACCCGAGCGAGCAGCACGGCACTCGGAAGCCGTACACACGATTTTGGAAAGGATTCAGTTCATGTTTAGAATTTCGACCAGCAAGATTTCAGTCGCCGCGTCCGCCCTCCTATTGTGTGCGGGCCTTGCGCAAGCTCAAACTTCGCCTTCACCGTTGATCGCGTCGTCTTCATCCGTGTCGATCGGTTTTTCACTGCCGTCTACCATCGGAGCGGCTCAAACGATCCAGCTTACGGTAGCCGCGGGGACGGTTCCCTTCGTGGTCGACCCGACAACGGTTCCGTTCTGGTTGAGCGTGACGCCCGCGGGCAACGCCACCTCGGTCACCGAAGGCACCCCGCTCACGGTCTCCTTCGTGGCTACGTCAGCCGCGGGCACCTTGCCTGCAGGCGCCTATGCCGCCAGCGTAGGCTTTGCGGTGAACGGTTACGTGGAATTGCCCGTTCAGGTCACGCTCACGGTAACGGGTGCTGCATCCAATTTGTCGGTGAATTGGGTGTACGGCGGCACCTCTACGACGATCACCGACAATCAGGCAGCCATTCCCATTCAGTGGGCCTACGGTAGTACTGCTCCTACGGTGACGTTGAACCTGGTTTCCAGCAACGACCCGATCACGTTCTCCAGTGCATCAGCCGTGACTACCAACGGACCCGAAAATTGGATCCTGCTCCCCAATCCCAATGGGGTGGCTTACAACTATGGAACGGGTGTTACGGTCAATTTCGCTCAGGATGCTCTCACCAATGCGATCGTGGGATCCACGATGACGGGCTCCATAACGATCACCTACGGCAGTTCGACGTTTAAGGTGAATGTCGAAATCGAGGTTACCGAACCGGCTGCCAATCCCAGCAGCATTTTCCCGCAGGAAACGGGGGCATTGACGTCAGGCACTCTGACCGTCATCGTGAACGGTACCGGGCTCGGCGGCGCAAACCAGGGCTATGCCGTGCCCACCAGCGTTTCTCTCAAATATGGTCCTGGCGGCGCCAGTACAGGGACGCTGGGAGCGGGTAACCTTTCCGGGGGTTCCATCAGTTACCTCAACACAACCACGATGGTTCTGACGATTCCCTATCACGACACAGCCGGAACCTCGATTGTTGGCACCGCGGGCCAGAATGTGATCCTGACGATCACCAATAGCGGGATCAATAGCCTCCCGGCCCCCACGATGACGCTCTTCGTCACTTCGAACCCGATCGTCTATGCGGTTACGGATGCCGCCGCCCTGCAGGAGCCCACTCCGGGTACGACTCCGAGCGTTGCGCCCTATGAGCTGATCAGCATCTTTGGCAATAACTTCTGCCCGACATGCGGTTCCACGCCCGTGGTTGCGGCGGTAAGCAATAGCCGTTATCCCTCGTCGCTCGTCGCCCCGGCGGGCGGCGCCGATTCTCTCAGCGTGACGTTCTACAAAGGCACCGGAACCACGCTGTCGGCGCTCACGGCGATCACCCCCAGCGCCTATATCGTATTCGCCAGCGACACGCAGATCAACGCTTTGGTTCCGTCTTCGTTAGTGTCCACGGACGAGCCGATGCAAGTCGTCGTCGCCTATGGCCCCACTAACGGCAGTGGGACGCCCAGCAATGAAAACGTCGCTTATATGGTGAATGCGGTGCTCGCCAACCCCGGCGTCTTTACCACCTCCTCGAACGGACAAGGCCAGGGCGCCATCCTCAATCAGGACGGCAGTGTGAATTCTTCGTCCAATGCGGAAACCCCGGGCGACACGATCAGTATCTACGCCAGCGGCTTGGGCGTTCCGAACAGCACCGCCGCCGACACGGCCAGCAAGACGGCTGCCAAGTTCCCCACTTCGTGCATCTCGGTGGCGAACTACGTGACCGCGGCTGGTCTCACCAATCCGGCTACCGCGGATGGTGCGGTGATAGAGGGCAGCCTCCTTACGCCCGACAACCTATTCGCTCCGTGCTTTGCTACAGCCAATCAGGTCACTGTGACGATTGGCACAACTCCAGTTGCCGCTACCGTGACCTACGCAGGTTGGGTAGCGGATTCGGTCGCCGGCCTGTATCAGATCAATGCCACTATTCCCAAAACAGCGACGGCCAACAACACCGCCCCGGTCGTGGTCACGGTGACCAACGGAAAAACGGTGACCACCAGCCAGACCGGTGTAACAGTGGCTATCAAATAACCGGGCGAAGCCGGTTTTTCGCCTGGTTCCAGCCGGCGGCGGGAGGGTGCGGTTCGACCCCCGCCGCCGTTTTTCTTTTTTGGCACGAAGTAGGCGCCTTAAGTAGGTAATTTTCCTCCGAGAACTATCTTCAATTCTTCCGCCCGATCTGCGATACGGCAACCATGGCCCAACTCGGCGAGACGTCCCGCGAGGTTTTCCCCGAGCTATTGAATGTCTCGCAAATAGCAGTTCGGCTGTTGGTGGCGTGGCGCAGAGGCGGCGCCGATTGGATACGGCAGTTGGAAATGGCCAGCATGTGGGCCGCCCGCAGCCGGCCCTCGAACACGCTGGAAATGGAACGGCTGGAAGTGCTCTCAGGCGTGCTCGAATCGCTCCATCAAAAGTCCCGCTTAAGGGGCGCCATCGGGCTGCTCGAGCAACTGGCCGGCTGCTTCCCTCAGGACACGCTCGCCCAGAACACGCCGGTGTTTAACGGATGGCCTCTTCTACCTGGAAAGCCCGCCGTTGTCCGGTGCTCACAATGTGTCCAGTGAAGCTGGAGAGGCCGTTCAGCGTGCACACCGCCATTCGTTCCACTGGATGGTCCAGCCGCACGATCTGCCCCTCCCGCAGCTTGAGAAGGTCGCCCAAACGGAGCTCGGAACCTTCGAACCACACCTCAATCGAGACGTGACCACCCAGGAGCACCTCCAACGTCGCTTCCACCGAGATCGATTCCACCTTCTCGACGGGAGGTGGCGCCTCGGTTTCTTCCACTACGGTTGCAAAAAGGTTGGGAGGCGCGAGCAAAGTGAGCCCTCCGGTTTGGTCCCCGATCGCCAGTTCGAAGCGGACGGCGAAGACCGGGTCCGTGGGCGCCAGGATGCGCGCTGGAGCGGGCTCAAACTCCAGCGTCACGGTTTCCAGAGGCGTTTCCATCAGCGTGGCCCACGAGCGGTACGCATCGGAAAGAATCATGCGGTACAGCAGCCCGGCCACCTGCAACTCGATCTCGGTGGGCTTGCGTTCGACGGCCTGGAACGAGCCAGCCTTGGCACCCAGGGCGATCCCCACCAGCGGCAGCAGCACGGCATAGTCGACGGCCAGGATGAGTTTCCGGTCCTCGGGCCGAACCAGCGCCAGGCCGAAACAGGCCCGGCCGTCGGCAACCGGGAACTCGCCAAACGAGAACTCCTCGCCGCTGACGTACTTAGCGGTGACGGTGGTGCGCAGGAAGGCCGAGAGGCTGATGGTAAGAGCCTGCGCCAGGCTTTCATTCGCCAGGCGCACCAACTCTCCGGGAGCCCCTTCGAGCTTGCTGCTCACGCGGAACTCGGCTTTGGTCAAGTTCGATTCCATTGGGCTCAGCCGCCTTCCTCCCATCGGCTGCCTCCGGCAAACACTTTACCGCGCGGGACTTAAACCCCCTGAGACGGTTGAAAAAACGTAAATCCCGCCCCGGAATCGTCGATAGAAGAACGATCCATTGTGGATTTTACGCGCCTTTATGATCCGGCTCACCAGACTGAACCACATGCCCCTGATCGTGAATGCCGATCTGATCGAACACGTTGAGGTGACGCCCGACACGGTGGTCGCGCTAACCAACGGGCAAAAGTTCATGGTTCTCGAATCCGCTGAGGAAGTCGTCGAGAAGGTGATCCAGTTTCGCAGGACGATCATGAGCGCCGCGTATTGCCCCCTCAAAGTCCAAGAAGGTTCCGAGCACCGCGAACCTGCGGAGTCGGTGAAATAGCGGGGGCGAGACGGCATGGCCACCAACGGAGAACATAACCGGCCATCCAGCCGGCCCGACATAGCAACGTTGGGTGGCTTGCTTCTGGCCGCCGGCGGCATTTTGGGCGGGCTGCTGATCGAAGGCGGCAAGCTCACCGACATCGCTCAGGTGACCGCGCTGATGATCGTGCTGGGCGGCACCATCGGCGCGGTGATGGTGACCACTCCGTTGAAAACCCTAATTCGCGCCGTGAAGTATCTGGGAGACGTTTTCTTCGAGAAGCAGGAAGCGCCCGAACAGGTGATCGAGGAGATCATCGCGTACGCCACCAAGGCACGCAAAAACAGCATCATTTCGCTCGAGTCGGACCTGGAAAAAATCGCCGATCCGTTCTTGCGCAAGGCCATCTCGCTGAGCGTGGACGGCACCGATCTTCAAGAATTGCGCACGATGATGGAGCTGGACCTGGATTTGCAGCAGCGCAACGGCGAAGCGGTGGCCAAGGTATATGAGTCGGCCGGCGGCTACGCGCCGACGATCGGCATCATCGGCGCGGTGCTGGGTCTGATTCAGGTGATGAAAAATCTCGCCAACGTCGAAGAGGTCGGGCACGGCATCGGGGTGGCGTTTGTGGCGACGGTTTACGGCGTCGCCAGCGCGAACTTGCTGTTTTTGCCGGCGGCCAGCAAAATCAAGGCGCGCTTCTCCGCTGAAGTGCATCGCAAGGAAATGATTGTCGAAGCGATTTCGGGGATCGTTGAAGGGTTGAATCCGAAGCTGCTCCGGCTGAAGCTGGAAGCGTACGTGCCGCTCGCGCCGGCGAAAAAAGCCAAGAAAGAAAAAGCGCCGGTAGCCAAACCCGCCGAGGCTCCGGCAAAGGGTTAGGGATGGCTCGAAAAAAGAGGGTTCCGGCGCATGAGAATCACGAACGGTGGCTGATCTCCTACGCCGATTTCATCACGCTGCTGTTCGCGTTTTTCGTGGTGATGTTCGCCAGCTCCCAGGCGGACAAGGGGCGCGCCGCCGAGGTTTCCGAATCGGTCAAGAGAGCTCTTGAAGGCGAGAAGCTGAAAAGCGTGTTGCAGATTTTGTGGGGCGGATCGGTGAACGACGTCGGCAAGGGCAACGCCATGATGCGCGGGCCGGGTGGGGCGCAAAAGGCGCCGGAAGAAAAAAAAGAGCAGAAAATGGCCGAGCTGTTGCCATCGCTGAAGATTCTTTCCGATGAACTAAAAAAAGAAATCGACAGCGGGCGCATTCGCATCAGCATGGAGCAGCGCGGTCTGGTAGTCAGCTTCAATCAGGCCGCGCTGTTTCCCTCGGGCGAGGACTCGATCGACGAACATAGCACGGAGGGATTGAAAAAAGTCGCGGCGGCGATCGAAAAACTGCCCAATCCGGTGCGGCTGGAGGGCCACACTGACGCGATTCCGATCAACACCTCGCGCTTTCACAGCAACTGGGAATTGTCGGCGGCGCGGAGCATCGCGGTGATGGAGCTGTTGAACAAGTTCGGCGTGCCGCGTGAGCGCATGTCGATTGCCGGCTACGCCGATGTCTCGCCCGTGGCGAGCAACGATACCGAAGAAGGCCGCGCCAAAAACCGCCGTGTGGACATCGTGATTCTGAACGAGCAGGGGATGGTCGGCGAGCCGTCCAAGCTGCTGCCGCATCCCGAAAAGCCCGCCGCGGGCGCCCCAGAAGTAAAATAATAAATTATGTCAATTAAAGTTGGAATTAATGGCTTCGGACGCATTGGAAGAAATGTGTTGCGGGCCGCGCTGAATCGTCCGGAGATCGAGTTCGTCGCGGCGAACGATCTGACGGACACCAAGACGCTCGCGCATCTGCTCAAGTACGATTCGATTCTGGGGCCGCTGCATGAGACGGTGAAGGCCGAAGCCGACGCGATTATTGTCGGAAGCAAAAAGATCCGGATTTTTTCGAGCAAGGACCCGGCGGAGATCGATTTTCCGGGCCTGGGCGCGCAGATCGTGGTGGAATCCACGGGAAAATTCACCGAGGGCAAGGACGCAGCCAAGCACCTGCGCGGCAGCGTCAAGAAAGTGATCATCACGGCGCCGGCCAAGAACGAGGACATCACCATTGTGCTCGGCGTGAATCAGAACGCTTACGATCCGGCGAAGCATCATGTGATTTCGAACGCGAGCTGCACCACCAATTGCCTGGCTCCGGTGGTGAAGGTTGTGCACGATGCGCTCGGCATCGAAAAAGGATCGATGACTACGATCCACAGTTACACCAACGATCAGAACGTGCTCGATTTTCCGCACAAGGATCTGCGCCGGGCGCGCGCGGCGGCGATCAACATGATCCCGACCACCACGGGCGCAGCGAAAGCGATCGGGTTGGTGATGCCGGAACTGAAGGGCAAGCTGGACGGCTACGCGATGCGCGTGCCGACGCCGAATGTTTCGGTGGTGGACCTGGTGGCGGTGGTTTTGAAGCCAACGACGACCGAAGAAGTCAACGCGGCGCTGAAGCAGTGCGCCGAAGGCGGAATGAAGGGCATTCTGGCGTACACGGAAGATCCGGTGGTGTCGACGGACATGATGCACAACCCGAACAGCTCGATTGTCGATTCGCAGTTGACCAAAGTGCTCGGGGGGAATCTGGTGAAGGTAGTGTCGTGGTATGACAACGAGTGGGGCTATTCGATGCGCGTGGTGGACCTGATCCAGTTTGTGGCGAACAAGGGGTTGTAACGTTCTAGAGCATCTTCAGAGTTTTCGTAAGCCATCACCAACGCGCTCCGTGACCGTCGCGCCTGTGCGGACGGCTTTCGAGACGCGATGGTAGCGGAGCGCGTTCGCCGCAGAAAGTGATCAGCTTTTCCGAAGACCGCAAAGCTCTAGGCATCAAGTGGCGTAAGCCGCCAGGCTTGCGCTTCTCGCGGCGAGCAAGTCGGAACGCGCGCAGCGCAAGCCTGGCGGCTTACGCCACTTGAACGGCCTACGAAAACTATGAAATGCTCTAGCGTTTTACTTCCGTGTTGGAACAGCGTCCGGACTGATGGGCTGCGCGACTGCGACGGCAGTAAGAAGCGCCGCTGCCGCGAAAAACGCACTCCAACGCATTACCTTGATTCCTTATCCGAGGGATGCC
>JASHQT010000074.1 GCA_030039005.1 Bryobacteraceae bacterium
GATAAAACCATCGCGGATCTGAACCTGGAGCAGTTGGGCAGGACCGATTCGAGCGAAGGCCGCGAGCTCTCCAACGCCTCGCTTACCGGTTTCGATTATTCCGATCTCACGCGGTTCGTCCAGGATGCGGGCAAGGACACGGGCGTCAAGGTTTACAAGGACCCCAACGGCAGCGATCCTTATTTCCGGGACAGCGACAACCTCTCATTTGCTGAAATGGGCGTACCGGCCGAGACGCTCTGCGTGGCGTTCGACTTTCCGGACTATCATGCGGTGGGCGACGAGTGGCAAAAGATCGATTACGACAACATGGCCAAAGTGGATCGCGCCATTGCGCTGGCGATGTTTCTGATGGCTGATAGCGAGCGGCCCGTGCGCTGGAATGAATCGAACCCGAAGACCGCGCCGTACGTCAAGGCTGCGAAGGAGCTGAAATAAATTCCACCGGCTCCACCGCCCGCACACCTTGGGCCGGCAGTGCGACGCTCACCCGGCACTGAAGCCCAGGGCATCCGGTATTCGATACTTCCACCGCATCCGGTTTCAAACCAAGGAATGGCGAATCGCCAGACGCGGGTTCCGCGGTGCCGTAGAGCACCACGCGGCGGATCGCCGCCGGATCGTAGCTGTGCAACGCGCCCCAACGCGCGGCCATACGCGCGCGATCGGCGAGAGTCTGGCGCACAAAGAGCGATTCTCCAACCGAAGCCATGCCCACCAGAAGTCCCATGAACGCAACCAGAACCAGGGCCGATTCCACCAGCGATTGTCCGCGCCGTTTCATTTCGCACTCACCGGGAATGTTACCGTCGGACGTCCGTCCAATCTGAATTTCATGAACAGGGCGTCGAGTTCGAAATCGCGCAGCGCGACCGTGCGGATGCCCGGGCCGTCGATGAGCTCGACGTGATCGGTGGTGAGGCCGGAGACCAGCGGCTTGGCGCGATCGGCCGGCGCCGGATCGCCGTAGACCACCATGTTGCGCACCGCCTTCGCGACCTCGGCCGCATTCGTGCCGGATTGCAAGGCCGCATAGCGCGCGCCGGCACGCACGGCATTCTGGAGCGCGGCATACGTGTAGAAGGAGTATCCGATTTCGAAGATCCCCGCGAACATTATCGCGAGCAGCGCCAGCGATACGGCGAATTCGATGAGCGCGTTGCCTAGTTCCGCCTGCCTCATTGGGTCAATCTCACCTTCGCGCCATCGTTAGTGGCGACACTCGCCGCGGCGACCATGGCCGACTCATGCGGCTGAAACAGCCGAAGAAAGATCACTGGCGCGGGTTCAGTGTCGGAAACGCGTACCAGCCGGTGGCCGTCCCGGTCTCGAGAGGAACTGACGGTCATATGCGTGATCGGCTGCGAGCCCATGTCCCAGCGCATGGCGTGCGGCCCTTCGGCCAGCTTTTGGGCGTCGGCCTTGGCGCGAGCTAGGCTCGCGGCGCTTCCATCGAAGTCGCGCGCGGCAGTAAGCGCGGCGGCGTCGGTAAATGACTGCAGCTCGGCGCGAATGACATAGATGCGTCCCAGATCGATGGCCAGCGCTGCCACGCCGGCGAGCAGCGTCATGGCGATGCCGGTGACGATCAGAACAAAGCCGCGCTCGGCGGAGTCTACCTGTTGCCGGCGGGCCGAAGATTGACATACTTCCACGGTCTCTCCATCGGCTGAACCCTCCGATTTTGTTAGCCCGGCGTTAAACTTCGTACATGACCTTCACCCAGCGCTTGCGCGACGCCGTCCGCCGCGGCGACATCGAGTGCAGCGTGCGTATCTGGACCCGGCCGCACGTGAAAGTGGGCGGGCGGTATGCAATGGAGGAGGGCGAAATCGAAATCGATTCCATTCGCCAGATCGATTATCACGACATCACGCCGGAGCTGGCGCGCGAGTCGGGATTTTCCGATGTTCCCCAGCTTCTTGAAGTAGCCAAACACGGGAGGGGTCAGAACGTTTACGTGGTTCGTTTCCACTACATCCCGCCGCGGAAGCGCCGGTCTGGGGAGACCAGAAATGGCGCTTGATTTATCGGCAGTGACTCCCCTCTTGCAGGTTTACGATATGCCCACATCGCTTCGGTTCTATCGCGATGTGCTCGGGTTTCAGGTCGTGACGACCTCGCCGAAACTGGGAGAGGACAAATATCACTGGGTCCTGCTCCGTCTAGGCGATGTGGAGCTGATGCTCAACGACCTCTATGAATTCGATGAAGACCGGCCGGTGCCACCTGATCCCGCTCGCGTGGCCGCGCATGACGATACGATTCTCTATTTCGCGTGCCCGGACGTGGATGCGGCCTACGAACAACTGCGGCGGAAAGGCGCACCGGTGACGGCGCCGGCGCTAATGCGGTACGGCATGAAGCAAATCCAGGTGCGCGATCCAGACGGCTTTCTGCTGTGCTTTCAGTGGCCGATCGAGCCGGGCACCGCGAACCACCCGGCGGCGCGCGCCTAGTCGGACGCCGGCATCGCGCGTCCATTTTCTCCTGGACGCCGCGCATCGATTTTCCGCTTGACGCCGGCCGCCAATCTGTGTAGTGTATCAATAGACTAGCACACTTCAAGAAACGTGATCTTTCGACTTAACCCCAATGCCGGCGTTCCGCTTTATGTGCAGCTCATGGAGCAGATCAAACATGCGGTGGAAACCGGAGCGCTGCGGGAAGGCGATCAACTGCCGACCATTCGCAAGGCCGCCGAGGACCTGGTGATGAATCCGAACACGGTAGTTCGCGCCTACCGCGAGCTGGAGCATGAGGGAATCGTCGATCTCCGGCATGGCTCGGGCGCGTTTATCAAGGAGTCGGCTGGCGGGCGCGCGCGGCTAGTGCGGAAGGCGCAGGTTCTCTTGCGGACGGCGCTGGATCGCATTGCGCCCCTAGGACTGACGGAGGAAGAGCTGCGCAGGACCTTCGAGAACGAATTAGCGCAATTGCGCCTGGAAAATGCGAGTGGCATCGCGGAGAGGAAACCATGACTGACTTGGTGATCGAGACGGATCGGCTTACGAAATCATTTAAAGGACAGCAGGCGTTGCGCGGCTTGAATCTGCGCGTCCTTAAGGGGAGTGTTTTCGGCTTTCTGGGCCGCAACGGCGCAGGGAAGACCACCACCATCAAGACCCTGATGGGGCTGTTGCGCGCTGACGGTGGCGCGGCGCAAGTCTTCGGCATTCCGGTCAATGCCGCCGACCGCTCCATCCAGATTCGCCGCCGCATCGGCTTCGTTACAGAAGACAAGGAACTGTACCCCTACATGACGGTCGAAGCGATGATTCGTTTCACTCGCTCGTTTTTCCCCAAGTGGCGCGATGATCTCGTGCGGCGTTACCTGAATCTATTCGATCTGCCGCCGAAGAAGAAGATCCCAGACTTATCCAAGGGAATGCGCTCCAAGCTGATGCTGCTGCTCGCCATCGCGCATGACGCCGAACTGCTGATCCTGGATGAGCCCACCGACGGCTTGGATCCGGCGGCTACCGAAGACGTGCTGCGGGAGCTGATGACGATCGCGGCCGCATCGGGAACAACGATGTTTTTCTCTTCGCATCAATTAGCGGAGGTGGAGTTGATCGCCGATCACATCGGCATCATCGATCGCGGAAAGATGATCGTCTCGGGCTCGCTCGACGACATGAAAGCGCACTATCAGCGGCTTCAAGTGGTGTTCGCCAATTCCGTGCAACTTCCCGCGCACTGGGCCGACGGCGTGGAGAGCGTACGGCAGGAAGGGCGCGTGGTTTCGATCCTGGCCAGCCGCAACGTGGACGCGATTATGGAGCAGGCCCGATCGGTGCCGGGGACCCAGGTGGAGCGCTTTCCGGTGACCCTCAAAGAGATCTTCTTGGAACATGTGAGGAGTAACTGACATGCTTTGGTACAAGGGATGGCTGGAGACGCGTTGGAAGTTCCTCTTCTTGATGCTGTTCTATGGCGCAATGTTCGCGATCGGCGCTAGTATGACTCCGCCCCCGGCGCCCGCCGGCACGAATGCCACCATTTTGGCTCTCTCCGGGCCGGGGTCCATTACGTTTGTGCTGGTGACGATCGCCTGCGTATTCTTTGGCGGCGCAGGAATTGTGACACAGCCATCGTTTGTCGTCACCAGGGGCCTACACGGCTCCACGCAATTCACTCTTTCGCTGCCAGTAAGCCGGCTGCGCCTGCTCGCCATCAGAGTCACTCTGGGATGGTGCGAAGTGGTAGGATTCGTCGTTTTGGTGTGCGGCCTGTGGATGTTCTACCCGCCGGCGCGCGCAGTGATTGGGCCACTAGCGATGTGCGAGTTCGCGGCTACCCTGATTCTCTGTGGCTCAGCCATCTATGCGGTCAGCGTGTTATTAGCCACCTTCCTCGAAGAAGCCTGGCGCATCTGGGGCTCCTTGATCTTTACTGGGGCGCTCTGGTTGCTATTTACCAGGACGCCGGTGCCGGCCTCGCTCAACATTTTTCGCGCCATGTCGCTGGGCTCTCCGTTGATGGCCCACGCCATACCGTGGCCCGCGATGGCGTTCTCACTGGGTTTGGGAATGATCCTGTTACTCGTGGCCGCGAAGGTTGCGCAGACTCGCGAATATTGAGTACTGAGGCCAGAGTCTACTGTTGCGCGGCCGGCGCGCGGCGGCGATGGTAGCCGGGCCGGTACTGATAATGGCACGTGACGCAGGCCGCATTCAGCGGATCGTTCAACGCGCGGATCGCGTCCAGGTTCTTGGCCTGCGCGGCCTGGTAGGCCTTGGCGCCGATGTCGATCAGCATCTTTGATTCGGTGATCCAGTTCTTCTGGTCGCGCGCGCGGCCATCCATCATGAGCAGGTTACCGGATTCGGCCAGCATCAGCGCGTTCGTTCGCAGCACAGCCCAATCTTGAGGTTTGGTTGGCGGCTCACGGTCCACATAGAAGATCGCGTCTGATACCGGATAAATAATGTCGATCATCAACTGGCTCATCGTGCCCACCGCTTGAAAATGGTTCGGCGCCGTCGCCGTGTCCGTTTGAGCCACCGCCGCGACCGCCACAAACAGTAGTGCTGCAAGGATTCGCATCGCAACCTCCCGATCGAAGTGATTCTAGCATCCACTCTTGCATGGGTGCTTTGCTATAAAATGACGCCAGCATGCTTCGAACAATTGTGTTGGCGGCTCTGGCGGCCGCGGGCCTGCAGGCGCAGGTGGTGAAGAATTTCGTGCCGGTCACCGATGAGATGCTTTTGCATCCCAGCGCGGACGATTGGTTGATGTACAGCCGTACCTATGACGCCCAACGCTTCAGCCCGCTCAAGCAGGTGAATCGCTCCAACGTGGCCGAGCTTCGCATGGCGTGGACGCGCGGGTTTGGGCCCGGCACCAGCGAAACCATTCCCATCGTGCATGACGGCGTGATGTATATCGTCGAGCCGGGCGCGATCGTCGCGGCGCTGGATGCCACCAACGGCGATCTGATCTGGGAGTACAAGCGCAAGGTCTCGAGCACGCAAGCGAGCACGGCGCGCACGAAAGCGCTCGCCATTTATCAGGACGTGATTCTGTACACCGCGCCCGATGGATACGTGGTCGGATTGGATGCTCGCACCGGCGAGCAGCGCTGGCAGACCAATACCGGACCGGCCCAGAACACCTCCGGACCCATTGTCGTCGATGGCAAAGTCATCTCGGGGCGCGCGTGCGGCCCGACGCGCGACACCTGTTTCATCGCCGCCGAGGATGCGCTCTCCGGCAAGGACGTCTGGAAATTTTACGATGTGCCGGCGCCCGGCGAGCCTGGCTCGGAGACCTGGGGCAAGGATTTCAAGGACACCAATCGTGCATCCACCTGGGGGCTGCCCGGCACCTACGATCCGATTCGCAAAACGCTTTTTTGGGGCATTGCCAATCCCATGCCGAACACGCGTTTGGAGCGCCACGGCGGCGATCCGGACGGAACGTCGCGCACCTCGCCCGCCGATCTGTACAGCAATTCGACGGTGGCGATCGACCCTGAAACCGGAAAGCTCAAATGGTATTATCAGCATCTGCCCGCCGACGATTGGGACATGGACTATACGCACGAGCGTACGCTGGTGCGCGAGAAATTCAATCCCAATCCCAAGTATGTGAAGTGGTTCAATCCCGATATTCCACGCGGCTCCGAGCACGACGTCGCGGTGATGGTGGGCGAAGGCGGCGGCGTGTTCGAGATCGATCGCGACACCGGGCAATTCCTGTGGGCCACGCCGTTCCCCTACGATGATCCGCTGTTTTTAATTTCGAATATTGATGGCAAAACCGGGAAAGTGACCATCAATTGGGATCTAGTCAACAAAAAACCGGGCGAAGAACACATTATTTGTTCGTACAACACGCGCAGCTTTTGGCCGACGGCGTACGATCCGGACACTAATTCGCTGTACGTGCCGTATATCGATAACTGCCTGGACATGGTGTCGGCCACGACGGAACCCAAGGCACCCGAGCGCCGCAAGCCCGTGCCGCGGCCGGGGTCGGACCCGAACGCGCTCACCGCGATCGGCAAGATCAATCTGGAGACCGGCGAAGTGCAGAGGATCAACGTGGGACGGTCGCCCTCGGACGGCGCGGCGTTGGTCACCGCGGGCGGGCTGCTGTTTCAGGGCGATCTGAACCGGCGCTTCCACGCGTTCGATGCCGCTACCGGCAAGAAGCTTTGGGAAGCCATCCTGGGCGGCTCGATTTCGGTGAGCACCATCACCTACGCGGTGAACGGCAAGCAGTACGTCGCGGTGATGACCGGCGACGGGCTCCTCGACGGCGTCCTGCTGGCTGAGACGCCGGAATTGCATCCGCCGCACGGGATCAATGGAATTTACGCGTTCGCGCTACCGTGAGTTTCATGCGTGCATTGTTGCTCGTTTTCGTCGCGTCCGCCGCGCTAGCTCAAAGCACCGGCGGGATCCGCGGCACTGTGCTCGATCGCTTGAACGCGCCCATCGCGGGGGTTGTATTGCAAGCGAAGAGCGCGGACCAGACCTATTCGGCGCGGAGCGATGCGAGCGGACAATATTCATTGAGCGGGTTGCCCGCCGGAAAATACCAGCTCACGGCCGCCTCACCTGGCCTGGCGCCGTTCGAGCGGACAGTCAATGTTGAGAAGGGCGAGACGCGACGGCTCGATCTTCAACTAAATGACCTGCAATTGAACACGCTGGGCGAGGACCGTGCTTACTACACTGGCCTGATGAGCGCGCACGACGTGCCGCGCGGTGCGGCGCCGCGTACACCGGACGGAAAGCCGGATCTTTCGGGCGTCTGGCTGCCATCCTTCCCGCGCGATCCGGGAAATCCGCAGCCGCTCGCCTGGGCCGCGGAGGTGATGAAGCAGCGAGCGGCGAACGACAGCAAAGATATTCCATCGGCTCATTGTCTGCCTCTGGGCGTGGTGATGTCGACGTTCCTGTTCCCCTACGGATTCGTTCAAACGCCGAAATTGCTGGTGATGATGTATGAGGGCGAATTTCCGCGGCAAATCTTTTTGGACGGCCGTGCGCATCCCCAGGATTTGAATCCCTCCTGGCTCGGCCATTCGGTGGGGCATTGGGAAGGCGACACGTTGGTGGTGGATACGGTGGGATTCAACGGGAAAGCCTGGATCGACTTTGCCGGGCATCCGGCTTCGGAGAAGCTGCACATCATCGAGCGCTACCGGCGGCCGGACTTAGCGCACCTGGAATTGGAAATCACCATCGACGATCCCGGCGCCTACGCCAAGCCCTGGACCATCCGGAAGACTTCCGAGCTTTCGCGCGACGATACGTTGATGGAATACATCTGCAACGAAAATGAACGCGACCTGAGTCACATGGGCAAGTGATCGTCTTCGGCATCGGCGCCTTGCATCGAGCGATAAATTTCATCTGGCGTCAGGCCCGCGGCCATGCCTTCGCGATACTTCGCGCGCATGTGATCGCGGATTGCCTCCCACGTCAGATTGGTTTTGACCGTCTGTTCGGTGCGCTCGACCGTGCCGTCAATTTTCAGGACCAGCATCTCGGTTTCATCGGTGCGAGTATCGCCCTCGATCGCGCCTTTCTTTCCGAAGATCAGCACGGTTTCCGCGGGCTCCCAACCGCGTGCGCAATGATTCACAGAGATGTACGAATCACCGAGGTCGATTTGCCGGCTGAAGTTTCGCACCAGGATCGTATCGCCGCCTTCGCGAGGAAATTCCATGACCGTCTCAAGTTCATAGCCGCCGGGAACATCGCGGCTGGTCAAGCTCACTATGCGGGGCAGAGGTTTCATGTTACCGGATGGGATCGAGGCCCGTCTTGCGAATCGCAGCGGCAACCTCGGGCAGCTTGAAAAATTCGATGAGCGTCCGGGCCGCGTCGGGATTGGCCGAATCCTTGGCGATTCCGGCCGAAAACAAAGTGACCCTTTGCGCTCCCGGCGGCAGCGGTCCGACGAATTCGATGCCTTTCACCGGAAGCAGCTCGCTGATTTGCTGGAATCCGATTTCGGCGTCGCCGCGCGCGATCGCCTCGCCCACCGACCCGGGCGTCCGTTTGCTCTTCGGCAGCACCTGGTCGGCGATGCCGAGTCGCGGGAATAACTCGGTCGCCAGATACACGCCGCTCGCGCTGTCGGAATAAGCGACGGACTTGGCAGCGAGCAGCGTTTTCTTCAGCGCGTCCACTGAACTGATATCGGGCTTAGGCGCGCCGGCGCGAACCGCCACTCCGATGTTGGAACGCACCAGATCGACGCAGCTATCGGGCAGCACCTTGCCGTCTTTCACCAATTGATCGAGCGCGGAACGCGCCAGAATCACCACATCCACCGGCTCGCCGCGTGCGATGCGCATGGGAATAGAATCCGGAGCGCCGCCCATCGAAGCGCCGTAGGACGTGACCACGTCATAGTGCGTCTTATGCTTGAACTGCGGCAGGATGGCTTTGTAAGCAGCCGTGAAGGCGCCCGAGGTCATCACATGGATCTGCTGCTGCGCGGACGCGGCGCCAGCGTAAAGCAAGCACGCGAGCGCGAGCGCAAAAATTCTGCGGCGAATCATCGCTTATACCTCCGAGCCGAAAAATTCGCGCGCCGCGTCCACCGTTCGCGCGATGTCCTGCTCGCTGTGCGCGGCCGATAGAAAGCCAGCTTCAAACTGCGAGGGCGCGAGGTAAATGCCGCGATCCAGCATCCAATGAAAAAACCGTCCGAAGCGCTTGGTGTCGGCGCGCTCCGCGGATTCCCAATCGATGACCGGGTCGGGCGTGAAGAAGAACGTGAACATGGAGCCCACGCGATTCACAGTGATTCCGGCAGCCGGAGTCGCCGTGAGCTGCGCGGCGCGCCGTTCGACAATCTCGTAAACTTCCGGATGCGATTTTAGATGCCGCAGCATGGCGATCCCCGCGCTCACCGCCATCGGATTGCCGGACAACGTTCCGGCTTGATAAATCGGACCGGTGGGAGCCACCTTGCTCATAATGTCAGCGCGTCCCCCGTACGCCGCCAGCGGCATTCCGCCGCCCACGATCTTGCCGAGCGTGGTCAGGTCCGGGTGGATGCCGAAGCGCTCCTGAGCTCCGCCCAGAGCCAAGCGAAATCCCGTCATGACTTCGTCGAAGATCAGCAGCGCACCGTGCCGCGCGGTGATCTCGCGCAAAGCTTCCAGAAATCCCGGCTGCGGCGGCACGCAGCCCATGTTACCCACCACAGGTTCCACGATCACGGCTGCGATCTTCGCGCCATGCTCGCGAAACGCCGCTTCCACGGCGTCGACGGAATTGAACGGCAGCGCGATGGTTGTAGCGGCAAAGGCCTGCGGCACGCCCGCGGTATCGGCGATTCCGAGCGTCGCCATACCCGATCCCGCTTTCACCAGCAGCGAATCCACATGGCCGTGGTAGCAGCCTTCGAACTTGACCGTGAGGTCGCGGCCGGTGAATCCGCGCGCGACGCGTAGCGCACTCATGGTGGCTTCGGTCCCGGAATTCACCAGGCGCACCATCTCGATGGATGGCACGCACTCGCGGATCAATTCCGCCAGCTCCACCTCGCGCTCGGTCGGCGCGCCGAAGCTGGTTCCGATCCCAAGCACCTCGCGCAGCGCGTCCATTACGGGCGGGAACGAATGGCCCAGGATGAGCGGCCCCCAGGAGAGCACGTAATCCATGTACTGGTTGCCGTCCACGTCCCAAATGCGCGATCCTTCGCCGCGGGCGATGAAAGGAGGCGTCCCGCCCACGCCGCGAAACGCGCGCACCGGCGAGTTCACGCCGCCGGGGATCAGTTTCTGGGCGCAGGCGAACAGCTCTTCCGATCGCGAGTGTTTCATCACGGAACCGCTCAGGTCTCTTCGGCGACCACGCCCTGCAAGAAGACATTCATCAACACTTCCTGCATGGTCCCGTTCAAATTGCGGAACAGCCGGCTTCTCAGACCAAGATAGGGCTGTGTGCCCGCGAGCAGGTCCTGGATCAGCGCGCGGAAGCGCGGGCTGCGGCGAATAAAATCCACCATTCGAGAAGGAACCGCGCTGAACAGGAATTTTCCCAGAAAAACGCGCTTGGCGAGAGTGGCGCCGAATTCCAGATCGGCCATGAAATCGCGGCGCAGCAGATGGCGATACGCTTGCGCGCGCTCGGCGAGCGATTGCGATTCGTTCAGCACCACCTCGCTCGCCAGATCCCCCGAACGCATCGCATAGTACAAACCTTCGCCGGTGATCGGATCCACCAAGCCGCCCGCGTCGCCCACCGCGAGCCACCCTTCGCCTGCCAGCCGGTTGTTTTTCCATCCGGCATGTTCGAGCGAGGGGAGCATGTGGCCGTAGAAGGACGCGTCCTTATAGGAGATGCCCTTGCGATCCAGGTAACGCTCAAGACGCGCTCGCATGGCCTGCGCCGGCTCGCCCTTGCCGCAGATCCCTGCTGAAAGATGCCCGCAACGCGGGAACACCCAGATGTAGCCCTCGAACTCCGGCAGAAACTGGATGTCGATGTGATCCTGCGCCGAGGGGATGTAGTAACCCAGGGCGAACATCGTATCGGCCGCGGCGAATTCCGTCCCCACGTTGCGCAGCGAATTGCGCGCGCCCGTGGCCACGATGCAGAAATCGGCTTCCAGCGCGCCCTGGCGCGTCTTCAGACGCCAACCGTGTCCCGCGCGCTCCAGGCCCAGGACCCGTGTCTTTTCCAGTTGTGCCCCGGCGGCTTCGGCGCGCTCCAGCAACATGCGATTCAAGTCGATGCGCGAGTAGATCAGCAGCGGGTTGGTCAGGTCCATGTGCACCGCGCCTGCCGGATGCGCGGCCAGGCACGTCTCATGGACAATTTTTTTCGGCACGTTGTTTTCGAGCAGAAACGGATAACGCGTGTAAGCTTTGTACGTGAGCCCGCCGCCGCAGGGTTTTTCCCAGGCCAGCTTTTCGTCCAGCACCATGGTATCCAGCCCCGCGCGCGCCAAACGCTCGGCGGCGATAGCGCCCGCTGGACCGCCGCCCAGGACGGCAACTCGTTTCATCGAAGAGTTCTCACTTTTGACCGTTCGAATCGGGAATCGCCGGATGACCGGCTGGCAGCGCTTGCGAACCACTGATCGCGGGATGACCGGGCGGCAAAGCCCCAGCCGATCCGCCGGGAAGTCCGGTATGCGGCATGCCATCGAGCGGACCCGGTCCACTTCCCTGCCCCGCCCCACCGCTGGTCGGCGCTCCACTCTCGCCATGCGCCGCGTTGGCGCCCGTTCGGCCTTTCACCACCCATTGGCCGTCCTTGCGTTCGAGCACATACTGCATGCTCATGCCAGCCGCGGGCGATGAGTTCCCCTTGGCCTGGAAGTGCACTTCGGCCGTAGCTTCGTCGTCGTGGAACGCGACCGAATTGACCGTGACATCCATGGCGAGCAGATCGCTGCGTTTGGAAAGATACGACATGACACCCTGGCGAACGGCGTCCTGGTTCTGGATGTCTTTCTTGCAGCCGGCCAGCAAGACGATGCCGGCGAGAGCGACTGCGATGAGGGGGGAACGAATCACATATCGATTATAGCGGCAGGCGGATGCGCCGCGGCCTCGGGGCTCACGCACAGGCCGCTGCGTATGGCTCCGGCAATCGCGGCTGAAATCAGCGAATACCTCTGGGGCGTCAAAGAACTCCTGAGCGACATAAGATGAGTTCTGATGCGGTACCTCACGTCGCTCCTGCTGGTGATCATTGGAGTAGCGTGCTATTTGAGTGCTCCTGGGCCGGTCATTCCTTATCTGCGCAAGAATGCCGCGAACCCTGAGGATTTTGCGAGGGGAGCCAGGGTAGCGATGAGGGTCCGTCGCTGCCTCGGGATCGCAGTCATAATTCTAGAATTGGCGTGTTGAGCGGATGGGGGACACACAATTAAGGCACAACTATTTATTCATCCCCGCCCGACGTTGCGGTACACTGGGGAAGTCCGTTTTCCCCGGTGAAGCATGTAATTGCCCTTCCCTCGTTGACCGCCGCCATTCCACATCGAGGGGGTCCCAACGCCTGAATCGGCTTAAGAGAATAAGCATTGGCGACTGACTTAATACAAATCGATCAAGACCAGCCGCTACCGGAGGCGATCGAACGCGCGGCGGCGCATTTGCGCCGCGGCGACGTCGTGGCGATTCCCACTGAGGCGCTGTATGTGCTGGTGGCCGATCCGCTGAACCTGCACGCCGTGGGCCGCGTGTTCGCCGCCAAGGGCCGCGAAATTCACCGGTCTTTGCCCATGCTCGTCAGCGGGGCCTTTATGGCGGAGGAGCTGGCCAAGGAGCTCTCCACGCGCTTCCACGTTTTGGCGCGGCACTTCTGGCCAGGGCCGCTGACAATGATCGTTCCGGCTTCGGCCAAGGTGCCCTTGAAGGTCACCGGCAATACCGGCCGGCTGGCGCTGCGTCAATCGCGATCGCGCGTCGCGCAGGCCTTGCTCGATTGGCTGGACCAGCCGCTGGTCGCCACCAGCGCCAATAT
>JASHQT010000075.1 GCA_030039005.1 Bryobacteraceae bacterium
ACGGTGTGGACTTCCATCCGCAACGCCTGCGGTATCACGGGACGATGGCACGATGTGCGCCACACCTTCGTAACGGATCTGCTCGAAAATCCGGATGTCTCGGACCAGACCGTCATGGACATGGCGGGTCACGTGAGCCAACAGATGCTCAAGCATTACAACCACACCAGGACCGAGGCGAAGCGCCGAGCGGTCGCGGGATTAGAACGCCGTGCTAAGGAATCCTTTTGCTTGTAAGTTATTGGCTCCCCGAGTTGCGGGCGGCTCTCGCTCTCAGAGAGCGGTATTCCCTTAAGAAGTAGAAGACCGTTAGGCCGTCGCGTTAAATAACGCGTAAATAGCGCTCGCTCGCCCGGCCGGGCCACCCCTGAATTCTTCGTTGAAACTCCATCTGATCCCGGTAACGTCCTGTGCTATGGCGGGTTCCTCGCTTCGGCTTTACTCTCCGGATGCCTCCGGCGCTGGCACCATCGGAAATTTCCCGCGTTAAATTCCCGCGTCATGCCGCGTCTAAAATGCTATTTTTCGCGTTTCTCTTGCGTTTGTCGCGACTTGCGTCAGGGCTTCCGGAGAGCGTTCATAGACAGTGGAGGTGAACACCGGGAGCGCCTTGTCTAGGACCCTGGCCCAGAGCATATGAACGACGAAGTTCGAAAAGAGATCGAACAACTGCGGAGAGAGAAGACCAAAGTCTTGAAGGCGCGTTACCGAGAGCTGTTTGGAGAGCAGTCGCTTTCCTCCAACCACGCCCACCTGTTCCGCCGGATTGCCTGGCGTCTCCAGGCGCTCTCTGAAGGTGACTTGACCCAACGGGCTCGGGATCGCGCTATGCAACTCGCCGCTGATTCCGAGTTACGGCTTCGGGCGCCTCGCGAGTTTTGGCGGGAGTTGGACAACCGTGCCAAAGAGGTCGCCCGCGACCCGCGCCTGCCGGCTCCTGGAACGGTGCTGGAGCGGCGCTATCAAGACCGGATCATCACAGTCAAAATACTTGCGGAACGCTTTGAATACGACGGCCTGATCTATGATTCCCTCAGCTCCATCGCCTCCAAAGTGACCGGCACTCGCTGGAACGGGTTTGCTTTCTTTGGTCTGAACAAGAAGGTGCCGCGTGGCTGAAGAAATGAAGACGATCCGCTGCGCCATCTATACCCGTAAATCGACTGAAGAGGGTCTGGAACAGGCCTTCAATTCGCTCGATGCACAGCGGGAGTCGGGCGAGGCCTTCATCGCGAGTCAACAGGCTCGTGGCTGGATCGCATTGTCGGATCGTTACAACGATGGCGGGTTCAGCGGCGCCAATATAGAACGGCCTGCTCTCCAGCGACTGCTGGAAGACGTCGACCACGGCAGGATCGACTGCGTGGTGGTTTATAAGGTAGACCGTCTCAGCCGATCGCTTCTTGATTTTGCGCGCCTGATGGAACGGTTCGACCGTAATGGAGTGAACTTCGTTTCAGTCACTCAGGACTTTAACACCACGACCTCCATGGGACGACTGACGCTGAATATCCTCCTTTCATTCGCACAGTTTGAACGCGAAATGATCGGCGAGCGCACGCGCGACAAGCTGTCGGCGGCACGCAGGAAGGGTAAGTGGATCGGCGGTTGGCCGGTGCTCGGTTATGACATTAGAGACGGTCGGCTGGTCGTCAATAAACGCGAAGCAGAGCAGGTTCGGGAAATCTATCGCATCGCGGCTGAAGCCGGAACATTGGAACGAGCGGTGAAGCTCTGCACCGAGGCGGGCCATCAAACGAAGGACTGGACCAGTCGGGGTGGAAAGCAACACCCAAACAGACCGTTTCACCGTATGACCATGCGGCTGTTGTTATCCAATGTCCTTTATACCGGCTCTGTATCGCACAAGGGCATCGTCTACCCAGGGGAACACGAGCGAATAGTGGCTCAGGAACTCTGGGAACGAGTTACTAATCAACTCGATCTGCGCAGTGCTGCACAAAAAGGTAAAGCTTGCAAGCAGCAAAGCTCGCCGCTATTGGGGCTACTGTTCTGCAGCGAGTGCGGCAAGCCGATGCGGCTGACATACACGACCCGCCATGGCAGGCGTTATCAATACTACTCGTGCCACGAAAGGACCACTATCTGTTCTCGGAAGCCGATCGCTACCGCCGATCTGGAATCTTGTCTGCTTCGCGGCCTGGAGCCGGCGCTGGGAGCGAACACCGCCTTGGAAACGGTTCATTCCTCGATCAGCCGGATCATAGTCAGTTCAACAAACATGTTGGTGAAATTCCATGACGGGACCCACACTGACTTGGCCCTGAAACGATCTCCGAGGCCAGGACTACCGACACGGGCAACGCAAGACGATAATGGCGGCAAGGTACCCCGGGTGAGCCGGCTGATGGCATTGGCCATCAAGTTGGAGCGTCTGGTTCGGGAGGGCAAGGTATCGAACTATCGCGCCCTGGCAGAGGCAGGCCACGTCAGCAGGGCTCGACTGTCGCAGATCCTGCGGCTGACGGAACTGGCACCGGAGATTCAGGAAGAGCTACTGTTCCTGCCGAAGGTAGCTTCCGGGCCTGACCCGATCACTGAGAGAGCACTTCGGCAGATTGCGCAGGCCATCGATTGGGATTGGCAGACGAAGCAGTTCGAGGCAATGAAAGGTTGAGCCCCGAACCGTGGTGATACCAACCATTCCCTGAATACTAGGCCGTTGGGATGGATCAGTTTCCTCGTCTGGCGAGCGGAACTGGCCTTGAATTTTCCGGCACCGAAATCATCGTGAGCTAATCGTTGCAACGGTACTGTCCGAACTGCGGAGTTGGTCTCTTTGGATGACGTAAACTCTTAGGAAACTGTCGGCTTCCTAACCGACGAAACATTATGTTATGAATTTGTATTGGAGGCGTTTTTTTCGGGCAGCGGCTCCGGGCTTAGTTTATGGTGAGGTTGATCGATGGACTCGACTGAAGAAATGTTGGCAAACCGTCTGAGTAAATTGTGCGGTGGGTTAGATGAAGCGGAGCAGGGTGCGATCGAGTCGACCTCGAAGTCCTGCGAAGAAATCCTTGCACATGGGGCCAAAGCAGCATCGGAGCGACGGCTCGTGGCCGGGTCCCAAGAAATAGAGGAATGGGTGATTGAGCCAGCAAACGATGGCCGCGCGGACGCCGCCGGCATCACCTTCATTGACTATGCAAATATGCTCTGGAGTCGGACAGACGCGAAAAGCGAGGAGTCTGTTCAGCAGTTTGTGGCGAATGTGGACCAGCTCGTGGAACTGCTACTTGAGGAGTATGGCATGGCCGCTGCAGGGCAAGTAACGCAACTGCACCGCGACCTCCGAAGCAACATTCAGCTCTACAAAATGAGCCTGAAAGCCTCCGCAGATGAGCGGCAGCAAGTGAAAGAGGATGAGCAGAAGAGCCAAGCGGAGACATCTACAATCCAACCTGTGGCTATCTTGCAGCATTTTACTCCTTGGCGGAAAAGGAAGAGACGGGAAGCCTACCTGAATGCGGTTTACGCGCGGCGCGTTGGCAGGGATGCGGCTGACGCGGCGCGACAAGAAGAATTACTGGACGATGCCCGTGAGTGGGCCAAAGCGGATATCCGACGCGCTGCTTCTGATGCGCGGGATCTGACCGAACTCAAGGCGCAGACAATAAAACGGACCTGGGACGATTTTCTCGCCGCGCATCCGCATCGCGACCGTCTGCGGCTCGGATTCCGCGCGTTCGGATCAGCGATCTGGGAAGAAGGATGGCCTTCTGTTCAAGATTGTGCGGTTGAAGCCCTCGTCCACCGCATCATTCCCCCTAAACCGTCAAGTAAACAGAAGAGACGGGGCAGGCGCCCGAACACATTGCGGCGAGACGCGATTCGATCTGCCATCAACAGATATGGCGGTGACTGGCGGGATCATCTTCCTGAGATTTGCAGTGAATTGGAGGCCGCTGACGTACCCCTTGGGGATTTCCAAGCGTATAAGATTGAACTCGGCGACGGGCAGAGCCTAGGCGTATCAAAGTGGTCGGATCTGGAGTTGGCGGAAAGCCGGCAGCGGGCAAGCGTTCTTGATGCTCTTAGAAAATATTGCGATGGAGTCGGTCAGGGCCATTTTCGGATTTAAATCCAATTCCTTCCCATTAAGTCCATGCCGCTGGGTCAGAAGCAGGCTGCGGAGCCTAAATAAGATCTACCGATATCCTGCTGAACTTGTAGGGGTTATCCTCTCCGCTCGCGATCCGGATGGTCGGAGCGTATACGATTGACTAAGAATCAAGGAAACTTAGAACGGCGACTGTAACTGGCGCCATCGCCCTCGGATTGCAGAGGTAGCCAAGCACTCTTCAGGCCGAATGGCTACACCCCTAGGGCTTGTTGTGTCGGTATGCACAATAGACGGATGTTAGAAAAGCGCTTGCGGGCACTCGAAGCTCAGGTTTGCTTCGAGCCGGTGAATGTCAGGTTGTCGGACGGCAGTATTCGGAGGATTTACGGCCGTGACGGGTACGCCATGCGCCTACTGGCAGCCGCTTTAGGATCCAAACAGTTGGCCCCCAGAGAGGCCCTCCATCTGGATCTGATTCGGCGGGCAGTGACAATTAGCGGACCGTGTGAGGGGTTGCTTGAACTGGCACGCGCCATCATGAACAGCCCTTAGAAAGGAACGATGGATTTCCCGAGATGCATCACCTGCCGGGTGGTAAGTCTCGCATGTTGTTAACACTAATGGAGAAAACAGTCTCGAAAGGAGCTTAGAAAATGAATGTTATCTTCGACACTAAAAGTTGAAATGTGGCCGCTCGAACGGCTAATCCCCTACGCGCGCAATGCTCGCACGCATTCCGACCGTCAGGTCGCTGAAATCGCAGGGAGCATCGCCGAGTTTGGCTTTGTCAATCCTGTGCTTGTGGATCCCGACGGAGGAATTATCGCCGGGCACGGACGTGTCATGGCGGGCCATAAGCTCAAGCTGCCCGAAGTTCCGGTGATCGTTCTAGACCATCTAAGTGAGAACCAGAAACGAGCCTTCCGGCTTGCAGACAACCGCTTGGCCCTCAATTCCGGCTGGGACGAAGAGATGCTCCGTCTTGAATTGCAGTTAGTGGCGCAAAGCTGTAGCGACTTGGACATCCTTGGTTTTGATCAGCGGGAGGTAGACCACCTCCTCGCCGATCTGAAGCAAAAACAGGCCGATGCCGACGAAGCGCCGCTAGTGGCGGAGGAGACGGTTACTGAACTTGGCGATCTTTGGATCCTGGGAGAACATCGTCTGCTGTGCGGAGATTCTACGAAATCTGATCAGCTCACCCGAGTCTTGGATGGAAGATCGAGCGACATGATCTTCACCGACCTGCCCTACAACGCAGCCTATGAGGGCAAGACCTCCAAGCGTTTGACGATCGTGAATGATGATCTGGGCGACGAGTTTGGAGTGTTTCTTTCTGCAGCCTGTCAGGCCATGCTGGCCGCTAACTCGGGTGCCATCTACATCTGTATGTCGTCGCGGGAGTTGCACAACCTTTATGAAGCCTTCCGTCAAGCCGGCGGCCACTGGTCGACCTACATCATCTGGGCCAAGCATACCTTTACGCTTGGCCATTCCGACTACCAGCGGCAGTTCGAGCCGATCCTCTACGGGTGGCGGGAAGGGGGCCAACATCACTGGTGCGGGGATCGCACACAAGGAGATGTGTGGTTCGTCAACAAGCCGCGATCGAATAAAGAGCATCCCACGATGAAGCCGGTGGAACTGGTCGAGCGTGCGATTTCAAACAGTAGTCGTAAAGGCGATTTAGTATTAGATCCGTTCAGTGGATCAGGAACCACGTTACTGGCAGCCGAACGAACTGGCCGACGTGCACGGCTCGTCGAAATCGACCCTCAATATGCCGACGTCATTGTGCGGCGGTGGCAGAGCTACTCCGGCGGGGCGGCGCAGCTTGAAACCGGCGAGGGTTTTGCCGAGCTCGGTGAACGGCGACGCGAAGCCAGGCAGCAGCTGGATAAGGAGAAAGCCGCATGATCCGAGGACGACCATTTCAACCCGGTAACAGATTTGGGCAAGGGCGCCCCAAAGGAAGCCGCAACAAGCGAACTCGAGAAATCCAGGAGCTGTTTGACAAATATGGCGCTCCGCTTCTAACAAAACTGATCTCTGAAGCTTTAGGTGGAGATATCCGAGCGGCCAGGTTATTCTTCGAGGTAATGTTGGCCCTGCAACCCCGTTCTAGGGTGCGATTCCGAATCCCAGATCTCAGCAACCTCAAAGATACTGAGCAAGCGATTCAGCAACTAATCCGGGAAACTGGCAAAGGCAACATTCCTGCTCAGGAGGGCGAAAAGCTTCACTCCATGTTGGCAGATATTCGCGACTACCAACGTGATGACGGGTTCGAGGCAAGAATCAGCAGGCTTGAGAAAAAGGATGGAGAGCAGAACGATGAGGCGCGCACAATAGTTGAGCCAGGACAGGAACGGACGGTTGGGGCACACTTGTCGGACCCAGCTTGTACCATCGCCGTCTGTTCTCCGAAATCAACGTGAGTCATCGCATCGCCGTTGCTTGTTCGGCAAACCAGAGGGATCATGTCCTGACCGCGCGGCCACCGCCGCCGAAGGAGACACAACTTATGACGTCAGACCAAGCAGCCTCCGTGCTCAACACAGCGGAGCAGCAATCAGCCGCTGAACCCAAGCCCCGAAAGAAGTCGGCGGGCGCTCATCGCAAGAAAAACGCAAGAACAAAACGGGCTCGTCAATCACAGAGTAACGGGCGCTCCAAAACCGCCAAGATTCTGGCGCTGCTGAAGCGTCCGAACGGAGCATCCCTGGAACAGTTGCAAAAAGCGACCGGCTGGCAACCCCACTCGGTGCGCGGATTTCTGAGCGGTGCGATCAAGAAAAAAATGGGATTGCGGGTCCGTTCTGAAAAGCCTGCGGATGGCGTCCGCACCTACCACGTCGTTTCGAAGTAATCCCCCGCGCCGCCAAGTTCGTTCACCTGGCGGCGTTCCTTTTTTCAGTGGACTTACGAAATCATTCGAGGCCAACTCCGACAAATACTAGCGTAGAACAATGATGAATGTGATATAGTTTCTGCACGGCTGAAGCAATTTCTAGCAATGTGCATCGGCTGTTAACCGAAGGGTTGTAGGTTCGAATCCTACCTGAGGAGCCAATAACTTACAAGCAAAAACGATCAGTTCTGGGCCGTGACCTTAGTGGATTCCTTAGCACGGCGTTCTAATCCTGCGACCGCTCGGCGCTTCGCCTCGGTCCTGGTGTGGTTGTAATGCTTGAGCATCTGTTGGCTCACGTGACCCGCCATGTCCATGACGGTCTGGTCCGAGACATCCGGATTTTCGAGCAGATCCGTTACGAAGGTGTGGCGCACATCGTGCCATCGTCCCGTGATACCGCA
>JASHQT010000076.1 GCA_030039005.1 Bryobacteraceae bacterium
CGACGTTCTTCGAGGCGCCGGGCTGGACATGTACGCCGCCCGCGTCGGCATTCAAGACCAGACGGGTAGCCGAGGTGACGGGCATCGATTTCCGGACGTGGTCTTCGTCGGAATCCACGGCCTTCAACAGGGCGGCGCAAACCAGAGCAGCGGCCAGCAAACGGAGCATCGGCGACCTCCTATGTAGTGTTAATACGCACCAACGCGCATTTCGTTCGCAAAAATCCCTCGTATTCCTTGCCTCCCTCGTCTTCCTGGTCTTCCTTCGTTCCTATATCATGGATGCGTTGTGACTACCTATTTCACGCGCATAGCCGCGGTTGCGGCGGCTGCGGTCGGCGTCGGGATTGCCCTGATCGCCGGCAACGCGCCGTCCACCTCGGTTCAGTTCACCACCCACCTCATCACCGACAAGCTGCGTGGCGGCTACAGCGTCGCCATCGCCGACGTGAATCACGACGGCAAGCCGGACATTATTCCAGTTGCGGCCGGCGGTACCGAGCTGGCCTGGTATGAAAATCCGACCTGGGAAAAACACGTCATGCTGAACGACAAGCGGGCCATGCTGTGGGCCGCGCCCGCCGACATCGACGGCGACGGCATCCCGGAATTTGCGCTGCTCGCCGATTTCGGCCGGGATCCAAAAACCGCGAAAGGCTCGGTGTGGCTGTTGAAGAGCCAGACCAATCCCAACGAGATGTGGAAGTCGTATCTGGTTGGCTACGTACCCACCGCTCACCGCGCCGCTTGGGCCGATCTGGAAGGCAACGGGAAAAAGGAAATCGTCGTTGCGCCGCTAGTCGGTTTGAAGGGCTGGGAAGAGCCGAAATATCAAGATAAAGTGCCGTTGTATTACTGGCGCGTCCCGTTGGTACTTGATGGAACCTGGCAGCGCGAGACGCTGGATGACACATCCAATGGCATGCTTCACGACCTGCATACGGTTAAGTGGACGCCCGGAAGGCGGGACGAGCTGCTCCTTGCCGGCTTCGATGGCATCGCGCTGTTTACGCCCACCGGTCACGGCGAAAAGCTGCATCTGGAACGCAAGCAGCTTTCGCCAGGCGACGCCGAGCGAGCGGTACCCGGCGAGGACGAAAAGACCCAGGGCGCCAACGACATGTTCCCGATTTACATCAAAGGCAAGCGGTTCCTGGCGGCGCAGGAGCCGTTCCATGGCGATCAGATTGTTGTTTACGTGAACAAGAACGGGCAATGGGAGCGCCACGTAATCTTCAAGGGGTTCATTCAGGGTCATCAAATCGCGGTGGGCGATCTGAACGGCGACGGGCGCGACGATATCGTCGCCGTGGATGTCACCAACCGCGGGCACCCGCTTCCGGCCAGCGTCCACATTTTTTATTCGGAAGACGACTCGGGCACCCAGTGGCGTCACGAGCTGCTGGATGAAAACATGATGGCCGGATCGGGCGTGAGGATTGCCGACATCAATGGCGACGGCCGTCCCGACATCGTCGCCATCAGCGGAAATCAAGTGAAGTATTACGAAAACATGGGAGCCGCGAAATGAAAACCATCCTGGTTCTGCTGGCAGCGAGTCTGAGTCTAGCCGCGCAATCGGCCGCGCCGAACGATCCGAATTATCTGCCGCGCATCGTTCCCGTTAAACCCGGCCTGGCGCCGAAGATGAAAGTGGAGACGCTGCCTGCCTCGCCCTCACGCTCGTTCGCCGTGCATTTTTCTGCCGGCGATGAACTGATGTCGGGCATGACCGAATTCGCCGAAAAATATAATCTCAAACTCAGCGAAGTCCGCGGATTGGGCGGTATCAGTTCAGCGGTGGTTTCGGCCTACGATCCGGAAAAGGGCGCGTTCAAGCGCTTCAACATCGATCAGAAAGGCGAGCTGGTCTCACTGCAGGGCGAGATCACGATGCAAAATGGCAAGCCGCAGTTCCACGCGCACGTGGTCTTCGTGCTCGTAGACGGCACGGTCCACGGCGGGCATTTAGTGGAAGCCCACATCAACCCGATTGCGAATTTATTCGTGAACGAATACGATACGACGGCGAGCGGCAGCCATTAATCGCCGTTGCGCTGCAGGAATGTACCCTGCTCCAGCTCGGTGAACGCTTCGCGAAGCTGCTCCTGCGTGTTCATCACGATCGGGCCGTACCACGCCACAGGCTCCTGGAGCGGCTTGCCCGACACCAGAAGGAAGCGGAGGCCTTCTTCGCCCGCCTGCACGCTCAGCTCATCGCCCTGATCGAACAGCACCAGCGACCGGTTGTCGGCGTCGACGGGCGGTGTGGTGTCGAGCCAGCCCACGCTTTCGGTCGGCACCGCCAAAGGCCCCGAAGCATTGCAGAACTTGCCGTCGCCGGAGAATACGTAGGCGAACGCATGCCGTGTGGTCTCGATGGGCAGCACTTTGCGTTTTCCCGGAGGTACCGAGACATCCAGGTACATGGGATCAGCCGCAACGCCATCCACCGGCCCCCGCTTGCCCCAGAATTCGCCGCACACGATGCGTACTTCGGTGCCATCATCATCGGTAACCAGCGGAATCTCAGGCGCCTTGATCTCCTGATAGCGCGGCGCGGTCATCTTGAGGTCCGCCGGAAGATTGGCCCACAGTTGAAACCCGTGCATGCGCCCGCTCTGGTCGCCTTTGGGCATCTCCTGATGGATGATGCCGCGGCCCGCAGTCATCCATTGGACGTCGCCGGCCGCGATAGTCCCGCGATTGCCCATGCTGTCGCCGTGATCGACGGTTCCGGCGAGCACATAGGTAACGGTCTCAATGCCGCGATGTGGGTGCCATGGGAAGCCGGCTAAATAATCTTCGGGAACGTCATTGCGAAAGTCGTCGAGAAGCAGAAATGGATCGAAATCGGAGGTAGTGCCAAAACCAAACGCACGGCGCAGATGCACGCCCGCTCCTTCGAGCGTCGGTTTGGACTTGATGAGTTTCTTTACGGGTCGAATAGACAAGGTAGCCTCCCCACACAGCAGGGTAACACCCATCAGATGCAGCCCGATCCCGTAGCGATGCGCTGCTATTCATCGCGCAGGGCCTTCACCGGATCTACCAGCGAGGCGCGGCGCGCGGGCTCGTAGCAGGCCAGCACCGTGATGATGAGCAGCGGGATCGCGATCGCCGGGAACAGCGCGTAGTTCAAATGATCGAACGTGGCGACCCACGCCAGCGTGATCACCGCGCGGCACGCAAAATAACTGATGATCAATCCGATCGCGCAGCCGATCGCCCCGAGAACCAGCCCTTGCCGCAGAATCATGCGGATCACTGTGGGCCGGTCGGCTCCAATCGCCATACGGATGCCGATTTCGCGCGATCGCCGGCTGACCGAATAGCTGATCAAACCGTACAATCCGATCATCGAGAGCACCAGGCCCATCAAGCCCAATCCCGCGACGCTTTCGGCGATGATATCCGGCGTCTTCACCGCGCGCTGCGTATAGTAATCCTGCATGGTGCGCGCGTTGGTGACTGGCATGTCGCGATCGATGCCGCGCACTACGTCCCGCACCACGGGCGCGAGCGTCGCCGCATCGGTTGCGTCGCTTTCGACCATCAGGGTGAGAGCCGGAAGTTTCTCCTGCGTGTAAGGCAGATAGATGAAATCCTGGGGAGGCTCGGCGATCCAGAAGTATTTCGCTATTTTCGCGATACCCACGATCTCGACCAGCGGTCCGGTAGCCGAGCGCATGTGGAAGCGTCTTCCAAGTGCGTCCTGATGCGGCCAATAGTGATGCGCGAACTGTTCGTTCACCACGGCCACCAGCGGCGTGTCCTGGCCGTCCGTCTCCAGGAACCCGCGCCCGCGCAGGATGGCAATGCCCGCGGTTTGGAAATAACCGTCGCTTACATAGTCATTGGGGACGGAAATCGAATCCTGCTTGGGCGGAAGCGTGTAGCCTTCGGGAACGATGTTGACTCCGCCGCCGCCCAGAAGCGGAATGGCGGAGATCAAAGCGGCCGAACGCACTCCCGGCGCCTGGCGGGCTTTCTCCAAGAGATCCCTATAGAACCGGCGAGTTTGATTCTCATCGTAATGCTCCGGCGTAGTGTCGAGGCTGGTGAGATACAGGCGGTCGATGCGAAAGCCGGGACCCGCGAGCAGCTCGCCGCGGAAGCCTTCGAGCAAAACCGCCGAGACGATCAGCAGAACCAAAGACAAAGCCACCTGGCCGGCGACGATGGAGTTGCGCCCCCACAAACGGCGCTTACCCGCGCTATCGGCGTCGGCCGCCTTAAGCGACGACACCAGATCGAGCCGCGTGGTTTGCAGCGCCGGCGTCAGGCCGAACAGGAATGTGCTGATGAGCGAAGCGGCGATGGTGAAGATCAGCATGCGCTCATCCACCGAAACGTGGAAAGCCAGCGGCACATCGATGGGGATCGGGATGCTGTTAAAGAAACTCGCGCCGCCATAGGCGACGGCTACGCCGAGAATCCCGCCACCGAGGGCGAGCAGCAGATTTTCGAGCAGCAGTTGGCGGATGAGCGCGCCCCGCGCCGCGCCAATCGCCAGGCGCACCGCCATTTCTCGGGAGCGGGCCCGAGCGCGGCTCAGCAGCAAACCCGTGACATTCGCGCAGGCTACCAACAGCACGCAGAACGAAAGTAATAGCAGCATCACCACCAGCGCAGCGTTCGGGGGCGATTGCCGGATACGCATCTGAAGCTCGGTTGCAACCTCCACCGGATGATCGCGGTCGTCCTGCGGGTACATTTGCGCGAGGTGGCTCCAGATGGCGTTCATATCCGCCGCGGCCTGCGCGACGCTTACACCCGGCTTGAGATGTCCTTTCACCGTCAACCAGCGAATGTCGCGCTTTTCGAGATTGTTGGCTCCCATCAGGCGCGGCGACATCGCGAGCGGGACGAACATCGCGTATTTGACGTACTGGTCAAGGCCCGTGAACTCCTCCGGCGCGACGCCAATCACCGTGAACGGCACGCTGTTCAGCCAAAGAGTGGAACCCACAACGGAGGCGTCGGAGTTCAATTGGTGGACCCAGAAATCGTGACCCAGCACCACGACGGCTTCGGGGCCGAGTTCCTGGTCCTCGGAATCCATGAACGCCCGCCCCATCACCGGCTGCACGCCCAAGGTGCGGAAGAAGTTACCGGAAACAAACATGCCGACCGCGATTTTAGGAAGAGCCTTGGGGTCCCGCTTGAAGCCGAACTGCGCTCCTGACGCCGCCATCAATCCGTCGAAGGTGTGATTGCCGTCGCGATAGTCGCGGTAATCGGGATAGGATAACGCGGTATTGGCGAAAATCTGGTCCTTTGTTGTGGCCACCGCCGCGATCCGGCTCGGCTCCGGCAC